>CAYNHK010000066.1:0-22006 GCA_964396875.1 uncultured Acidobacteriota bacterium | reverse complement strand
TGGCGAGCACGCGGTGTCTGTAGGCGAAAGTGGCGGCCAGCTTTTTCGCCACCAAGCCCGAGCCGAAGAGATTGCCGAGGGCGCCCATGGGCAGAACGTAGCGGATACGATCTTCCATCACGCTCGAGTGTGCGTCCTTCGGTTCGAATCGGTGGGTGTGATCGAAGGCATCGAAGGGGCCGGTGCGCTGGACGTCCCGGAACATCTCGCCCGCGCGAACCTCCGCGAAGTCCGAGATCCACACCACGCGAACGCCGGGGGCTACCGGCACGTGCAGCTCCACCGAACCGCCGACCGTTGGAGGCGCGAAGGGCGACATCACAACCGGCTCCTCCCAGGGAGGGGCGAGACGTTCAAAGGCGCCTCGCCTCATATGCCAGTCGTAGACCGAAGAGGCGGCGGCCGGAACTTCGGTGCGCAGGAGGAATTCGTGGGTTTTCATGGGGTCAAGAAGGTCAAGGGGGTGAATGTGAGAGTATCGCGGGCTGGCAGATCGCGAAAGATCGCCATGCCCCCCAAATCCCCGAGGAGACTTGAACCGTGGCCGCCCAGTACATGTTCACAATGAAGGACCTGCGCAAAGTGACGCCGCAGGGCAAAGAGCTTCTCATGGGAATCTGGCTCTCGTTCTATCCAGGCGCCAAGATCGGCGTCCTCGGCGCCAACGGGGCCGGCAAGTCGACCCTCCTTCGCATCATGGCCGGCGAGGACAAGAATTTCGCAGGCGAAGCCTTCGCGGCCCAGGGCGTCAAGGTGGGCTTCCTTCCTCAGGAGCCCGTGCTCGACGCCTCGAAGAACGTTCGAGAGAACGTGGAAATGGCGGTCACCGCGAAGCGGAAGATCCTCACCCGTTACGACGAACTCGCCGCAAACTACGCCGACGAAACCGCGGATGAGTTCTCGCGCCTTCAGGATCTGATCGATGCCCAGGATCTGTGGAACCTCGACACCCATCTCGACATGGCCATGGACGCGCTGCGCCTGCCCCCGGGCGACGCCGAGGTCACCAAGCTGTCAGGCGGCGAAAAACGTCGCGTCGCCCTGTGTCGGTTGCTCCTCGATGCTCCCGACCTTCTCCTCCTCGACGAGCCCACGAACCACTTGGACGCCGAGTCCGTCGCGTGGCTCGAGCGCCATCTCAAGGAATACAAGGGCACGGTCGTCGCGATCACCCATGACCGTTACTTTCTGGACAACGTGGCGGGCTGGATCCTCGAACTCGACCGCGGCCAGGGCATTCCGTGGGAAGGCAATTACTCGAGCTGGCTCGAGCAGAAGAAGAACCGTCTCGCTCTCGAGGAGAAGGAAACGTCAAGCCGCCAGAAGACACTCGACCGCGAACTCGAGTGGATCCGCATGGCCCCACGCGCCCGTCAGTCGAAGGGCAAGGCCCGCCTCGCCCACTACGAAGAGCTGCTCGCGGAAGAGCAGGCCGCGGAAAAGCAGGACAACCGCCGCGAAATCACGATTCCGCCCGGGCCCCGCCTCGGCGATCTCGTGATCGAAGCCAAGGGCCTGCGCAAGGCCTACGGCGACAACCTTTTGATGGACGATCTGAACTTCAACCTGCCCCGCGGCGGCATCGTCGGCATCATCGGCCCGAACGGCGCGGGCAAAACCACGCTCTTCCGCATGATCATGGGCCAGGAAAAGCCCGACGCGGGCACGCTCAAGATCGGCGACAGCGTTGCGCTCTCCTATGTCGACCAGTCGCGTGAGGCCTTAAACGCCGAGTTCAACGTCTGGGAAGAGATCTCGGACGGCGGCAAAGACCTCGTCATCGTCGGCAAGCGCGAGATGAACTCACGCGCCTATTGCGCGTCGTTTGGTTTCCGCGGCCCCGATCAGCAGAAGAAGGTGCGGGATCTCTCAGGCGGGGAACGAAACCGGCTTCAGCTCGCAAAACTGCTCAAGAGCGGCGGCAACGTTCTGCTCTTCGACGAGCCGACCAACGACCTCGACGTCGATACCCTGCGAGCCCTCGAAGAAGCGCTCGTGAACTTCGCGGGTTGCGCGGTGGTCGTCTCCCATGACCGCTGGTTCCTCGACCGCATCGCCACCCACATCATGGCGTTCGAAGGCGATTCGCAGGTGGTCTGGTTTGAAGGCAACTACCAGGACTACGAGGTCGACCGCCATCGCCGTCTCGGCACCGACGCAGACCAGCCGCACCGCATCAAATACCGCAAACTGACCCGCTAGGTCGTTCGGGCGCGGGTCATTGCGAGTCGGTTCACGGGACAGCACCATCTACGGCCGATTACGTCCACGCCACGAGCGCGAAGCCTGCCCTCGGGGCACGAGTACGTCCACGAGGGTTCGCGCAGTGAGTGGGGCGGTCACGTCGGTTGCTACGCATCGGGCGTGAGAGCGCGGGACTCCACGCGCGGAGGCAAGCGCCGTCCATCCGGGTGAGGACGGCGCTAGGGCCGTGCCTCTTTCTTGGAGTCCCGCCTTGAATCTCACGCCCGATGAAGCAACCGACGCGCCCACCCCACCCTCCGCGGAACAGCCGACGCTCCTCGATCACGAACGCCTCGACGTTTTTCGCGTCGCAATCGAGTTCGCCGCGATGGTTCCGGCGCTGACGAAGGCCGCCCGTCCCGCTCTCCGCGATCAGATCGAACGCGCGTCGTCTTCGATAGCGCTCAACCTCGCGGAGGGTTGCGCTCGACGCACGCGGCGTGATCGCCACCATTTCTTTTCCATGGCCCAAGGGTCCGCCGCCGAATGCGCCGCCGCTCTCGACATCCTTCGCGTCACCGGCCAACTCGCGCAAGCCGACGCCGCTCGCGCGAGGCAGAAGCTCACCCGCATCGTGCAGATGCTCGTTGGCCTGCGTCGCTGTTGATGGTCACGACGCCACAGGGGGCGGGCGGCGTGGCTCGAATCTCAGGAAGCAGGCGAGCTGGAAGCAGGCCGAGCGTCGGCCGCTCACCGTTGAACCAGGGCGGTGAGAACAGCCATCATGCGAAGCAGGACGGTGCGAGCGTCGCGACTGCTGGGCGGAGCGGTTTCGAGATCGAGGAGATCGAGAACGGCGAGGCATTCGAACGCGCTCCCGCGAGCGATCGCGTAGTGGCGGGCTTGATCGCGCCCGGCACGGCCCGCGCCCTCGGCTATGTTCAACGCGCAGCTCAAGCTGGCGCGGTCGAGTTGGTCGGATAGCTCGGCTCGCTTGAGTGGAAGCCAACGGACGACGTGGGCGCGGAACGCCAGCGCAAGTCGGTAAGCGTCGAAACGGTGAAGGGAAGCGGCTGGCGCGGGGCGTGTTACGGGAGCGGCGGTGGGATTCCTGGAGGGCTCCGCGTTGCGGACCCCTGCCAGAGCAAAGTCGCTGGCGCTCGTTTGTCATGGATGGAGACCTTTCCGGGGTCGCGAAGTGCGGCCCTCACCAGGAGGGGCCGCACTTGAGAAAGTCGCAACCTCCTTCGCCCCACCGGTGCGTACGGTGCACGCCGCGTGACAACCGCGTCGCGATCCACGTTGACGCTCGGGACGAAGACTTCGTGGACGTCAACGACAACGGGGGACCTCGCGTGGCGACCGGTGGCTTCGACTGGAAGCAGTACGGTCTGACTCAGCCACCGGGGGCCGTGGACGGGCCTACGTGAACGGATCCGACGACCGAGCGAACGACCCGTCGTTGCGCGGCAACGAGAACGTGGTCGTGGACGTGAACCTGAGCGTGAACCTCGACGTGCGCGCGAACGTCAACGTGAACATGAACCTTCTACGTCCGTGGCCGTTTCACGTTAGACGAGTACGATCACGCGTCCCGGCGCCCTACCTCTTGATCGCGTCGACCGCGGTCCTCACTTCGATCCTCGGCGCCGAGATTCCGTTCGTGTCGGTGATCGGCCGTCCGGACGTCTTGAGCGCCGCCTCGAGCTGATCGGCGGTTGCCGAGGGCTTGGCCTGCAGGAGCAGGGCCAGGGCGCCTGAAACGTGAGGGGCGGCCTGCGACGTCCCCGCGAAGCCGGCGACGCCGCCGCCCATGCCCGAGGAGCTGATGGCGGCTCCGGGGGCCAGGAGGTCGATCGCACTGCTGCTGTTCGAGAAGCAGGCGATCTTGTCGGCGGATGTCGAGCCGTCGGTGCAGCCGAAGCTGATGGTGCCGACATTCCCGTCGTACACCGCGCCCACCCCGATAGCGTTCGAAATACACGCGGGCGCCCCGATCTCTCCCTTGTTGGCGGAATTGCCGGCCGACGCCACGGTCAGCGTGCCTCGCGCGCGTAGTGCGCCCACGGCCTGGGTCAGGGCGAGCGTGAATGCCGAGGCCTGATCGCACGGTCCCGCGAAGCTGCCAAACGTGAGAGACGCATTCACCACCTTCACCGCGGGCTGAGTGGAGAGGATCCAGTCAAAGGCCTTGAGGAGCTGAGTCGCGGAGGCCGCGGCGCCCGTGCGGTCGAGCACCCGGACGGCGACGATGTCCGTGTCGGGAGCCATGCCGCGCGGAGCCACCCGGCCGCCCGAGGTGATGACACCGGCGACGTGGGTGCCGTGACCCTGCTCGTCTTCAGCGCCTCCCGGACCCGAGGCCTCCGGCCGTCCGCCGGGGCAGCAGCCGCTGCCGTCGGCGTTGGTGCAGAAACACTGCTGGGCCACGATGTCGTCCTGGAGGTCGGGATGATCGGAGTCGATGCCGGTATCGAGAACCGCCACGACGACGCCCTGGCCGGTGATGCCCTGGGCATGAACATCGCGGGCATGAACGAGGTCCGTGCTCTCCGCGAGGGCCATCTGTCCGGGGAGGTCGAGGTCGATGCGCTGCACGCGGTAGTCGCGGACCAGCTTCTTGAGACCCTCGAAGGTGACGTGGCCGACCACCGCCGAGATGTTCGCGAAGGTAGCGGTGACCCGGAACTCCTCGGGGCTGATCTGATCGAGCACGCCCTCGCGGCGGGAGCTGATCGCCTTCGATCGTGAACCCAGATCGGTCAGGGAAAGATCGTCGGCATCGAACAAGACGATGACCTGAACGCTCGGCTCCGCGGCCATTGACGAAAGAACCGACGAGCCGATCACGCCGGGCGCGGCCAGGGGCGCATCGCCGGAGTTCGGGACGAGCAGTGCGACCACGAGGAGAAGAACGAAGGGAAGGCGCCGCATGGGGACTCTCCTTTAGAAGATGAACTGCGTCTGGATCCGGAGTTCCCTGGTCGTCTCTCGGGCCAGGTCATCGCGCAGCGCGCGGAAATCGGCCACGACCTTGAGCGTGTGCTTGAGGATGAAATAGTTGATCACGCCGCCCTTCTCCGTGAGGTTGTTGGAGGCGGTGCGGCTCGACGGGTCGTAGCCGGCGAAGCGGGCCGCGACCTCGAGCTTGTCCCGCTTGAGGAAGTAGCCGGCCTGGACGTTGTAGCCGTTCGAGTTGAACGAACCCGAAGACTGAGCCGCATTCCCCGAACTGGCTGAAGAACTGCCGCTCACCGCCTCGGGCGTCCGCTTGCGGTGGAAATATTCCGCGAAGACCGAGAAGCCCTTGTACTTGTAGACGAGGTCGGCGCCCAGAACCGTGGTGTTGAGGTCGGTCAGGTTCGTGGCGCCCGAAAGATCGTTGCTCTCGAACTGGCCGGCGATCGCGAGCAGTGGCTTGTCCCAGCCCTCGAAGGCGCTCTCGGAGTACGAAACCCTGCCGAAGGGTTCGACGCTCAGGCGCGCGTTGTACTGGAGTTTCGTGTTGTCGTTCGCGGTGCGGCTCGCGGAGTTTCCATTGAAGACGCCGGCGAAGTACTCGATCTTGTCGTTCCCCACCCGACCGTGCAGCTGAAGGCCGATGTCGCGGCCGCGGGTGAATTCTCCGCTCAGCAGGGACCGGTCAGCGAACTGCTGCTTGCCTGAGCTCGTGCTCTCCTGGCGGCCGAGAGGCACCTTGAGCTGGCCGAAGGTGATCTTGAAGGTCCCCTTCTTTGAAGCGTCCCAGGTGAGGGTCGCGTCTTCAAGCGGGGTTTGGGTCGAAGCACCCGCTTCGGGCCCGGCCCATGAAAGTTGAAGCTCGTAGGTGAGTTCCTTCTTCCAGAACCAGCCTTCGAGTGACGTCTTGGCGCGGCGGATCTTGAAGGAGGGCTTCGACTGACCATCCGACGTCGTGCCCGGAAGCCGGACGTTGTCGGGAGGCATCTCGTTGATGAACCGGAACTGCAGGCGGTTCGAAAGAGTGATCTCGGCGTTGTCGAGGGTGAGCGTGGTGGCGCCGTCCTGATGGACGATCTTGAACCCGCCGGGCGCGACGGGGTCCGCCGCCTGGGTCGCCGCGGCGGCGTCCTTCGAGGCCACCACTTTTTCGGCCGTCTCCGCGATCGGCGCCGAGGCGGCGACTGGAGTGTCGGCCATGGCGATCGTCAAGGCAAGAACTTGGGCAACGTGAAACATGATCCCCCTCCAGGGTGGAAACGCGGGTGTGTCCGACTACGGCTGGGACGGCGAAGCGATGGGCGAGCTTAAACCGCTTTGCGGACGACGCTCAGCCGATCGATGGCCGCGGCGAGAGCGAAGTCCTTTTCCGTGATCCCGCCCGCATCGTGGGTGCTGAGGGCGAGCCGCACCCGCGAATAGCGGATGTCGATATCGGGGTGGTGATCCGCGGCTTCGGCGAGGTCGCCGACCCGGTTCACGAACTGGAGGGCCTGCTTGAAGCCTTCAAAGACAAACTCACAGCGCAGAGCGCCTCGGGACAAGCTCCATCCGTGAAGTTCGCCGAGCCGCTGGAGGATCACGGGAACCGTGAGTGCCTTCGTCTTTGACTTTGCCATGGGAGCCGCCTCTCGTGCTGTTGTTTTGATAACGCCTAAGCCGCGGGTCCCCGGGGACGACCCGGACGGCGCCGGCCACGTCGACGGGCCGGTCGGCGCGGAGCCTCCGCGCCGGGCGCCACTTCCGGGCGCGAACCGGGCGCTTGAGGCGCCCTGCCGCGCGCGAACTCATCGGACGAGACCGGCGGTGCTTCGGCTTCGACCGCCCTCCAATGCGCGACGATCTCGGCATCGAGCCCGTGGATCTCCGCAAGAAGCAGCGCTTCCTGGAAGTAGGGTTTGCGGGCGAGGTTCCGTTCGGAGTTTTGCGGCAGATCGGTGCGGTGGAGTTTCGAACCGACCGCGGCGAGCAGGCCCAGGCGCTCGATATCGCGCCGCGCGAAAGGAAGGCTGATGGCCGTCTCTCCGTGCAGCACACCCGCGCCGTGCCCGAGATCCGCCTCTTCGTCGAGTTCCACCATCTCCGCGACCACGTCGGTTTCGTCCACCTGCCCCTCGAGCGCTTCTTCCGGGGCAACCTCTTCAGGCTCCTCCTGGAAATCCCGCGGACCATCGACGTCGACATAGGGGCGCTTGCGGGCCGTCGCGCGCAAGCCGCTCGAAAGCGGAATCCCAAGCGGCGGGAGGAGATGGGCGATCAGGATGGCGTTCGACAAAGCGGCATCCGACCCCGTCCGATTCCGATACTCGTCCAGTGTGCCGAGGGTGTCCAAAAGCCCGGTCTCGCCCCGGCTCAGCGCCTTGTGAGCCTCCGGGAAGATGTAGGCGAGCAGGCCCATGGCGTAGAGCTGTTCGAAAGTCGCGCGCGCCGAGCCTTGCCGGAGGATCTTGTAGATCTCATCGAGGATGCGAACGTGCGAACTCTTCACGATCTCGCCGCGGCGGGCGCGTATCGCCTCCTGCGCGTCGCGGTCGATCCGGAAACCGAGCCGGCAGGCGATCGCCACCGCGCGCATCATCCGGACCGGGTCTTCGCGGAAGCGTTCGTCCGGGTCGCCGATCACCCGCACCCGCTTGGCTTCGAGATCCTCGATGCCCCCGGTGTAGTCGATGATCGAAAAGTCCGCGATGTCGTAGAAGAGCGCGTTGATCGTGAAGTCGCGGCGGAAGGCGTCCTGCTCCGGGGTGCCGAACGTGTTGTCCCGCTTGACGATGGTGTCGCCTTCTTCGGGCTCGGCCTTTCGCCGGAAGGTCGCGACCTCGACAACCTTGTTGCCGAAGCGCACGTGGCAGAGGCGGAAACGCCTTCCGATGATGAAGCAGTTGCGGAACAGCTTCTTCACCTGCTGGGGCGAGGCGTCGGTGCCGATGTCGAAGTCTTTCGGCTTGCGATCGAGCAGGAGATCGCGCACGCCGCCGCCCACGAGAAAAGCCTTGAAGCCCGAACTGCGAAGGCGATACAGAACCCGCAAAGGATCGGGATCGATCTGCTTTCGGGAGAGCGTGTGCTGCGAGCGGGCGAGGATCCTCGGTTGCATTAATTGGGGGCGGCGGGCCTTGTGATCCGCAGCCTCCGATTATATCCGCCGGCGGACGGCCCCCGGGGCGATTTCACCGAACGCGGCTGTTTGGAGACCGACCCTTGTTGACAGAATGTTGGGTGCCGTACAAAGTGAACTCGGGAAAAAATCGACAATTTCCCGATGGAATTCGACGCCCTCAACATGCTCCAAGAAAATCACATCCTGGCCGCCTTGCCGGAGGAAGTTCGAAACAGGCTCTATCCTCAGCTGGAGCTTGTCCCCATGCCGCTCGGCAAGGTGCTCTACGAGTCCGGCGACACCCTGCGTCATGTGTACTTCCCGGTCGACTGCATCGTGTCCCTCCTCTATGTCATGGAGGACGGCGCGTCGGCGGAAATCTCAGTGGTCGGAAACGAAGGCATCCTCGGCGTGGCCTTGTTCATGGGCGGGGAGAGCACGCCCAGCCGGGCGATCGTGCAGAGCGCCGGCTCCGCCTACCGGCTCCCCGGCCAGATCCTCAAGGACGAGTTCAACCGCCACGGGGCCCTGCTCGTGCTGATGCTGCGGTACACGCAGGCTCTCCTGACCCAGATGGCCCAGACCGCGGTCTGCAACCGGCACCACACCATCGATCAGCAGCTGTGCCGCTGGCTCCTCTTGTCGATGGATCGCCTTTCCGGCAACAAACTGACCATGACCCAGGAACTGATCGCGAACATGCTGGGGGTGAGACGCGAAGGGGTCACCGAGGCCGCGGGCAAACTTCAGAAGGCGGGAGTGATCCACTACAGTCGGGGACAGATCACCGTGATCAACCGGCCAAAGCTCGAAACCCTGAGCTGCGAGTGCTACGCGGTGGTGAAAGCGGAGACGGACCGCCTCATGCCTTATCTCCCGCCGATTGTGCTCACCCCACCGATTCGTCTGAAGGCCACCCCCACCGCGCTGAGCGCGGGGCCCCCGCGGGCTAAGCGCTGAGGATCTGGCCGGACAGGGCAGGGCGCTGGCGCACGTCGGAGAGGAGGCGTTCCACCTCGTCTTTGACGACACCGTAACACTCGCAGGAGCGGCTCAGAAGCCCCGAGCGGTCCACCACCGAGATGTGCCCGCGCCGGTAGCGGATGAAGCCCGCCTGCTGCAGCCGGCCCGCCGCGGCGGTGATGCCCTCGCGCCGCACTCCCAGGATGTTCGCGATGAGTTCCTGGGTCATCACCAGTTCATGGGTCGGGGTTCGGTCCACGGTCAGCAGAAGCCAGCGGCACAGTTGCTGTTCGATGGAGTGATGGCGGTAGCAGGCCGCGGTCTGGCTCATCTGGGTCATGAGGGCCTGGGTGTAGCGAAGAAGAAGGCGCTGCGCGAAACCCGCGCGATCGAACTCCTTCTTGAGAAGCCCTCCCTCGAGCCGATAACCATGGCCCGCGGTCTGCACCACGGCCGAACTCGAGGTGGTGTTTCCACCCATGAAAAGAGCGATGCCGACCACCCCCTCGTTGCCCACACCCGCGGTCTCGGCCGACTCCCCCGATTCCGTCACGTAGTGGAGCGACACGATGGCGCTGGTGGGGAAATAGGCGTGGCGCAACTGCTCGTCGGGCTCGTAGAGCAAATCACCAAGCCGGAGGGGAACGAGCTCGAGATGCGGGACCAGGCGGTCGAACTCCTCCTTCGGCAGCGCGGCTAGAAGGTGGTTCTGGCTCGGGGAATGTGTTCCCGGCATCAGTGCTGGCCCTGCCGGTTCTCCGTCACCTCGATGCCGACGCCCCGATAGCCGACAAAACGGCACGACTGGTCGAACATGGGCTCGCCGCTCACCCGGAAGCGGCGAACTCCGCCGTTTGGATCCTGGCGGGTAAAGGCGAAGTCGAGGAACGGCTGGCGCGAGTCGATCATGGCCTTGAGGGCGGTCCGCTCCGTCTCATCCCAACCTTCGGAGTTTTCTTCCGGCTTATCGGCGTCAAAGGCCGCGACGCGGATGCCGAGCATTTCGAGCACCGGCCCCGAGGTCTTCGTGAAGTCCCCGTGGTCGTCTTGTTCCCAGTACCAGTCGGAGGCAAGCTCGGTGAGGCTCCGGTACCGCGCCTCGCTTTCGCGCAGCTCCGCGGTACGCGCCTTCACCTGCTCCTCGAGTTCCTTGTTGAAGTTTTCCAGTTTCTTGTACAAAAGCCTGACTTCCAGCATGTTGTGAATCCGGGTCTCCACCTCGACGAGGTCAAAGGGTTTGCTGATGAAGTCTTTGGCCCCGGCCTGCAGGGCGCGGAGCTTGTGGCCGGGCTGAGCGGTCAGCACGATCACCGGCACGTAGCCGTCATCGGCATTGGTCTTGAGGGCCTCGAGCAGTTGGAAACCGTCCATCCCCGGCATCTGCAGATCGAGCAGAATCAAGTCGTAGCGGTTCTTCCGGTGCAGCGCGCACACCTCCTGCGGCTTCATGGTGGCGCTCACATGGGTGTAGCCGGCCTGGCTCAGGAGCTGCTGAAGCAGGGCGACGTTCGATTCCTGATCGTCGACAATCAGGATGCTGGCGTCTTTGATCTTTATCGCGTCCCCTGTCATGCGGTCTCCTTTTCGGAATGGGGAGCCTTGGCGGCGGCGAACCGGAAGGCCACATCGAGGGTGTTCATGAACTCGTTCACCTTTATGGGTTTCGTCAGGTAGCGAAAAAAGCCCGCATCAAGGCCGCGCTGGATGTCGCGGGGCACGGCGTTGGCGGAAAGCGCCACCACCGGAATGGAGGCGGTGAGGGGATCATCGGCCAGCATCTTCAACGCCTGCAGTCCGCTGATCCCGGGGAGATTGATATCCATCAGAACCACGTCCGGATGCTCGAGGCGGGCGATCTCAACCCCTCGCTGGCCATCTCGGGCGCTCAGGAGCCTGATGTCCGTCCGTCGGGCCAGGAGAAGCTCGACCAGCATGAGGTTCGCCGGGTTGTCTTCGACGTAGAGAAGGGTGAAGACGGGGGCGCCCGGCTGGATCGTGGCCGGCGGCGCCAGGGACGGGTCGTCGGAAAGGAGGGATTCTTTCGGCGCGGAGGTCAGGTTCAGATCGATCCAGAACACGCTGCCCTGGCCCGTCTGGCTCTCGGCGCCGATGGTCCCGCCCATGAGCTCGACCAGACGCTTGCAGACCACGAGGCCGATCCCCGTCCCTTCCTCGCTGCTGGTTTCCTGACCGAGGCGGTTGAAGGGCTGGAACAGCTGCATCACTTTTTCCGGAGTGAGGCCTTCACCTCCGTCCCGCACACTGATGCGAATGCACCCCGATGCGCTCTTGACGTGATCGACCACGACCGCCCCCCCGGTCCGGTTGTACTTGATCGCGTTCGAGAGCAGATTGATGAGGACTTGCTTCAGGCGCGTCCGATCCGCCTGAACATGGAGAGCCTTGTCGAAATCCGAAAACGTCACCGCGATGCCCCGTTTCTGCGCCTGCGGTTCGATCATCGTCTGGCACTCCCTCACCAGCTCGGTCAGGGAGATCGGCTCGACGGAGAGCGATAGTTTCCCCGACTCGATGAGGGCGAGGTCCAGGATCTCGTTGATCAGCTCGAGCAGGTACCAGCCCGCCTTGAGGATCTGGTCGGTGCTGCGTTTCTGGGCTTCGGTCGGCGGCGGAGTTCCCGACTCAATGAGCTGGGCGAAGCCCAGAATCGCGGAGAGAGGCGTCCGCAGTTCGTGGCTCATGCTCGAGAGGAACTCCGACTTGGCGAGGTTCGCCTTCTCAGCCGCCGCCCTCGCCGCTTCGAGTTCGACATTCTTCTCCTGAAGGGCCTGGTTCAGCAGCTCGCGCTCCGCCTCCACCAGCTGGCGCAGGGTGTTGTCGGTGACGATCAGGAGATAACCGATGATGTGCTGCGACGCGTCCTTGAGCGCGGTGATCGACAAAACGGTGGGAAGCCGGCTGCCATCCTTCCGGATGGAGGTCATCTCGTAGATGTCCTCGATCCCTCGCGAAGCCTTGAAGACCAGCGCCTCGAAGCCTGGAGCGATGCTGGTTCCGAGTTCGAGGCTCAGGGCCTGTGATCGTGCGACTACTTCGAGGGGATCGGCGAGGTCGGCGGGCGTGATCTTGTCCACGACTTCCGCCGCGGAATATCCAAGCATCCGCTCCGCGCCGACGTTGAAGATCTGGATCACGCCCTTGGCGTCGGTGGCGATGCTCGAGAACGTCGCGGAGTTGAGAATCGCGGTCTGAAGGGCGCCGGCCTTGAGCAAGGACTCCTCCGCAGCGCCCCGGGAAATCACGTCGTCGCCGATGGGGGCGCGGTTGCGGGTCGAGTGATCGGACATGTGAATGCTCTAAACCCGCGGAAAAGCGGACTCGCACCGAGTTTAGGCAGCGACACCCGGCGCGTATGTTCGCTACCGAACATTGGGGGTGTGGCCCTCGACCCCGGGGAGGTATCGAGGGTCAATCGTAGGAAATCAGAAGGTTGGCGTAGGCGCCGGTGGGCGCTCCGGCCTCGAGCCACAGTTGCTCGAATGCGAGGGCGCTATGCGGGACCTTGCCGGCGTGTTTGACCATCACGATGTTTCCGGCCAGAAGATTCGGGGCCGAGAGACGCGCGAGCTGGTCGTAGGAGCAATTGCCGGGCTGGACGCAGAAGAGGAGCGGGCGACCCTCGGGCAAAACGGGCTGCGCGGCGGTCCGGGCGTAGAACTCGATGATCTCGGCCCCAAGCGTCACTTCCCGCCTCGCTTCGTCGAGGAGGTCGCCAACCTCGCTCGTGACCGAGCGGGCGAATTCTTCCGCCCGCTCGCGCAGGATCGCCGCGGCGCGCGCTGCCACCGCCGCCCGTTGCGACAACGTGGTCTCCCGCCAGCTGGCGCGGTCGGGCAGATCATGGGTTTGCGGCACGCCCATAGACTGACTCCTGGGGCGGCGAGGAATCTGTTCGCCAGCGCACAGATCGAATGTGAGGCAACGAACAGACAGGACCCGGGACCCCCGCCACACTGAAGGCCGCGATGCCTGCCCAGGTCGTCAACCATCTGATCGAGGTCCTCTCCCCCGCCGCGAAGGCGAGGATGATGGCCCGGCTCGAGCCGGTGGATCTTGCCTTTGGAGACGTCCTCTGCGAGGCCGATCAGCCTTTTCGCCACATCTATTTCCCGCTCTCCGGTTTCGTGTCGCTCGTGGCGACGGTGGGCGTTCACCCTCCGCTCGAGATGGGCCTCATCGGCAACGAGGGGATGTTGGGAGCGACCCTCATCCTGGGCGTGCCGGTGGCGCCGTTGCGCGGAGTGGTCCAGGGACCGGGCACCGCCCTTCGCATGAGCGCTCCAGACCTCCGGCTCGAACTCAAGGCGAGTCCTTCTCTCGTCCGTACGCTGCAGCGATATCTTTACGTCCTCTCCGCACAACTCGCCCAGACCGCGAGCTGCACCAGGTTCCATGAGATCGAAGCGCGCCTCGCGCGCTGGCTGCTCATGACCCACGATCGGGCGCACGGCGACCACTTCCATCTCACCCACCAGTTCCTCGCCAACATGCTCGGCGTGCAAAGAAGTGCGGTCACCATCGCGGCGGGCGGATTGCAGGGGAGAGGCCTCATCCACTACACCCGTGGCGAGATCCGGATCCTCGATCGCGCGGGACTCGAAGGCCGGGCCTGCGAGTGCTACGCGGCGGTGGTCAGTGACTACGAGCAGATTTTCGCGTCGGCCTGACCCTCCCGGCGCCTCAGGCGGCGGCGAGCCTGGCGAGGTAGCGCGACTCGAAAAGACCGCCCGGAATACCTTCGCTGAACAAGAACCCCTGCATCTCCTCGCAACCGAGCAGGCGCAGCAGACGCGATTGTTCGTCGGTCTCCACACCCTCGGCCACAACCTTGAGTTTCAACGAGTGCGCGAGGTTGATGATGGTGGAGACAAGGGCCAGCCCCTGCGGGCCGGTGGTCATCTCGATCACGAACGAGCGGTCGATCTTGAGGGTGTCCACGGGCAGCCGCGCGAGGTAGCTGAGCGAGGAGAAACCGGTGCCGAAGTCGTCGATGGCGATGGTGACGCCGAGGTCGCGGATCGCCCGAAGCGTAGTGATCGAGCTGCGCACATCCTCCATGATCAGGCTTTCCGTGATCTCGAGTTCGAGACCCTCGCAGGCTCCCGGCTGATCGCCCAGCACCTGTTTGATTTCGGCCACGAAGCCGGGGCTTCGGAGTTGCCGAGGAGAGACATTGACGGCAAGGCGTACGGCGCCGAGACCTTCGGCGCGCCAGCGAAGGAAGTCCTCGACGGCCTGGCGGAGGCTCCAGCGTCCCACCTCGTTGATCAGGCCGGTCTCTTCGAGAATCGGGATGAACCGTCCCGGCGGCACCAGGCCGGTCCGCGGATCATTCCAGCGGATCAAGGCCTCGGCACTCGTGACCTTCCCGCTCTCGAGGTTCACCTTTGGCTGGTAGTGGAGGACAAACTCCCTCTTCTCGAGAGCCGGGCGCAGATTGTTCTCCATGGTGAGCTGTCCGGCCACCTTGTCGGTCATGGTCTGGGTGTAGAAGAGATACCGCTCGCCCGAGGTCTTGGCTTTCTTGAGCGCGGCCTCGGCGTTACTGAAAAGGGCCTCCGCGCTCGCGGCATCGGTGGGGAACACCGCGACGCCCATCTTGACCGCGATCCGGAATATCGATTCGTTGAGCCGGAAGGCGTGTTCGGAAAAGCCGTTCACGGTTCGCTCGAGCAGACGAATCACGTCGGTCTGGTTCTTCACCTCCGGGAGCACGAGGGCGAAATGGTCGGCGCCCACGCGAGAGAGCAGGCTCCCATCGCCGGCGCTCCGGGTGAGCCAGGCCGCGACCTGCTTCAACAGGGCATCGCCCGCGGTCTGACCGAGGCTGTCATTGATGTTCTTGAACCGCTCGAGGTCGATGAGGAAAAGAGCGAGCTGATGTCCGCCGCTCGTGGCGCTGCGCATGTATTGGGCGACCCGCTCGAGAAACAGAGTGCGGTTCGCAAGGCCGGTGAGGGCGTCGTAGTAGGCGAGATAGTTGAGCCGCTCGCGCTTCTCGATGGTATCGATCGCGAAACCGATGTCGCCCGCGAGCTCGGTGAGCAGCTTCATCTCTTCCTCATGAAAGAACTCGGGCTCGCTCGCGTAGAGCGCGAACACACCCACGACCTCATCATGGGCCACCAGGGGCAGGACCGCGATCGAGCGCACGCCGGCTTCGACATAGCGGCCTCCGGACACGAGTGCGGGGTCGGTCTGCGAGTCGTTGGAGATGATGGTCCGCTTCTCCTCGATGGCCCGCGCGATCATGGTGTTGCGAGCCCCCTCGCCCGACGAAAGCAGATCCGTGACCGCGGTGAGAATTTCCGGGTTGACGCCGGCCGAGGCCACGGGCGCCGTCTTCCGGGTGTGCGGATCGACGACGGCCACCAGGGACAACCGGAAACCGCCGCCCGCGACCGCGATCCGGCACGCTTCCTTGAACAACTCGTCCCGGTCGCGCGCGCGCACGATGAGCGCGTTGATCCCGGAGAGCATGGCGTAGACCCGGTTCAGGTAAGCGATCCGGTCCTGAGCCTCCCGGCGTTCCGTCACGTCCTTGGCGATTCCTGCGAAGCGCACGAGACGGTTCGCTTCGTCGTAGACCGGGAATACTCTCGACTCGATCCAGCGGATAGCGCCCTCGGGCCGGATGATGCGGTACTCGACCTCGTAGCGGCCCGACAACATTCCGTTACGCCGCTTTTCTTCGGCGGCCGCCCGGTCGTCGGGATGCGTGGCCTCGTCCCACGAATCGGGATCGAGATACAGACTCTCGCAACTACGACCCCAGATTTCCTCGTACGCGCGGCTCACGTAGAGCACGCGATTGCCGGTGGCTTCGCGCAGGAAGAAGACGTCACGGATGTTCTCAGCCATCTGGCGGAAGCGCAGTTCGCTGGCGTTGAGCTCGCTGGTCCGGGCCGCTACTTCCTTTTCGAGGAGCGAGGAGTGGTCCTGCAGCAGGTCGGCCAGAGCCTTGAGACGCAACAGATTCCGGACGCGCAGCCACAACTCGGCCCGGTCCACGGGCTTTTCGAGGAAGTCCTCGGCCCCGGCATCAAGACCGGCGAGCCGCACCGCGCGGTCGATCAAAGCCGTAACCATGATGATGGGAATCGCGGAGGTTGCCGTGTTGGCCTTGAGTTTCCGGGCGACCTCGTATCCGTTGAGACCCGGCATCATGACGTCAAGCAGGATGAGGTCCGGAGGGCGCTGAGCGACCAGGGAAAGGGCCTGCTCCCCGCTGCCCGCACTCATGGTGAGGTAACCCTCGGGACGCAGGAGAGCCTCAAGGAGCTTTCGGTTCGCCGCCTCGTCGTCGACGATGAGGATCGTGGCCCCGGGCGGGTTCATGGCGTCACCCCCGGCGATAGGAGCCTCACAATCGCATCGTAGAGATCCTTGTAGCGGAGAGGCTTGGTGATGTAGGCGTCGCAGCCGGCCTCCAGGGTCTTCGCCTCGTCGTCCTTCATCGCCATGGCGGTGAGGGCGATGATCGGAATCGCTGCGGTGCCGGGATCTTTCTTGAGGATGCTCGTCGCGGCGAGGCCGTCCATGCCGGGGAGCTGGATATCCATCAGGATGAGATCGGGTTGCTCGGCCCGGGCGAGGGTCAGCCCCGTCTCCGCGTCGACCGCCGTAAGCACCTCGTGACCCGCGTTCTTCAGAAGAAAGGTCGCGAGCTTCATGTTCGCGGGATGGTCTTCGATGATCAGGACTCTCGCCATACTCAGGCCTCTTCTTGTTATTCGCTGCGGAACTGGGGTTGGGGAACAGGCTCAATCCCTAACGCCGCCATCGACGCCCTCAGCTCAGCGCGGCTGATGGGCTTTTGAAAAACGATCACCGCGGGGTCTTTGGTCATGGCCCGGCTCTGGGCGAGACCGGCGATGACGACCACGGGCACGTTCACCAGCGCGTCCACCTGGCGAATGCGCGTGAGCAACTCCCAGCCGTCCGCGCCCGGCAACTGGATGTCGAGGGTGATGAGGCTTGGCGTGTGGCGGAGTGCTGCGCGCAGGGCTTCTTCGGCATCGCCGGCCCGGGTCACCGAAAATCCTTCGGCCTCGAGCAGCAGGCGCACGAGATCGGCGGCGCGCTCGTCGTCTTCGACAACAAGGGCGGTGCGGTCATCGACGCCGATGCCGACACGGATCGGGGCTGAGCTGGAAACGGCGCCCTGGAGAGTGCGCCCCGGCGAAGCGGCCGAGCGCAGCGGCAGCCACACCGCGAAGCAAGCACCCTCGCCCGGCGCGCTCGCCACCGCGGCCGCGCCGCCATGCAGTTCCGCGAGCTGTTTCACCATGGCGAGCCCGAGTCCCGTCCCCTCGAACTTTCGGGCGAGGCTGCTGTCGATCTGAGAGAAGGCCTGGAACAACCGGGTCATGTCCGCCTGCGAGATGCCGATGCCGTTGTCGAGAACACTGATCTCCAGGAACTCCTGGTGCGCACTCTCGGCGAGCAGGAAGGTGTGCACGGGCCACGCGACGCGGAGCGTGCCCACATCGCCTCGAGCGACCCGTCGGGCGCGCACCGTCACCTTGCCGCCGTTCGCAGAAAACTTCACCGCGTTCGAGAGGAGGTTGTAGACCATCTGCTTCGTCTTGCGCTGGTCGAGAGCGGGCGTGCCGAGGTCAGAAGCGGCGTCGAGCTCTAGCGAGATCCGCTGAGAGGCCGCCTTCTCCCGCACGATGGTCAGGCTGTTGGCGAGGAGCGCCTTCAAATCAACGGGTTCGAGTTCGAGCGACATCATCCCCGCCTCGACCTTGGACAGGTCGAGGATGTCGTTGATCAGGGCGAGCAGGTGTTGTCCGCTCGTGAAGATCTCGCCGATGTACTCGGACTGGGGGGCGCTGAGCTTGCCGACCAGTCCATCCTTGAGCGCCTCCGAAAAGCCGATGATGGCGTTGAGCGGGGTGCGCAGTTCGTGCGACATGGTGGCCAGAAACTCGGACTTCATCCGGCTCGCGTGCTCGAGTTCGACGTTTTTCTCCTGAAGGGTGCGCTCGAAGCGCTTGAGTTCGGTGACATCGCGCGCGGCCGCAAACACGCCCTGCAGCTTGCGGTCCCGGTTGTGAATGGTGGCGGCGTTATAGGAGACGACGGTCTCCTCGCCGTTGAGCGCGCGCACCGTCAACTCGTAGTTCCGCACCTTGTTCTCAGTCAGGACCCGCTTGATCGCGGCATCGGCCCGGCCTGGATCGGTGAAGAAGTTCTTGCACGGCGCGCCGATCAGTTCGTCGCGGGTGCGGCCGGTGAGCGCGATCATCTGCTGGTTGACGTCGGAAATGATGCCCTGGGGGTCGGTCGTCATCAGGGCGTCGATGTTCGATTCGATGAGCGAGCGGTTGTAGAACTGCTGATCGCGGAGCTTCTGGTCGAGGATCGCCTGGGCCGCCTCCACCTCCTTGCGCGCGGTGTTGTCGGTTCCGATGAGCAGGTAGCCGATGATGTTCTCCTGAGCGTCTCGAAGGGCGGTGACCGAGACGATGGCGGGAAAGCGGCTGCCGTCCTTGCGGAAGTAGGTCAGCTCGTAGATATCCTCGATGCCGCGCGAGGCTTTGAACACGAGCGCTTCGAAGCCGGGAGTGATCGTAGTCCCAAGCTCGAGGCTCAAGGCCCGGGCGCGCGCAATCACCTCCTGCGGGTCGGAGATATCCGCCGGTGTGATCTTGTTCATCACTTCCGCCGCGGTGTAGCCGAGCATCCGCTCGGCCCCCACGTTGAAGATCTGGATCACGCCCTTCGCGTCGGTGGCGATGCTCGAGAAGTTGGCGCTGTTGAAGATGGCACTCTGCAACGCACCCGCCTTGAGCAGCGCCTCCTCGGCCTGCTTGCGCGCGGTGTTATCGGTGCCGATGAGCAGGTAGCCGATGATCGCGTCCCGGTCGTCGCGAAGAGCGGTGACCGAGACCAGGGCCGGGAATCGACTGCCGTCCTTGCGGATGTAGGTGAGTTCGTAGATGTCCTCGATCCCGCGCGACGCCTTGAACACGAGCGCTTCGAATCCCGGCTTGATCGTGGTTCCAAGCTCGAGGCTCAAGGCCTCGGCCCGGGTGATCACCTCGCGCGGATCTGAGATGTCGGCGGGCGTGATCTTGTTCACCACATCGGCGGCGGCGTAGCCGAGCATTCGCTCGGCGCCCACATTGAAGATCTGAATGACGCCGCGTTCGTCGGTGGCGATGCTCGAGAAATTGGCGCTGTTGAAGATCGCATCCTGAAGGGCGCCCGCCTTGAGCAGCGTCCGCTGGCGTCCAGGGTCAGCGGCGACGTCGACCGTGCCCCGTCGTTCCGTCGACCTGGTCACGAGGCCCCGCCGATCTTCCGGCTCGTCTCTCGCTTCGATCATCCGAAAAGGGCTCTCCTGACGCTCCCGAGTATTCGCCCCTGGATGTCCTGCGTCTGTTCGCTACAACACTTAGCGACGGCGAGCCGGATCGGCCCCTGATTCCGGCTACTTCGGGGTGGGAGCCCAGTCGAGGGCCATCTTCCCCGCCGCCGCCGCGACGCCGCTGATCAGAGTGCCCCATGCCATGTCGATCGCCGCCAGCCAGACCGGCCAGCCGCGCAGGACCGCGAGATTGGTCAGGTCGTAGGTCGCATACGCGAAGAACCCGAGGGCGGCGCCGGCGAAGAAAGCCGCCTTCACTCCCACCGTGGACGCGTTCGGAGCGATCCCCAGGTAGACGAGCCCAAGTGTGTACATCAGGTAGAACACGGCGGCGAAGGGGAGATTCGCGTTCTCCGCCATCAGGTGCCCGATACCCCGCTGGTAAAGGGGTCGAGCGACCACGCCCAGCCAGACGAGGTCGATCGCGACCATCACGATGAGGGTCGCGAGATACGCGCTAAGGTACTTCGCCATCCGCCGAGGTTATAACGCGCACATCTGGTGGTCTTCGATGAAGCTCGTGACCTGCTTGTCGGCCTCGTCGGCGGAAAGCGCGTAGCGGGCCCGGACGAGCGCGCCGAGGGTTTTCCGCCGCGTCTCGAGCTCCAGCAGATCGTCGTCGGTCAGTTGACCCCAGGCGAGGCCTGCGTCCTCGACCCATCGCTTCCACTTTCGGTTGATGGGATCGATGTAGGGCGTGAGGACATCGAAGGAAGCGGAAGCGCTCTTGTACGGCCGATCCGAGAGGTTTGACTCAGTGAGCGGAAGCGGTGGCTGCCCTGCCTCGTCGATCCGGCTGCTATCCCGCGCCGGATTGGCGATCACATTCTGCTGGCTGACATGGTTCATTGCTTTTCTCCTCCGTTAGCTCCAAGTCGCGCGCTGTCGACTCATGAGGCGGGAGGCACAATAGGCGGACGGGAATGGGCGTTCCGTTCGCTATCGAACACTAGGAGCCTGCGCAGAAGAGGAGGCTCCTGTCCACCAGACGGCACTCCGTCCGGGTGTCGAAGGGACTAAGGGGATTTCACCAGCCGCGCCGGGCGCGCCTATACGACTCGCGTGAACTGCGCGCGACCACCTCGACGGACGACCGCGAAACGCGACCCGGGCGGGAACAGACCTTCCTCACGAAACGGGGGCATGGGCCGCGTTTCATCGACTGCGACCTCGGCCTTCTCCGGATCCGCGCCGTCGTCGAGGCGCTTGAGGGCGCCGATGAAGATGAGTTCGCGGAACTTCAGATCCGGCAGATCGAGGACGCCTCCGTCGTGTTTCTTGACGTCCTCGAACACGCTGGTCATTCCTTTGCACCGGCCTTGAAGCCGGCGTCGCGCGCCGCGCGTTCCATGCAATAGCCCACGAAACGGATCCAGCGCGCATCGGCCACGGACAGGTCGAGGCTCGTGAGAAAGCCGCGGAAAAGGCGGCTGTAACGCTCTTTCTCCGCGCGGATCGCGCCGATCGCGCGCAGGCCGATCTCCATCTCCTCCGCGAGCTTCTGACGTTCGTCGTAGGTGAGGATGTGAGTCGGACGAGGCTGGGGCTCGAGGCGAAAACATTCATAGGCGGTGATTCCGACCGCGTGCGAGAGGTTGTAGGAGGGTTGAGCCGGATGCGAGGGTATCGAAGCCCGCCGGCCGCAAAGCGCCATCTCCTCGAAGGTGAGTCCGCTCTGCTCGGGCCCGAAGACGAGGCATGTCGAGGCGTCCCCAGGGGCGGTCCCCAGCTGTCGCACGCCTTCGCGCACGTCGAGCACCGCTACCTTGTCGTCACGGCCCGACAGCGCGAGGGCCATGGTCGAGCCACGCAGTGCTTCGTCGAGCGTCTTGAAGACCTGCGCGTTTTCGAGAATCTCCTGCGAAGCCCACGCGGTCCGCCACGTCTCGATGGTCCGCCAGTCGGATGGATCGACGAGGCGAAGGTCGGAAAGCCCGGTGTTCTTCATGACCCGCGCCACCGAACCGATGTTGACCCCGTTCTCGGGACGAACAAGCACAACCGCGGGTCGGATCACAGTTCGGACTTTAATGCGTCTGCTGAAGCCTGGCGGCTTCAGGCAGACTTAAGGTGTTCGCTCCACACTCGCGGCTGCAAGATCATGGCTTCCCGCATTCTCCTTATCGAAGACGACGAGAACCTCGGCGAGCAGATCGTCGCGCATCTCACGCGCGACGGTTTCGAGGTCACATGGATCCAGGACGGCCACGCTGCGCTCGACGCCGACCCGAAGCAGCACGACCTCGTGGTCCTCGACCTCATGCTGCCCGGCGCGCACGGTCTCGACATTCTGAAGATCTACCGCGAAATCGCGGAAACGCCGGTCCTCGTCCTCTCCGCGCGCAACGAGACGCCCACCAAGGTCCGGGCGCTGGCCCTCGGGGCCGACGACTACGTCACCA
>CAYNHK010000065.1:17049-22443 GCA_964396875.1 uncultured Acidobacteriota bacterium | reverse complement strand
CCTCCCACACGTTCATCTACAACGTCGCCACCGCCGATTTCTCGCTCTTCGATCGCTCAAAGACTCCGCGGCTCGAAGGCAAGGATCACGACTACGCGCCCCGCGCGCCCATCGCCCTGCGCGAGATGTACCGGCAGAACCTCCTCGCCTGGGTGGCTCGTCAGAAGAAGGGAGCCGTGGTGGCGGACACCGCGACCGATATCGATCCCGTGGCCTGTGAGCAGATGAAGGCCCTCGGTTACCTGTCTCCGTCCTATCCCTGCCCGACGAAGTAGCGGACCCCCGCGGTTCCTGACAGAATCGACGCCCATGCGTTTCGCCGACTCCCACACCCACATCGATCTCGCCGAGTTCGATTCCGATCGCCCCGCCCTTCTGAAGCGCGCGGCGGAAGCGGGCGTGGTGCGGATGCTGCTGGTGGCGCAGGCGGATGACAGTGTCGGGCTCGACCGCGGTCTCACCACGGCCCGTGATTGCGGCCTCAAGGTGTCGGGCGGCCTGCACCCGCATGAAGCGGTCTCCTGGACCGAGACTCTGGCCGACCGCCTGGAGACGCTGGGGGAGTCCCGGGCCATCTGCGCGGTGGGCGAGATCGGTCTCGACTTTCACTACGACCATTCTCCGCGCGATCAGCAGGAAGAAGTGTTCCGGCGGCAGATCCGGATCGCGCGCGCGGTGAAGCTTCCCATCATCATCCACACCCGCGAGGCCGACGACCTGACCATTCGCGTCCTCGAAGAGGAGGGAGCGGCCGAAGTGGGCGGCGTCATTCATTGTTTCACCGGGACCCAGGCCCTCGCCGATGAAGCACTCGCCCTCGGTTTCTTCATCTCGTTCTCGGGCATCACCTGTTTCGCCAATGCGGATGCGCTCCGGGCGATCGCGAAGACGGTGCCCCTCGATCGTTTCCTCACCGAGACCGACTGCCCCTTCCTCGCCCCGCCCCCGCACCGCGGCAAGCGGAACGAGCCGGCCTTCGTGGTCGACGTGGCGCGCCGGATGGCTGAGGTGAAGGGTGTCTCGCTCGAAGTCCTCGGTGAGAGCACGGTCGAGAACTTCGACCGCCTGTTCGGAGCCTGACCATGCGTCGCTCCGTGATCGTGGGCTCCGGGAGCGCCATCCCGACGCGGCGCGTACCGAACTCGGAGATGCTCGACCGCGAGTTCCTCGGCCCCGACGGAAAAAAGATCGCGAAGACCAACCAGCAGATCATCGACCAGTTCGAGGCGATCACGGGAATCCGCGAACGCCGTTACGCCGAGGATCATCAGGTCACCACAGACCTCGCCGCGATCGCCGCCGAGGACGCGCTCGTCTCCTCGGGCATCGACCGCGAGACCCTCGACGCCATCATCGTCGCCCACAACTTCGGCGATGTTCGCGCGGGCACCCGGCACTCCGACCTCGTCCCCGCCCTCGCCGCCCGGGTCAAGGCCCAGTTGAAGATCGCGAACCCGCACGCTCCCGCCTTCGACATCGTCTTCGGCTGCCCGGGCTGGCTTCAGGGCGTGATCGTCGCCGACGCGATGATCCGGGCGGGTGATATCCGGCGCGCGATGGTGATCGGCGCCGACACCCTCTCGCGCATCTCCGACCCCCACGACCGCGACAGCCTGATCTACGCGGACGGCGCGGGTGCGGTGATCCTCGAAGCCCGCAAGACCGGCGGGATGGCTGGCATCCTGGCCCACGCCGTCCGCTCGGATACCCTCGACCACTCGACCATGCTGGTGATGGGTCCTTCGTACAAGGAAGAGGTCTTCCTCGAGGCGATCTTCCTGAAGATGGAGGGCCGCAAGCTCTACAAGTACGCCCTGCAGACCGTCGCGGTGGCGATCAAGCAGTGCCTCGACAAGGCGGGCCTCGGGATCTCGGACATGAAGAAGATCCTGATCCACCAGGCCAACGGCAAGATGGACGAGGCCATTCTAGAAGCCCTCTACTTCCTCTACGACCAGACGCCTCCCGAGGGCGTGATGCCCATGACGATCTCCTGGCTTGGGAACAGCTCGGTGGCTACCCTTCCCACGCTCTTCGACCTCGTGAACAAGGGAAAGCTGGAGGGCCACCGGTTCCACCCCGGAGACAACATCGTCTTCGCATCGGTGGGCGCCGGCATGCACATCAACGCCGCCGTGTACCGGGTTCCGTAACCGCCCGGCTCAAGACGCGCATCGCGCTCAAAAAAACCGTCACTGCGTTCGGCAACGCACAGAGTGTTCTTCTCGACTCGGGGATGATTCCCGAATCGCATTTACCAAAGGAAGAACACCCATGAAACTCAAGAAACTCGCAGTTGCCGCACTCATCACCGCCCTTGGCTTCGGCTCCCAGCCCGCCTTCGCACAGCAGGCCGTGGTCGTCGACCGCGCGGCCGTCGACCAGGCGCTTGGCGCGAAGGTCCTCTCTGACGAGAGCGCCCGCGACGCCGTCCGCACCCTGCTCGCCCGTGACGAAGTGAAGGCGATGGCCGAGAACATGGGCCTCGACCTGCGCCGGGCCAACACGGCCGTCTCCACGCTTCAAGGCGCGGATCTCCAGCGCGTGAGCGATCGCGCCGCCGTCGCGAACGACATGCTCCCGGGTGGCCGTCAGACCGTGACGATCAGTCTCGTCGCGGTCCTGCTCATCGTGATCATCATCATTCTCGTCGCCGACTAAGCCGCGTATCGCACCAGAGAAGGCGCTGCCCGAGAGGGCGGCGCCCTTTCGTTTTTCGTTCTCGCATTCCTCAATTGACCTCGCTTGCGCCCCGAGGGTAGGGTCTGTCGACTGAAACCCAAGACACTCCGAGTCCTGCTCGCCACAGGCCTCCTGGCCCTTTCCGCGCCAGGGGAGACGCAGGACGCCTCCCGCCCGCTCGCGGTCGTGGATGTCCCGTTCTTCGCCCAGACCGTTGATCTGTGCGGGGGCGCCGCGGCGGCGATGGTGCTCCGATACTGGGGCGACCGCGACGTGCAGGCCGAAGACTTCGCGGCGCTCGTGGATTCGACCAGAGGCGGAATTTCCACCCTCGATCTCGTAAACGCCCTCGAGGCGCGAGGCGCTGTCGCGCGGCCGATTCGCGCCGAGCCCGAGGACGTTCGAAGGGAGATTGCGAACAGCCGCCCCGTGATCGCCCTCATCGATGGCGGCGGAGGCGGGCTGCACTACGTGGTCATCGTGGCCTGGGCGGCCGGCCGTGTGATGTACCACGATCCTTCCGTCGGGCCGTTCCGGGTCAGCATCGAAACCGAGTTCGTGTCGCGCTGGAACGCGACCGGCGGCTTCGCGCTGGTGGTCACCAGGACGGCGGACGCGGCCCGGCCTGGGCCCGCCGCTGGGGCCTCGACGCCCGCGGGGCCCCGAAACGCGAGCCCGTGCGACTCCGTCGTCGATTCGGCGATCGTGGTGGCTCGTGGCGATGAGCCGGAGAACGCGGTCGCCGACCTTCTCGCTGCGAACCAGAGCTGTCCCGCCGACGCGCGTCCGCCCTCGGCTCTTGCCGGTGTGCGGTTCAAGCAGAAGCGTTTCAAGGAGGCAGCCGTCTTCGCGCGTCAGGCGGCGGAGCGCGCTCCCGAGGACCCGGAGAACTGGCGCCTGCTCGGCGCGAGCCTTTACCTTTCCGATGAGCCGAGCGAAGCGCTGGCCGCGTGGGGCCGGATCGAGGAGCCCCGCATCGACCGGATCGAGATCGTGGGTCTGCGCCGGACCCGGGTCGACATCGCGAACGAAGTGATCGGCTTGCGGCCTCGCGACCTGCTCACGCGGGAGTCGCTGGCGGTCGCGGAACGGCGCATCGACGAACTGCCGAGCGCTTCGGGAGGGCATCTCATCTACCAGCCGGCGCCCGGCGGCCGGGCGGACATCGTGGCCTCGGTCAGCGAGAACCCGCTCCTCGAGCCCTGGCTCATTCTCGGCCTCCGCCTCGGCGGCGAACTCGCGGCGCGCCGTGAGGCGCTATTTCGCATCAGCAGTCCCACCGGTCGCGGGGAGGCGCTCGAGATCGGCGGAAGGTTCGCGGCGCGACGTCCCTCGGCCTGGATCGCTCTCGAGACGCCGCGCCTCGGCGGGCTTCCCGGAGTTGTCCGGATGAGAGCGTTGTGGGACCGGCAGACGTATCGGCTGGACGGCATTCCGCGCAGCGAAGCGACCGTGGAGACGCGCCGTCGGGGTTCGATCGAGTGGAGTCACTGGCTCAGTTCAAGGTCGCGGGTCGCGCTCGGTTTCGCGATGGATCGGTTCGGCGATCGATTCACGTATGGGTCGATCAACGGGGGACTGGAGTTCCGCCTCCTCGGGGATCGGCTCGCCATCGCCGGGAACGGGGGAGTCTTTCGGGGTTCGGGTGACGCGCCGGGCTTTGCCGACGCCGGTGGCGCCATCTCCTTCCGCAGCAGCGTCGCGGAGAAGCGGTTCACTTTCTCCGCCCGACTCGACGGCCGGCGCGCCTCGGCGCAGGCCCCGAGAGCGCTGTACCCGGGTGCGGGAAAGGGGCCCGGCCGGCCCTTCCTCCTTCGTTCGGTTCGCCTGGTGGACCAGGGTGAACTCATCGGTGAGGTCTTTGGCCGCGGCCTCGGACATGGCACCGTGGAGATGGAAACGAGCCTTGCGAAGATCGACGCGAAGGTCGCGACGGCGCGCTTGGGTCTCGCCGTCTTCACCGACTGGGCGAAGCCATGGGATACGAGCCGCGGTCCGGGAGCGGGCCCTTCGGTCTTCGCCATCGGCGCGGGCGTGCGCTTACGCGTGGCCGCAGTGGCGCTTCGCGTCGACGCGGCGAAACGCCCCGGGCGGGCGGGGATCCTCGTTTCCGCCGGTGTGATTCCGCCCTGGCCGCGCTGAGGCGACTCGAGCCGCTCGGCTTATCCTTGAAATGTCTGGAACAGGGAAAGCAGAAAACATGACCTCCATCGTCGTTCGAAAAGGGGAAGAGAGGGGCCACGCCAATCACGGCTGGCTCGATACCCACCACACTTTCTCCTTCGCCGGCTACTACGACCCCCGCCACGTGGGCTTCAGGTCGCTGCTCGTGATCAATGAGGACCGGGTCAGCCCGGGCAAGGGGTTTGGCACGCACCCCCACGCCGACATGGAGATCATTTCGTACGTGGTCTCGGGCGCCCTCGAGCATCAGGACTCCCTCGGCACCCGCGCCACCATGAAGGCCGGCGACGTTCAGCGGATCAGCGCGGGCCGCGGCGTCCGCCACAGCGAGTACAACGCCTCGACGACCGAGCCGGTCCACTTCCTCCAGATCTGGATCGAACCCGATGCCCTCGGGGTCACGCCGGACTACACCGAGAAGTCGTTCGCCGGCATCGAGCCCGGCTCGCTCCAGCTCATCGCGTCTTCGGGCGGGCGGCTCGACTCGATCCCGATTCACCAGGACGCCGATGTCTACGTGGCGAAGTT
>CAYNHK010000065.1:0-16949 GCA_964396875.1 uncultured Acidobacteriota bacterium | reverse complement strand
CTGACGCAGAACGCGCAAGGGCGGTGCTTGACGGGATCGTGGCTTTCACCCTCAAGCTCCCCGAGGTCGTTGAGTCCACATCCTATGGAAAGCCCGCTCTCAAGCGGGGAGAGAAACTCATCTTCGCTCTCCGGGATGAGGAAACCCTGGCCCTCACCTGCAGTTTCGAGGAGCGCGCGGTCCTGCTCGAGGAGCATCCCGGGACGTTCTTCATCACCGATCACTACCTCAACTGGCCGTCGGTGGTGGTGCGTCTCCTCGGCGCGGATAAGAAGGTCCTGCAGGCGGCGGTTACGGCTTCCTGGGAGAGGGCGGGCGCTCTGGCCTCGAGACGACCGAAGAATCCCAGGGCTGCGTCGCGCGCCCGTCGCCCTTAAGCTCACACCTTCCCCCCATCCCTTTCCGTCACGCACCACCCCAGAGGATTCCCTTGACTCAAGCCAAAGCCTTCGCCGCCTTCGACAAGACGTCCCCCCTCGGCCCGTTCACTTTCGAGCGCCGCGAGCCTCTCGCCCGCGACGTTCAGTTCGATGTTCTTTTCTGCGGGGTCTGCCATTCGGATCTGCACACCGCGAAGAGCGAATGGCCGGGTACCACCTATCCGTGCGTGCCGGGTCACGAGATCGTCGGTCGGGTCACGAAGGTCGGGGCCGAAGTCAAGAAGTTCAAGGTCGGCGATGCGGTGGCGGTGGGGTGCCTCGTCGATTCCTGCCGCACCTGTTCGAGCTGCAAGGAAGGCCTCGAGCAGTACTGTCAGGGCGGCTTCCAGATGACCTACAACAGCCCCGACAAACATATGCCCGGGCAGCAGACCTACGGCGGGTACTCGACGCAGATGGTGGTGGACGAGGACTTCTGCCTTCTCGTGCCGGCCAATCTCGACCTCGCCGCGGTGGCTCCGTTGCTCTGCGCCGGAATCACCACCTACTCTCCACTGCGCCACTGGGGCGTCAGGAAAGGCATGAAGGTCGGCATCGTCGGCCTTGGTGGCCTCGGCCACATGGGTCTCAAGTTCGCGCACGCCTTCGGCGCGACCACCGTTCTCTTCACCACCTCAGCCGGGAAGGCCGAGGATGCGAAGCGCCTCGGCGCCGACGAGGTCGTGATCTCGAAGGACACGGACGCCATGATGAAACATGCGGGCTCGTTCGACGTCATCCTCAACACCGTCTCCGCTTCCCACAACCTCGACGCCTTCAGCATGCTTCTGAAGCGGGATGGAACCCTGGTCCTCGTCGGTGTTCCCGAAGTGTCGCATCCTTCCCCGAATGTCGGGATTCTGATCTTCGGCCGCCGCAGCATCGCCGGATCGCTGATCGGGGGCATCAAGGAGACGCAGGAGATGCTCGACTTCTGCGGCCAGCACAACATCGTCTCCGACATCGAGAAGATCCCGATGCAGAAGATCAACGATGCCTACGCCCGGATGCTCAAGAGCGACGTGAAGTACCGCTTCGTGATCGACATGGCCTCCCTCAGGGGTTAAGCCTTTTGATCTGAGCCACTTGGACCATTAAGGGGCCGCGGCGCGCGCCGCGGCCTTTTTTTCGTTGATTCCTATGGCTCATGGCCTCCGCGGCCTCGCGGACGTACCGTTTCAGGTGATGGTGACTCAGTCGTAGGGAGGATCCAGTGAACATCACCGCCGCCGTTGTCGTCCGAGTCGCAATCGTAGCGCTCATGCTGCAGAGTGAGAGCCTTGCCGCCGAGTCGTCCAGGAGCCGGTGCGCGGATTGCCACTTCGCGAATTCCACTGCGGCCTCACGATGGCACCTTTCGGAATGGGACCATTCGGCCCACGGCCGGGCCGACGTTGGATGCGAGGGGTGCCATGGTGGCGATCCTTCGACGTTCGAGTCCTTCCTCGCCCACCGGGGCATGCTCGGCGCGCGCAATCCGGCGAGCCCGGTCCATCGCACGAATCTGCCGCGGACCTGCGGAGGGTGTCATCCCGCCGCGTTCGCCGCGTTCACGAAGAGCCGGCATTTCGAGGTGCTGCGCGAGGGAAATCCCGCCGCCCCCACCTGCACGACGTGTCACGGGAACGCGGGCGCTCTGCTGCTCTCGCCCAGGTCCCTCGCCGCCGAGTGCAACGCCTGCCATGGCCCCGGCAAGATCGCGCCCAACTCCGATCTGCCCGCCGAGGGCAGGATGCGCCTTGCCGAAGTGCGGGAGGTCCGCGCCTCACTCGATGAGGCGGGGAAGCTCATTCGGCGCGTGCAGGACCAGGCGCTTCGGGCCAGCCTGGAACTCGAACTCGAGGACGCCAGGGTTCCTCTCAAGGAGGCGGTGGACTCCGCCCACCGATTCGTGTTCGATCAGATGCAGGAGAGGCTCACGGTAACGCGCAAACGGGCGGATCTATTGATGGAGCGGCTCGCCAACGCCGTACCTCTCTCCGGAAAGCAGGTGCAATCATGACCGCGATCCATTTCGCCCTCGACCGCCCCGTTCCAGGCAACGTTCCCCAGACCGTGACCTGGAAGCACAATCGCCCTTTGCGCCTCGACGGCCACGCCATGGGCGGAGCCCCGTTTGAGGATCATCACTTCGCATGGGCCCCAGTGTCGCTGCTGCTCCATGGGGCGCTCCTCGCCGCGTTCGTGCTCGTGCCCCTGCTGAGCGATACCCAGGCGCCCGAGCCCGGAATCGGTCTGCGCGCCTTCTTCGCCGAGCCCGGCGCCATGGCGCCGCCCCCTCCGCCTCCGCCTCCACCGGCCGCGGCTCCGCGCTCGGCAGCGCCCAGGGTCCGGCCCCCCGAGACCCTCAACCCGAACGCTTTCGTGGCCCCGATGGTGATTCCGGATGAGATCTCGAAGCCCTCGATGTCGTTGGGAGAGGGCGGCGTCGAAGGCGGCGTTGAAGGTGGAGTGGAAGGCGGCGTCGCGGGCGGCATCGTCGGCGGCCTGCCGAGCGAGGTGGCGCCCCCGCCCAAACCCGTGACCCAGGTGATCCGCGTCGGCGGAGAGATTCGCGAACCGAAGCGAATTGTCTACGTCGCGCCGGAGTATCCGCTGCTCGCCTCCCAGGCGAGCGTCGTGGGACTGGTCATCCTCGAGGCCCACGTGGGAACGGACGGACGGGTCAAGGATGTGACCGTCCTCAGGAGTCAGCCGATCTTCGATGATTCGGCGAAGGCGGCCGTGCTGCAGTGGCGCTACCAGCCCCTGCTGCTGAACGGCATAGCGATGGAGTTCGTTTTGTCGGTCACCGTGCGATTTGCCCTCCGTCCCCCGGAGTGACGATCGACCCGCGAGGAAGGAAAGAGCCCATGTATCGAGTCAAGGACGTGATGACCGACGAGCCCGCCGCGTGCGGCCTCGCCGACTCCCTCGAAACGGCGGTGCAGATCATGCGGGATCGAGGGTGCGGCTCCGTTCCGATCGTCGACGCCGCAAAGCGCGTGGTGGGTCTCGTCACCGATCGCGACGCGTTGATGTGCGCGCTGGCCCATGGCAAGGGCCTCGCCGAACTCCGGGTGGAGGATGCCGCTTCACGGGACGTCGTTTCGTGCGATCTCGCGGACTCTCTCGAACGCGTCGAAATGCTGATGCGCGTCAATCATGTCCGCCGCCTGCCCGTCCTAGGCCTCAATCGCGAACTGGTGGGCGTGATCTCTCTGACCGATCTCGCCCGCAACATCGAGGTCTCCCCGGTAGAGGGGTCGGGGCTGAGCCCGAGACAGATCGCGGTTGTTCTCGCCGAGACCTCCGGGGTGCGTAGACTGCTTTCGACCGCCGAACATCGACGGAACGCCACGAACGGACCGCACCCGATCGTCGAACGCATCTTCCACGGATGAACAGGAGGAGTTTCAAATGACCACCCTCAAGGACCCCCCGAAGAACATCCTGGTCCCCATCGATTTTTCGGAGCAGTCGGAGAAGGCCGCGAGCGCGGCGTGCGCCCTGGCCTCGAAGACCGGGGCCACGGTTCATCTGCTGCACGCCTACCTGATTCCCGTCGAGTCCGTGGGCATCGCCCTCACCGTGTCTCAGAAGTACGTCGAGCAGTTCGTCCAGGAGTCGAAGGCCCAGCTGCAGGAGCTGGTCGCGAAGCTGTGCCCCAACGCCTCGGTGGGGCCGCTCCTCGTGGAAAGCGGAGATCCGCGCGAAGTGATCGTCCACAAGGCGAAGGAACTGAACGCCGAGCTGATCGTGATGGGCACCCACGGCCGCCGCGGCCTCATGCACGCGATCATGGGAAGCGTGGCGGAGAGCGTCGCCCGCAGCGCGCACTGTTCCGTTCTCGTCGTTCGTTGAGGAACCCCCGGGCCCCTGCTGGCGCAGCCTCCTAGGCTCGAACCGGTGGCGTAAGTAATACTCCTGTCCTCGGTCGGGGTTTCCCGGCAGTTCCTCGGTCCGCCGGTAACAACCAAAGACACCCATGAACTCGAACATCGCCACGCGCCGGGGATTTCTGGGCGCCGCCACCGCGGCGGTCGCCGGCCTCCTTGCGCCGCGGACGGGCTTCGCCCAGCCGATGGACCCCCGGGTCCTCAGGTTCAACCACACCCACACCGGCGAAAAACTCTCGATCGAGTACTGGCGGTCCGGCGCCTACGAGCCCGAGGGCCTGGGCGCCATCAACCGACTCATGCGCGATTTCCGGACCGGCGACGTCCATCCCATCGACCCGGGTCTGCTCGATCTGCTGCACGACATCAAGAGCGCGACCCGAACCCGCGCCCCGTTCGAGATCATTTCGGCCTACCGCTCGCCCACGACCAACACCGCGCTGAACCGCCACAGCAACGGCGTGGCGAAGAACAGCCTCCACCTGCGGGGCCAGGCCATCGACATCCGCCTCGGCGATGTGTCCCTCGAAGACCTCCGTCGCGCCGCGCTCTCGACTCGCCGCGGCGGCGTGGGCTACTACGCCGGGTCCAACTTCGTCCACGTCGACACCGGCCGCGTTCGCACCTGGTAGGCGCTCACCGCCTTCGCTCGTGCAGCGCCTTGTCGAGGCGCGTGTCCTGTTTGTAGATGTCTTCGGCGAAGTGAAGGGTGTTGCCGGGCGGAATCACGGAAGCGGTGACGTAATACATGACCACGCGGATGGGCCTCGTCAGGTTCACCCGCAAAGACGGCTTTCCGTTCATGGCGGCCAAGATCTTTTCCCGCGTCCACTCCGGCTGGTCCTTGAGCGCCCACTCCGCGAGCTTCACCGGATCCTCCACTCTCACGCAGCCGTGTGAGAAGTCTCTCCGCGCCCGGCCGAACAGACTTTGAGCCGGAGTCGAGTGGAGATAGACGTTCTCGTCGTTCGGGAACATGAACTTCACCTGGCCGAGCGAGTTTTTAGCGCCGGGACGCTGACGCAGCCGGAGTTTTCCCTCTGCCAGGAGGTCCACGTTCTCCGGGCTCGCCGCCATCACCTTGGCGTCGTCGCCCTGTCCGTCGACCATCTCCATGTCCTGGCTGTCGAGGTAGCCGAGGTTCCGGCGCAGGATGGGCAGGATCTCCTTTTGAAGAATTGACTTCGGCACGTTCCAGTACGGCTGGAAGATCACGTACTCCATCTCCTCCATGAACACCGGCGTTCGCGTGTTGAGCGCCTTGCCGACAATGACCCCCATGTCGAAGTTCGGTTCGCCACTCTCGGGAACGCTGTCCCAGCCCCAGAGGTGGAACATCGGAACGTTGACGGCTACGAACGGGCGTTCGCCGAGGTGGGGCAGCCACCGCATCCGCTCCATCGCGAGCTCAATCTGGTGGACCCGCCAGGAAATCGGGACGCTCATCGCCGCCCACGTCGTCTTGCCCAGAACCCCGTCCGCCTCGCAGCCGTGCCTGGCCTGGAATCGTTTGACGCCTTCCACGAGGTCGCCCTCATAGACGGGGGGGACGCCGAGGGGAGCCGCGGTATCTTGAAGGTCGCCCAGCGCGATCAGCCTGGTGCGGAGGACATCGAGGCCTTCGGCGGGTTGTCCCGGCTTGATCGACTTGCGTGGGGCGGGTCCGAGGCGTGGAAACGTCGTGCCTTCGGTGAGGGCCAGGGCACGGTATTTCGGCAGCATCGAGCGCAGCGCCTTGTACTGCACCAGAGGCGGTGTGATCGAGGCGATCGTCTCTTTGACGCGGCCCTTGTGGGCGGCATCGCGCACCATCGTGGCGTAGTCGTGTTCGTCAGCCGGCAAGGTGAACAGGAAACCGATGTCTTTGGGGTCCACGCGGCCCCGGTGGAAATGCCTCAGGTATCGGATGAACGAGAGGCTTATCGACGCGTCGAAAGCGGCCGCGTCCGCCGCAGAGGGTGGGGATCCCGCTTCGAGATTCGCCTTGAGCGCCAGCAGCTCCGCGGCCCGGTAGTCCGCGGGCTCGAGACCCTCGGCTTCGGCGTCCGTGAAGATCGCGAGAGCCTCCTCGGCGGACTTTGTCGGACGGAGGTTCGCATCCAGCCAGAGCGCAGTCGTGGCGGCTTCGGGATAGATCGATGCGAGGATCTTCTTTCCCGCAGGACCCGGGTTGAACTTCTTGTCGGGAGCCGCGAGCCACGCGCTCATCGCGGCGGTGAGATCGGCATGGGCCTCTTGCGAGGGAAGAGGCGAGGGGCGGGGTGCTGCCGTTACCGGGGGTGGAGCCGCCTCAGGTCCACATGCCGAAAGCATGACCGCGAGGCAAAGCAGCGGGGCTCCGAGGCGCTCTGGTCTCATCCAGGGAATTGATGCAAGGGCTATGCCCCCCCGCGATCTGTCGTCACTTCTTCCCTTCGCCGCGAGGGTCGAAGTGGAAGGCGCGTTGGAACGACCGGTACGCCTCTTTCTCCGCTTCGGTATTTGCCGGAGGCAGGGCAATTGAAAGCCCCACATAGAGATCCCCCGGGGGATTCCCCGGCAGACCGCGGCCGCGAAGGCGCATCTTCCGGCCCGCCGCCGAACCTGCAGGGATGGTGAGCTGGATCGGCCCCTCCGGCGTGGGCGCCGTCACTTTCCCCCCGAGCGCCGCTTCCCAGGGCGCGAGGGACAGCTCCACATGCACATCGCGGTCCTCCACGCGGAACAGAGGATGGGGATTGAACGCGACCTCGAGGTAGAGGTCGCCTGGCGACCCCTTTCCCATGCCGGGAGCACCCTGACCCGCGAGCCGCAGATGCTGGCCGGCGCGGATCCCTTTGGGGATGTTCACGTCGAGCCTTCGCTCGTGGGACACGAGACCCCCCGAGGCATCGTAGGAAGGCATGCGCAGCGTGATGGTTCTCGAACCGCCCCGGTAGGCGTCTTCCAGGTCGATCATGACCTTGGCGTGATGATCCTCGCCCTGCGCGTGAACGTTCGGACGCCTTCCTCCTCCCCCGCGCGGACGGCGACCGAAGAGCGCTTCGAAGAAGTCGCTCGGATCGAAATCGTTCGTTTCGCCGCCGCCGCGGAACTCGAAACCGGCGTCCCACCCGGGCTGCGGCCGGAAGTCCTGACCCGCCTTCCACTGACTGCCCATTTTGTCGTAGAGCGCGCGTTTCTCCGGGTCCTTCAGGACTTCGTGAGCTTCGCCCAACTCCTTGAAGCGCGCTTCGGCCCCGGGTTCCTTGCTGACGTCGGGGTGATACTTGCGGGCCAGCTTGCGATACGCGGCCTTGATCTCCTCAGGCGTCGCGTTGCGCCCAACCCCCAGGGTTTCGTAATAGTCCTTGAACTTCATTCTGGGCCGATCGGAGGGTTGACGGGCGGGGTCTGTGGCTCAGGCGGCGGGGCGGGAACCTCCGGAGGCGCGACGATCCTGACCTCACCCAGTTCCTTCTCGCACATCCGCACCACCGCGAGGAAGAACGCGACGATGAGAGGGCCGGCCAGAAGCCCGGCCGGCCCCAGGGTCGCGGCGCCTCCGAGAAGGGCGAAGAAAGTGATACCCGTGTTGATCTCGAGTTTGCCGCGCATCAGGAGGGGCTTCACGACGTTGTCGATCGAGGAAACGACCGCGATGCCCCAGATGCCGAGGAACAACGCAGCGCCCGGGTGGCTGGTGAAGTAGAGGATGACCGCCGAGGCGACCACCACCGATCCCGCGCCCACCACCGGGATGAATGCGGCGATGAAGGTCGCCGCGGCCAGGAGCAGAGCGTGCTTGGCCCCCGCGATCCAGAAGCCGATCGTCGCCACCAGGGTCTGGACCAGGGCCGTGCCCACCGATCCCACCAGCACCGCGATCGAAACGTCACGGAAATCATCCAGCAATTCCCTCATCTGCTCGTCGGTGAGCGGGCTCGTGTGAATGATCCAGCGGACGAACACGGGTCCGTCGACCAGAAAGAAGAAGAAGGCCACGAGCATCATGGCCAGGTTGAAGACAAAGCCTCCGGTGGTCAGGAACACGTAGCCGACGCCGCCCAGGACCCTCCCGGTGAGGCTCTTGACCAGCTCCTCGATCTGCTGCTGCCCGCGGGGCAGGCGCACCATCACCTCGCGCGCGATGACCGGGAGAGGCGCCGGCAGTCCCTCGACCACTCCATCGATGCCGCGCTCCTGGAACGTCGCCCTCATCGGCCCGAACGCGTCATCCGCCTGCTGGGCGACCGCGAAGATGAGTCCCGCGATCGGGAGCAGCACGACGAAGACCACGCCCGTGACGAAGAGCGCGCCCGCGATGGTCCGGCGCTGGCCGAGGCGGGACGCGAGCTTCTCGTAGAGAGGAGACATCGCGCCCGCGAGCACGGCGGCAAAGAGCAGCGGTCCCGCGAACGGCGAGGCCACGTACAGAACCAGGGCGACGGCGAGGATCGCCAGCCCGATGAGGATGCGGCGGCCCATTTCGGTCATGTGCGGGACGATTCTCGCAGTTTCGCCCTGCTTAGCGAACCAGACGGCCGATCATGAAGTACACCCGGGTGTCACCCTGGTGACTTACGCTCGCCCCCGCGAAGAAGGGGCCGAGCAGGGTATCGGCGGCGAAGCCCGCGCTGACGCTCGACCGGAGCCGCGCCTGCTGCAGGTTTTCGAACACGCTTCCCGCCTCCGCCAGGGCCTGGAGGTAGAGCCTGCCACCGAGAAGCGGCGGGAGCTGCGACACGGGGATCTTGTAACCCACGCTCCCGAGCGCGTACCTGGGTCCACGGAAAGCGTAGGGAGGGAAGGCGCCCAGCCGGAAGGGTCCGCCGAGACCGAACTGGTAGAGGGTGGGAGGCGTGTCGCCGAGTTTGACGCCGGCATCCATGGTCACGGTGACGATCTTGTCGCGGTCCACCTGGTGGGCGATGAGCAGGGAGCCTTCCAGCGAACCAAATGCTTTGGGCGCGTTCGGAGCTTGCAGGAACCACTGGGCCGTGCCGGCGAACCGGATTCCTCTCGGGGCGAGATAGGCCGCGTTCCGTCCGTCGTAGTCGAAGCGGGCGCGCAAGACCTGCTCACCGCCCGTGCTCCGGGGAAGCAGCGGGTCCCCCACGCGGGTGATGTTCCGGACATACGCGAGGTCGTATCCGACGCGGAAACGTGTGCTCCCCCCCGAATTCCAGCCGAGATCGAGTCCGGTTCCCGCCCGCTGACGGCCGTAGATCGCCACGAGGTTGCCGTCGGTGTAGAGGTTCTCCGTGGTGCGGGTGTAACTCGCGCGAGGACTGAGGAACGCTCCGCCATGCACGGGCCGCTCTCCTCCAAGCGGCTGATAGAACTCTGTGCCGACGCCGAGGGTCGAGCCGAGCGATGCGTCGATCCGCCATTCCGAACCGAGGCCGGTCACGTCCATGAGCGTGATCCGCGAACCGAGGTTCAAGTTGACGTCCTTGTTCTCGTTGTTCATGTCCAGGGAAAAGCGGACGAAGGGCGGGGCGTAGGACTTGTCCCGGATCTCGACGCCGAGGCCGATGCTTCCGTCGAGGGAGCGCCGGCCGTAGGTGGCGCTCGCGTACCGGCCGAGTCCGATCACGCGGTTGATATCGGCCTCGATGTCCTCCGCTTTCGGCGCGGTGCCGATGTGGCGGCTCAACTGGCGGGCGACCTGGGCTCCCGCGCCGTCCGCGACGCCGTTCACATCCACGAACGTCACCGGGTCGAGGCTTGGAGTCTGGCGCGCCTCCTGGGCCGCGCGGTACTCCGCCCACGACGCGTCATCGAGGGCGTAGCGGAGCAGGGCGTCCTTCTGGGCTTCGGCCGCCTGATAACCGCGCACCGCGAACTCGTCGCTCTTCCGGAAGTCCGCGGCGGTGAGGCCGTCGAGATTCGGGACGATGACCACGTCGGCCCGGCGCAGCCGCGGCCGTTCGAGGGTCTGCATCATCAGGGTGATCGCGCGATTGGCGATGCCGCCGATGGTCTCCGCGACCTTCTCCTCGGCCCGCGGGCCCACGCGGACCGCGATCACGATGTCGGCGCCCATGTCTTTCGCCACGTCCACGGGAATGTTGTTGAGGATGCCCCCGTCGGCGAAGAGACGGCCGTTGAGCCGCACCGGATCGTAGGTGCCGGGGAGGGACATGGAGGCCCGTACCGCGGGGGCGAGCGGACCCGAAGCGAACACGACGATCTCTCCCTTCTCGAGGTCGGTGGCCACGCACCGGAACGGTATGGGCAGATCGTCGAAGTTCGCGACATCGGAGTAGGGCAGCAGAATCCGGCTCACCATCAGGCTCAGGTGGTGGCCGGGGTTGATGCCGCTCTGGAGCCGGAAGCCTCGACGGAGCCCAGCTTCCAGTTTGACCGCGTAGTCGCGATCGTCTTCTTTCCTTCGGTAGGACTTGAGCGAGTATGGGATGTCGGGGCGAAGGATGGTGTCCCAGTCGGCCTCGCGAAGCAGTTTCTGGATGTCGGCCGCGGACAGGCCCGTGGCGTACGCCGCGCCCATGAGCGCGCCGGTGCTGTTTCCGGCGATCCGGTCCACGGGGATCTTGTGCTCCTCGAGCCACTGCAGGACGCCCGCGTGAGCCATGCCCCGCGCCGAGCCGCCGCCGAGCACCACTCCGACCCGCGGACGCGAGGCCACCGCGGGGGAGGCGGAGTCGTCCTGGGCGAGAGCAGCGCGGGGGGCCAGGGCAAGGACACCTGAAAGCGCCAGCGCGGTCGTCCGCTTCACCTAGTCGTCCTCGTCTTCGTAGACGTAGAAGCCTTCGGCCCATCCGTCGGGCAGAGTCGGCGGATGGGGCGCTTCGCCCGTGAAGGGCGGGCCGGACTGCATTTCTCCGAGCCCCATGTCGGCCAGGTCGGGCGCGGCGGTGAAATCGCCCGCGCGCTTTCTCCAGTTCGCTATGGCCTTCGAGAGTCCGAGGGCCTCGAGGGACTCGACCCAGACATCCTTGAGCGCCGGCCGCGGTTTCCTGAGTTCGCTCGAGGCGAAGAGCCGGGCCGCCTCGAACTCCAGATCCTCCGGCCGGGACTTCGGCATGCGCGCCAGGTAACCAACGTAGTGGCCGACGCTCATCAGACCCAGGCCCGCCGCCGCCACACCGCTGAGCGGCGTATTGGGGCTTATGGCCAGCGCCGCGCCGAGGAGACTGAACGAGAAGGCCGCGAGGAGGAGGGTGAAGATCGACACGCGTCTTCCGGGCGTTCCGACCGGCCAGAAGGCGCCGAAGATGTGTCCGGGCAGGAAACCCGCAATGATCGGGACCGGATCGGCGAGTGTCTGATCCAGGAGGCTCTTGACTATCAACGCGACACCGCCTCCAAAAAAAGCAAGGCACAGGAACATCCAGCCGTGGCGGCTGGTCACGGTCCCGGCCTGGGGGACGAAGGGCTTGAGCATCCGATCGACGAGCATGTCCGGATCGAACTCGCGACCGCGGAAACGGTCCTGGATGTCGGCCGACGACACCGTGTCCGGATATCCAAACAGCTCCTGCACCACCGCGCGCTCGAACGGTCTCAGGCGATCGCGGGGGACCACGAGGCGGAGAGAAACCTTCGCGTCGGTTTCGTCCGTCGCCGGTTTCTCCACCGTGATCGAGAGTTTCCGTTCCGCGGCCATTCTCTCGATGAACCGCGCGAACCCCGGCGGATTCGGGCTGTCGCCGAACTTTGCCGCGATCAGTTCTATCGGCAGCGGCTCGATGACGCGTTCGAAAAGGGCGCGATCGCCGCGGGGCGGTCGCCCGAGCAGACGGCTCGTTATCAGGAAGAGGCCCATCATGGCCAGGCACAGGACAAAGGGTCCGAAAGTTCCCGCCACGCGGAGCGCCGGGGCCTCCACATCGACACCGCTGGGCCGCCCTTCGGGCAGGTACCGTAGATGCCTCTGGACGCGATAGTCGACATCGGGTGTCGCGACGCCGATGTCACGGTCCTTGTCGAGAAGGACCCATGCCGTGTCGTATTCGAAACGGTAGTTGAGTTCGGGGAGGCCATTCGGTGAGCCTCGAGTGGGGAACTCGACGTCGTGGTCGAAGCGATAGACGCGGTGGAGATCGGGCCACCCGGCTCTCCAGCCCGCGAGCACTTCGCGGGCGCGATCGAGCGGGCTTCGCGGATGGGTTCCCGAATCGAGCGGTTCGACTCCGGCGGCCAGGTCCCATGAAGGCGTTATCGCCCCGCGGAGTGTGTACTCGATCAGGTAACTTCTTCGGACGGTCGGCTCGAAGGGCGGATCGGCCTCGGCCTTGAACCAGATCTGCAGACCCCACGCCCAGGACTGATACGAATCCGGCCCGTCGGCCCCATTTCGCAGCGCCCGCTTCACGCCGAGGGAATCGACGGTCGAAACGCCCAGGACCACGGCACTCTGATCGGCTCCCACGAGCAGAGTGCGATAGGCGTTCGTGACGTCGCCCGAGAGCGTGATCTCGTGCGTCTCTTCCACCCGGACCCCGCCGTCGTTGTCGAGCTTCGCGACGACGTTTGTCCGGTTCCACTCGAGCTGGCCCTGGGCGGCGGCGTGCCGGGAGCAGAGAAGGGCCAGAAGACCAACCGCGATCGTCCGTTTCATCGCGGCATTCTCTCAGGCCCTCACGCCCACGAAGGGCCCTTCTGTAGGATCCGCCCCGGGAGACACGAGACCATGTTCAATCCGGAACAACTGTTGGGTCAGCTGCTCAAGAGCGGCCTGAGCGGGAGCCTCGGCGGCGGCCGGCGCCGCAAACGAGGCGGTTCGCTGCTCGGAGGCATGAGCACGGGCACGAAGGCGCAGCTTGGAATGGGCCTCGTGGGTATCGCGATCGCGGCCTATGAGCACTACAGCAAGCAGAACCAGGGCTCGTCGACGGCAACATCTTCGACGTTCCCACCATCGCCTTCATCTCCGCAATCTCTCGCGCCCATGCCGAAGTCCTCTCTCGGCGCCCCCGCATCCGCTCCCGCCTCATCCCCGCGCACCGCGGATGCCATCCTGCTCGTGCAGGCGATGGTGGCCGCGGCCGCCGCGGACGGCGTGATCGACGACGAGGAGAGGGCGCAGATGTTGAAGCGCGCCACCGACGCGGGCTTCGATGACGAGACGCGCCGGTTCCTCGAAGCCGAACTCGCGAACCCGAAGTCCCTGGCCGTCATCATCGCGTCCGCGCGCCCCGAACTCGCGACCGACATCTACGCCGCGTCCTGCGCGGCCATCGTCGCGGACACCGACGCGGAACGCGCGTACCTCGAAACCCTCGGCCGGCGTCTTGGTCTGAGCGAAGAAGCGAGAACAGAGATCCACCGCCAGCTCGACCTGACGTAGATCCGTTCGACGGTTCGTGAGCGTTCCCGCGTCCCGATGGGCCGTGAACGCCGCCGAGATCGACGTTCGTCTGCGTGAGCGTCGCCGCCTTCTATGGATCGTGATCGTGGTCGTTGATCGACGTTTGTGCGCGTCAGCGTCATCGCTATCGCGATGGTCGTGCGGGTAACCGGTCGGCTCTACCCGAGCTCAATCCCGAGCGTCGACTCCCGCTCGACGGGGTTGTCACGCCGCATGCATCGTCCGCAGCGGTGGGGCTAAGGAGGTTGCGACTTTCTCAAGTGCGGCCCTGCCTGGTGAGGGCCGCACTTCGCGACCCCGGAAAGGTCTCCATCCATTATGCCCACCACTGCTCCCGTGACATGCGTCGCGCCATCCCCTTCTCTTCACAGGTTCGACGCGTACCGTCTCGCCGTCGAGTTCCGACGCATCGTGGTTCGCTGGCTTCCGCTTCGCCGTTCAGAACTTTCCGATCAACTCGATCGAGCGTCCATTTCCGTTCCGCTAAACGTCGCGGAGGGAGCGGGACGCTCGACTCCGCGCGAGCGCGCCCGCCATTACACGATCGCTCGCGGGTCCGCGGTCGAGTGCCTCGCCTGTCTCGATCTCCTCGAACTCGAAATCTCGTCTCCAGACACCACGGAGGCTCGCGCCCTCGTCCTCCGGCTTCTCAACGTCCTTACGGCAGTGATCCGGCGGCCGATCTGAGTCTTTGGACTCCCGCCCCTTCCCGTCCGCAGCATTCACCACCTTCGCCTCCGTATAATCCGCCGATGTTCCGAGCCGCGAGCTGATCGCGAATGGGCGACAACGCGACCTCGTCCGCGCTCTCTGAAGCCGTGGTGGCGATCCGCCGCGCGCAGTTGCGGGGACACAACTCCGTTCTGATTCCCGCGCTCTTCGGCGGCTCGGTTCTGGGGTCGGTCCTCGTCTTCGCCATGTGGAACCGGGTTCCGCATCGGGCCCTCGCCGAGTGGGCCGCGGTCCTGGCGTTCGCGCTGATCACTCGCGCCATCGTGGGCTTTTCGTGCCGGCGCGCCTCGGGCGGGCTGCGCGATGGCGACCTCAACGCCTGGCTCTGGCGGATCCGCGCCACCTACTTCCTGCATGGAGCGGCCTGGGGTTTTGCGGCCTGGCACGTTTTTCCGGCGGACGACATCCCCCGCCAGATCATTCTCGCGTTCGCGGTCACCACGGTCGCGGTGGGCTCGCTCAGCATCGCGGCTTTCGACCTGATCGGCGCCTCCTCATTCGCCCTGCCCGCCCTCGCGCCGCTCATCGCCAAACTCCTGCTCAGCGGGGGTGAGGTGAACGCCTTCATCAGCTTCCTGATCGTTTTGTTCCTCGGCTACGTCCGCATGAGCGCCCTCCGCGCTCACGGGAACGCCACGGAGAATGCGCTGCTGCGGATCGCCGAGGAGAGCCGCACGCGCTCGCTCGTCCGGCAGAAGGAATTTCTCGAAGCCCTTCACCAGACCACCCTCGATCTGCTGGCTCGCGAGGACCTCGACGATCTCCTGCGGGCGGTGATCGACCGTGCGACCACGCTGCTCGACGCGCGCTACGGAGAACTCTCCCTCAAGGAGGGCGACGAGCTGGTGATCCGCGCCTGCACCCGCAGTCATCCCTATCCGATCGGCGCCCGCCTCGGGCGCGCCGAGGCGCCCATCTCCTTCGAGGTGTGCGACACCCGCGCCCCGGTGGTGGTCGAGGACTATTCGGCCAGGCCCAACAACCCTCCCGCCTACGCCGCCGAGCCTCTTCGCGCCCTCGCTGAATTTCCGATCCTGCACGGCTCGATCTGCCTCGGCGTCCTGTCTCTCAGCCGGATCGAACCCGGGCGTGTTTTCACCGCGGAAGAGATCGAGCGCGGGAAGATGCTGGCCCAACAGATTGCCCTGGTTCTTCACAACGCCGGGATCTACGCGGACGCCGTCCGCGAAGCGGAAAAAGGGACGGTCGCGCTCCGGGAGAGCGAGGAGCGTTTCCGCCGGATCTTCGAACACTCACCCATCACCATCGTGGTGGCCTCGGTCCCGGAGGGTCGATTCGTGGCCGCGAACGAGGCGGCATCGCGCATGTTCGGTTTCTCCCGCGAAGAGGTGATCGGAAAGACCACCGAGGAGATGAATCTCTGGATCGATCTCGAGGATCGGAAACGCTATCTCGAGATCCTCCAGCGGGACCGCCGGGTCGATGGCTTCGAGACCACGCTGCGAAAGAAGAGCGGGGAGGAGATCAACGTCCTCTTCTCGACCGCGATGATGAACGCGGAGGGCGGCAACATCACATCGCTCGTCACCGTTCTCGACATCACCGCGCGCCGGAGGGCCGAGTTCGCGATTCGACAGTTCCGCGCCGCCCTCGATCAATCGACGGATGCGGTTTACCTGATCGACCCCGACACCGGGCGGTTCATCGATCTCAATGCGACCGCGCATGCCCGCCTTGGCTACAGCCGAGAGGAGCATCTCGGTCTCACCCTCCCCGAGATCCAGGCCGGGCCGCTCGACGCCGCGCGCTGGCGCGATCATCTCGACACCCTGCGCCGCGTGGGCCACATGACTTTCGAGGGCGAACATCGTCGGAAGGACCGGACCACCTTCCCGGTCGAAATCAACGTCCGCTATATCCAGGGTCCGCCCCAGGACTACCTGGTCGCGATCGTCCGCGACATCACGGAACGCAAACAGACGGAGCGTGCGCTGCGGGAAAGTGAAGAACGCTTCCACGCCGTCTTCGACCATTCTCCGATCATCGTGGCGCTCATGACCGTGCCCGAGGGCCGCGTGGTCGAACTCAACGCGGCGACCATCGCCGCGTTCGGCTACACCCGGGCCGAGGCCGTGGGACGAACCACTGCCGACCTCGGCATCTGGGTGAATCCCGAGGAGCGCGACCTCTACATCAGCCGACTGCGCAAGGAGGGGGCGGTCTCCGGCCAGGAAGTGATGATGCGTCGACGCGACGGCTCGGTGTTCCCGGCGCTCTACTACGGTCGCCTGATCCAGATCGGCGGGCAGGCCTTCAGCCTCAATACGGTGCAGGACATCACCTTGCGGAAGCGCGCCGAGATGAGCCTGTCCGAGCTCAATGCCGACCTCGAGAGCAAGGTCAAAGAGCGCACCGCGGAACTCGAGCAGGCGCGGCAGGTGGCCGAACAGGCGAGCCAGGCGAAATCGCAATTCCTCGCGAACATGAGCCACGAGATCCGCACGCCGTTAAACGGCGTGCTCGGCATGATCGACGTGCTTCGCCAGACCAGCCTCAAGAGCCAGCAGGCTCAGATGGCCGATCTCGCCCACGAATCCGCGACCTCGCTGCTCTCGATCATCGAGGACATCCTGGATATCTCGAAGATCGAGGCGGGGATGGTCG
>CAYNHK010000064.1:0-22745 GCA_964396875.1 uncultured Acidobacteriota bacterium | reverse complement strand
AAGTTGTGGCCGAGTTCGTGGTGGATGGTGGAGAAGTCCTCCGCGTTGATCTCGATGCACATCTTGATCCGCAAATCGTCGACGTTGTCGACGTCCCAGGCACTCGCGTGGCAAACCACCTCCCGGTCCTTCGGCTTGACGAAGAGTGAACGCTCCCAGAAGGTTTTCGGAAGGGGTTCGAAGCCGAGCGAGGTGAAGAAACGCTCGCCGTAGCGGACCATCTCGAGTTCGTCGACCTTCTTCTCCTTGAGGCGGGCGGTGAGGTCGAAACCGGGGTCGGCGTCTTTCGGGGCCACGAGCGGCTCGATGTTCCCCCACTGCTGCGCCCACATGTTGCCGAGAAGGTGCGCGGGGATGGGGCCGCTCTCCGGCACCACGTTCGGCCCGTAGGTCTCACGCAGGCGTTTGCGGACGTAGGCATGAAGGGAAAGGTAGAGCGGCTTGACCTGCTCCCACAGCCGGTCGACTTCCTTCGCGAACGCGTCGGGCGTCATGTCGTACTTCGATCGCCACAGGGCGCCGGTGTCCTTGAAGCCGAGCTGGCGCGCGCCTTTGTTCTGCAGCTCCACGAAACGGACGAAGTCTTTCTTCATCGGTCTCGCGATGGCATGCCAGCCCGCCCAGGCTTCCTCGAGCTCCCTCGGATCGCGCGACTTCACGAGGATGTTCGAGAGAGCGCCGATGTCGAGGGACTCTTCCTTGCCGTCCTTCAGCTTCCGGACGCACTTGCCCTTGCCATAGGTTCCCTCGAGCCGGGTCTTGAGTTCCGCCACCTCGCCGCTCTCTTTGGCACCCGCAGGCGCGGGCGTGACCAGAGCGACCTTGAGCAGTTTCAGTTTCCGCGCGACGTCGGGCGCGGTCTTCACGCCGTCGAAGGTGGCCGCTTTCTTGGCCGCGGTTACCGCGGCTTCGGTGAAGCGCTGATTCGCCTCCTGCGAGATCGCTTCCGTGTCGTGGGTGATGTTCGTGGACATCACCCAGTCGGCGCGGGACGCCGTGTTCGCGAGAAGAAGCAGTTCCTTCTCCACCTTGTCGGTGAACGCTTTGGCTTCGGCGGCGGTCTTCGGTTTGATGGCCATGTCCTGTGCGGAGGAAGAGGTGGAGAAAAAGAGGGCGAGCGCCCCCAGGGAAAAGGCGCTGCGGGGACGGTTCATCGAGGACCTACTTTCGGCTCGGGTTGGCGAGCATCGATTCGAGAGGGGCGCGGATGGTCTCGAGGCGGGCGAGGAGCAGGGGCGCCTCGGCGGCGATCGAAGGCGAGGAGACATTCGCGCGGACGTTTTCCGCGCCGGCGTCGAGGGCGGCGCGACAAAGGGCCACCGCGGTCCGCGCGTCGCTCGCGGCGTTTGGATTGCCGTGAGCAAGGGCCTGGGCGGCGGCGCGCAGGACTTCGGCCGCACGTTCACAGGTTTCGAGCGGGACATCCGTCGCCTGACGCATCGCGGCCGCGATCGCGGCGGAGCGCGCAGCCTTCTCTTCGTCGCTGGCCTTGGGCAGGCGGTACGCGGCGGTCACCGCGTTGTAGGCGTCGGTGTCGAGATCCACGAGTTGCCGGAGTCGCGCCCCCGCCTGGCCCGCCGAAGCCTTCGCGGCGTCGAGCTTCTCGCGCTCGTCCGGAGCGCCGGTGCGGGTCTTCGGGAGACCCGCGACCATCTCGACGAGGGAGGCGGCAAGAGCGCCGGCAAGGGCCGCGGCGGACCCGCCGCCCGGCGTGGGGTCTTGAGAGCCGAAACGGTCGAGGAGGTCGGTGGTTGAGAGAGAAAGTAGTTGGGTCATGGGGTTGCTTCGTTGGCTCGCTTTGCTCGCCTGCCTCGCAATGCCTCGCATCCGCGCTCGATGAGCTCGGCAGACTTTGTGGGTTAGGACATCTTTCCGAGGACTTGCTTGGCGATGACCATCAACTGCATGTTGGAGGTGCCTTCGTAGATCTGGCCGACCTTCTGGTCGCGATAGAACTTCTCCACCGGGTATTCCTTGGTGAAGCCGTTCCCGCCGAAGATCTCGATCGCCTTGCTGGCGACATACTCCGCCGTGCGTGAGGCGAAGAGCTTGGCCATGGCCGCTTCCTTGATGAAAGGCGCGCCGGTGTCACGGAGACGGGCGGCGTTGTAGGTGAGGAGCCGCGAGGCCTCGATCTGCATGGCCATGTTCGCGAGTTCGAAACTCACACCCTGGAACTCGGCGATGGCCTGGCCGAACTGCTTCCGCTCCTGCGAGTACCTGAGCGCGTGGTCATAAGCCCCCTGGGCCACCCCCACCATCTGAGCGGCGATCCCGATGCGGCCCTCATTCAGCGTTTCGATCGCGATCTTGTAGCCCTTGCCGACTTCGCCGAGGACGTTTTCCTTCGGGACCTTGCAGCCTTCGAAGATCAGCTCGCAGGTGGACGAGGCGCGTATGCCGAGCTTGTCCTCCTTCTTGCCGATGGTGAATCCGGGCGTTCCCTTCTCCACGAAGAACGCGGTGATGCCTTTGTAGCCCTTGCTGGGATCGGCGTTGGCGATCACGATGAAGAGTTCGGCCTCGACCGCGTTCGTGATCCACAGCTTCTGGCCCGTGAGTTCGTAATGGTCACCCTTGTCCACCGCCTTGCAGGCGAGGGCGAAAGCGTCCGACCCCGAACCCGCCTCGGAAAGCGCATAGGCGCCCACCCACTTCGTGGCCAGTTTCGGACAGTACTTCTCTTTCTGCGCGGGCGTGCCCCACCGGAGCAGCGCGTTGTTGAAAAGAGTGTTCTGGACGTCGACGAGAACCGCCACCGAGGCGTCGACCCGCGCGAGTTCCTCGACCACAAGCACCGACATGAAGAAGGTCGAGGCCGCACCTCCGAAGGACTCCGGCAGTTCGATGCCCATGAGGCCGAGTTCGAAGCAGGCATCGATGAGATCCCGCGGCATCTTCGCTTCCTGGTCCATCTTCGAAACAAAAGGACGGATCTTCTCGTCGGCGAAACTTCGGACCGTCTCCTGAAAGAGCTTCTCGTCTTCGGAAAGGTCGGTGAGGGGGAGCGATCGATGATCGGCCATGGTGCTGTTGCTGAACTCCTAGATTGATGAACCGCCCTCGTGCGTCGCGCGCCGACGGAATTATCTCAGATGTGCCGATTCCACCGCCGCGGAGCCCGCGAGGTACATTGTTTCGTGATGGAGCAGGATTCCCTTTCCAAGGTCCGGGCGGAGATCGTCTCCTGCGAGAAGTGTCCAAGACTTCGCGACTGGTGCCAGCACGCCGCGATGGTGAAGGTCGCGCGGTATCGCCACCAGACCTACTGGGGCCGGCCCGTCCCCGGTTTCGGCGACCCCAGGGCGCGCCTGCTGATCGTAGGCCTGGCCCCGGCGGCGAACGGAGGGAATCGCACCGGCCGCGTGTTCACCGGCGATCCTTCCGGCGACTTCCTGTTCCCCGCTCTTCACCGCGCGGGTTTCGCCAACCAGCCCACCGCGGTCTGGCGCGACGACGGCCTGGTGATGCGCGACGCGTACATTCTCGCCGCGGTGCGGTGCGCTCCCCCCGACAACAAGCCGGAGCCGATAGAAACCCTGACCTGCCGGCCGTATCTCGCACGCGAGTGGAAGCTGCTCCGGCCCCGCGCAGTCCTGGCTCTTGGCAAGTTCGCGCTCGACGCTTTCACGGGGATGCTCAAAGCGGAAGGCGAGATCGGGCCGAAAGGCTCGTTCAAGTTCGGACACGGCCTGAGCCACGATCTGCCTCCCTGCCCTTCCGGTGGCGAGACAAGGAGGATCTTCATCTCGTACCATCCCTCCCAGCGCAATACCTTCACGAAAACGCTGACCGCGCCGATGCTGGACGCTGTGCTGGCCGACATAAATGGTTTCCTCAAGAGGTAATGACCCGACATGAAGACTTCCGAAATCCGCGCGGCGATCGCCGCCCTCGCGATCGTGACCGGCCCCGCCCTGGCCCAGGAAGCAGCACCTCCGGCCGCCGCCCCGGCCCAGCCCGGCGCGCCTCGCGGCCAGGGTGGCCCGCGGATGATGCCGGCGTCCGAGAAGGCGAAGACATTCGAATCGAAGTCGCTCGGGGGGACCGTGACCTATGTCGCGTACCTCCCCGCGGACTATGAGACGAGCAAGGTCTCCTATCCGGTGATCTACGCGCTGCACGGGATGTTCGAGAACTCGGCCTTCCTCGAACGTCGCGCGGTGCTCCCTCAATACGAGGCGGCGGTGAAGGCGGGAACCGCGCCGAACGCGATCGTCGTCACCGTGGATGGCGGCAACAACCTCTTCATCAACTCGCCGAAGGGCAAGTATCAGGACCTCGTCGCGAAGGACCTCGTCGAACATATCGACAAGACCTATCGGACCATCGCGAAGCGTGAGGGTCGGGGGCTCCTCGGAATCTCGATGGGCGGCTATGGAGCGCTCAACATCGCCTTCTCGCACCCCTCGGTCTTCGGCGTGGTGGCCACCCATTCGGCGATGCTGCTTTCGCAGATCCCCACCGCCGAGGCGGGGGCCCGCGGCGGCCACATGCGCGCCTTCACCGGCGTCTTTGGCGAACCCGTCGACGCGGTGGCGTGGAAGGCCCAGGACCCGCTCGAACTCGCGAAGACCGTCGACTTGAAAGGCCTGCCCGCCCTCTACATCGACTGCGGGAGTGAGGACCGTTACGGGCTCGCGGCCGGAAACAGGATGCTTCACGACACCCTCGAGTCCCGCAAGGTCCCTCACACCTTCGGCCTCTTCCCCGGCGACCATGGCTACGAATACGTCCACTCGGTCCTTCCGAAGAGCCTGGCCTTCCTGAAAGAGAAGCTCGCAACGAAGTAAGCCGCGTTTCGCGCGGCGACGTTCTCTACCTCAAGTACCCAAGCGCGCGCATGCGTTCCGCGGCATCCTCGGAAAGCGGTGGGGCCGGGCCCGGCCCTCGCGTGGCGCGGAGCATCACCTCGCGAATCATTCTTTCCTTGAGGGCCACAAGGCCCGGATCGGTGGTGTCGATGAGGTTGCGCTGCTCATCGGGATCGGCGTCGAGGTCGAAGAGCTCGGAGCGGCCGGAGAGCCTGTGGATCAGCTTGAGATTCCCGGCGAATACGACCGTGGTGCTGGGCCGGTTGTCCGCGGGGCGTGGCTTGGGATAGTCCCTTTGCGCCCAGGCCTCGCTCAGGATCCTCGGTGTCGCATCCAGCTCGCTCAGCCAGTCCAGGGGCTCACCCTGAACGACGTTCCGCACCATGCGAAACACTTCGAGAAGACCGGTGCGACGCGCCGAACGGCCGGGAGCGATGCTCCCGGGCAGCCGCAGCACGAGGGGGACATGGAGGCTCAGCTCGTAGGGCATCGCTGGATGTCCTCGGAGGTTCCGCTCGCCGAAGTACTCCCCGTGGTCGGCGGTCAGGATGACGAGGGTCTCGTCGAGGCGGCCCTTCTCCTCGAGAAAACCGAGGAGCCGTGCGATCTCGCCATCGATGTAGGCGATCTCGGTGTCGTAGGCGTCGATCGATTTGGCGGGCGAGGGAACGGGCCATGACGGATTGCCGAGCACCACATGCGGGTCATGCGCGTCGAAATAGTTGAGGAAGAGGAAGAAGGGCTCGCGCGAGGCCGAGACGACATCGAGCGCCGCGTTCGTGACCTCCGTCGCGGTCCAGGTCAGACCCGAGGTGCGTCGCCCGGCGATGCGCATTCTCGTGAGCGACCGTCTCAGCGCCGAGGCGAAGGGCACGAAACGCAATCCGCGGGGGGACGAAGCGAGAAACGTGTCAAACCCTTTCTGGAAGCCGGTCCAGGGCACGAGGAATATGTCGTTGGCGCTCACGCCGTGTGTGGCGTAGCCCTTTCCCTTGAGCCAGTCAGCCATGGTTTCGATGTCGGGCCACGCTCGCCCGTAGGGCGCTTCGCCGCCGATGATCGTATGAGCGCCGTGGGCGCTCGGCAGCAGGCCGGTGAAGAGCGATCCGTGGGACGTGAGGGAGTAGGTTCCACTCGCCGTGGCGGCGTCTACGATCAGGCCGTCCTTGAGATACGCGCCGGTCTTCGCGAGCGTGGGCTTCGGGTATCCATAGATATCGAGGTTCTTCGCGCGAACAGTGTCAAGCACGATCAGCAGGACATTGGGAGCCCCGGTTGGCGGCGGCGACGGCGAGGTCGCCCTGGTCACCGGCGGTTCGAACACCGGCGGACCCGAACCGCGACGGATCGCCACGCCCGTGGACGCCACGAGCACGAGCATGAACAGGGCCACCGCCATGGAACGGCGAACCACCGATGCCGCGACCGCGAGCGCCCCCCCTAGAACAGCCACGTATCCGAGGATGTCGAGGATCATCTCCGTGGTGATCGCCTGGACGCGGTCGGCCCGAAGCGCGTACCCGAGAGCGGCCACAAAGTAGATGAGGAGCACCAGGACGACACGCACGCGGCTGAACTGGAAGTGCGCCTCGCCTTTTCTGATCGCACGCAGAGCCAGAAGACCCGCGGCCGCCACGGGGAGGATTCCCGCGGCAAGTCCCTCCGGCGTGAAGGGCTCCCGCCCGCGCATGAGATACGAAACCGGCGCCAGGACAACGCCAAGAACGCCGATCACTTCGAATGCGCGATGCGGCCGCACGCTGTACGAGGCCGCGCACGTCGCGTGGAAGAGCAGCGACCCGGCAAGGGGAACCGCGAAGATCTCCACGAGATCGAGGGCCGGCGAAGCGCCGGTCACGTAGGTGAAGGCGGCGTCGACGAAAGCCCACAGCGCTCCCAACACCAGGCCGGCTTGAATCGATCCCATCACCAATATCCCAACTACTGTCCCAGCGCCCGAACCGCCGCGATGATGCCGTCCCAACCCACGGGCGCACCGGTCCCCACGCCCAGGGCCTGGGCGGCGGCGCCGAGGATACGTTCGACGCCCCATCCCGAGGCACGCAGATCGCGAATGCCGGTGTCGCGGTTCGCCTTCGATAACTTGATGCCGTCCGGCCGCAGGATCAGGGGATGGTGCAGATATCGAGGCGGGATCCGCCGCCCGAGCAGGCGCGCGACCTGAATCTGACGGCCCGTCGAGGCCAGGATGTCCTCGCCGCGAATCACGAGATCGATGCCCTGATCGAGATCGTCGACGACGACCGCGAACTGATAGGTCCAGTGTCCATGGCGATCGCGGGCGAGGATATCGCCTGAGACGTCCGCGGGAACCTGTGCCACCGACCCGAGCCGGAGATCGTTGAACGAGACGCGCTCGGAGGCGAGGAGGATCCGCCGGGCCGGGTGAAGCGCGCCATCGACGTCGAGGATGCGGCAGGTCCCCGGATAACGAACCTCACCCGCATTCGAACCGACGACCTCCGCGATCGACTTCCTCGAACACGCGCATGGGTAAACGAGGCCTGCATCCGCGAGCTGGCCCAGCGCCTCCGCGTATCTCGGCCCGCGCTCGCTCTGACGGGGTGCTCGAAAGTCCGCGACGCAGCCGAGCCATTCGAGGTCTTCGAAGATCTGCGTCTCGAACTCCGGCCGCGAACGCGTCCGGTCGTGATCCTCAATGCGCAAAAGAACCCGGCCGCCGAAGGCCCGCGCCACGCCCCACACTGCGATAGCACTCGCCGCGTGACCCAGGTGAAGGAAGCCCGTGGGGGCGGGCGCGAAGCGCGTGGTGAATCCGGGCGCCGGCGCCTCGTTGATGAGGAGGGGCGAGCTCAGCGCTTCACCGCGATGCCGACCAGTTCGAACCGCGCCCCGAACAGGAGCGCGCCCGAGCCCAGAAAGGCCCGCGCCGGAAACTCCTTCGTGAAGTAGGTCCGATACACGGCATTGAAGGCGTCGTAGTGGCGGACGTCCGAACAGTAGACCTGCACGCTCACGAGGTCATCCATGGTCATCCCTGCGTCGACGAGCTGCTTCTTCATCGCGTCCATCACGAGTTTCGCCTCCGCGGCGACATCCGCGGGAGGCTTGCGGTCGGGTCCAAGACCGATCTGGCCGGAGATGTAGAGCGTGTCCCCGACGCGGACGGCTCCCGAGAAGGGCGGTTCGTTCTTGTTGAGCGCCTCGCTCCTCGGATTCACGACCGTGCGCGGGGTTCCGGCCGAGGCGGTGGCGGTGGAGAGGACGGCTACGAGCAGGCTCAGGCCGAAGGCCTTCATTGCGTTCATGGGGAGACTCCTTGATGGTGATGGGCTTGCGGGTGAGGCTAATACAGGCCGCTTCCTTCTATAGTCTCGCCCCACGGATGCCGCCCCTTCTTCCTCTTCTCCTCGTCACCGCTTTGCTTCAGGGGACCACCGGGCGGCCCTACGCGGAGGAGCGGCAGCTTCTCGATCGACATCTCGCCCAGCTGCGACGCTCCCTTCCCGATGGCCCGACTCCCGAGGCGGACGCCTCGCTGCTCGGCCAGATCGCCAGCGAGGCGGGATTGCGGAACATCGCGCTGGGGTCTCCGACGATCACGGAATCGGGGTCCCTCGGCCAGTCGCGACGCGTCATCACCGCCACCTCGACCTACCCGGACGCCGACCGGTTCTTCCGCGCGCTCCAGGGATCGCCGCGGCTCATCGATGTGGAGAGCCTCATTCTTCGCGCCGCCGAGTTCGGCGTGGCTGTCGAGGCGCGCGTTCGCCTTCATCATCGACCCGTGCGGGCGGCCCCTCTGGCGAGTCTCGGCACGGACCGGACACGCGATCGCACGCGGGGCGCGTCTCGCGAAGAGGCGGCCCGGTTCGCGCGCGACGAACAGATCGCGCTCGACAAGACCATCGCGCTTGACGACCTGCGCCGGAGACAGACCTCGGCGCGCATGTTCCTGGCGGAAACCGGCTCGGCCTTCCGCGACGCCGCCGCGGCCCTCACCTTCGGCTCGCTCGATGGCGACACCGGCCGATTCACGTTGCGCGGCGTGGTGGCGGGAATGGGCGCCGCGGACACGCTGGAGCGACGACTCGAGGGCGGCTTCTTCCGGCTGCGCGAGTTCTCCCGCCTGCCCCAGGATGGCTGCTATCAGTTCGAGGCGGTCGGCGAATCGTTCCGAGCGGGTCCCGAAGCCGCATTGCCTCTTCCGGTCGACGAGCCCTTTCGTCCCACCGAACCTCTCTGCCGCCGGGACCGGGATCCGCAGAGTGCGCCGGGACCGTCGCCGACACTCCGGGCCTCCGGTTCCGCGCTTGGAGGCATTTCTCTGCGCGCGGTGGACACCGACCTCGCCGACATCGCCGCGATGCTGGAATCGCTCACGCGCGAACCCTTCGTGGTCGCGGAGACCGTGCGCGGACGAGTGCACGTCGATTTCGCCGGCGCGTCGCTCGAGGACACCTTGAAGGCGCTGCCCGTCCGGGTGGATCAGGTTGGGTCGGTCCGCGTCCTCCGCCCGGCCCAGTCTCCGGACATCATTCTCCCGGGTCCCGACGAGGCGACGCCTCCGGGGCGATTCTCGCTGCGCGCGAAGCGGTTGCGCGGGGAAGAAGTTCTCTCGGCGATCGCGGAGGCCGAGCCTTCCTACGCGGCGCTCGGCCCACAGAACCTCTCGAGGCTCAGCCTTTTCGTGCGCGATGCCGCGATCGACGATGTCCGCCGGGCCGTCCTCGCGGTTCTCGATCTCGGCGAGACACGCGAGGAGGGCACACGGCTGCTCCGGATCCACGGCCAGCAGGGAGAGACGGGGCCGATCGCCGCCTCCACCCTCGGCCGCGTGATTTTCCGCGCCCGCGACCTGACCGTCGAGGAAATGGCGCTTGCGGGAATCGGTCGATCCGGCGACGAGTTCACCGCGTTCGCGTATTCGCCCCTTGGCGAGATCGTGGCCCTTCGCCTCGGCGACGTCCTCGCGGACGGCGCCATCGCCTCGCTCGATTCGAACGGCGTCCTGATCGACACATCCGAAGGTCCGGTACGGATTTCGCTTGCGATGGTCCGCCCGCGGTAGAGCGAACCCTGGCCTACGCGGCCTGGCGCTCGGAGATCGCGTTCAGGGCGTCGGTGAGTTCATCGACGGTCTGGAAGCGCTTCTCGCGTTCCTTCTCCAAACACTTGAGGATCACCGCCTGCAGGTCTTCGGGCAGCTTGGGCTTGATCGAGCGCGGCAGGGGCGGGGGTGTCTGCATGTGGTGCACCACGATCGCCAGCGGCGACTCGCCGGTGAAAGGCAGCTTGCCGCAGAAGAGTTCGAAGAGAACCACACCCATGCAGTAGATGTCGGAGCGGAAGTCGGCCTGTTGTCCCCGGCCGAGTTCGGGGGCCAGGTAATCGGGAGTACCGAGCACCACGCCCGCGCCCGTGATCGCGGAATCGCCGGGGTGGCTCTCGTCCTTCACGTTCGACACCGTGGCGATGCCGAAGTCCATGATCTTGAGATCGCCGGTCTCAGGGATGATCAGCATGTTCTGGGGTTTGATGTCGCGATGGATCACGCCCTGGGCGTGCGCGGCGGCGAGGCCGTGGCACATCTGCTTCGCGATCTGCAGCCCGACCCCGAGGGGCAGGGCGCCTTTACGTTTCTGGAGATCCTTGAGCGTCACACCCTCGAGGTACTCCATCGAGATGTAAGGCGTTCCGGCCCACTCGCCGAAGTCGTGGGTCCGCAGGACATTCTTGTGCGTGATCTTGCGGGCGAGCTTGATCTCCAGCTTGAACCGCTGAAGCAGCGTGGGATCCTGGGAGAGGACATCGGAGCGAAGCGTCTTGAGCGCCACCACTTCGTCGAGCTGGTTGTCCTTCGCTCGGAAGACGACGCCCATGCCACCGCGTCCGAGGGTCTCGAGGACCTTGTAACGGTTCGCGAACATCGAGCCGATGGTGAGATTGGCGTCGCCGCCGGGCAGGGCTCCCGACGCGGTGGCGCCCGACAGACCGACGGTTTCGCCCGAGCCGACGGTGGCGCCCGGCGGAAGGTTGGTGGTGCCTCCGCTCGCCTGGGCGGTTCTCATGAACTCGATGAACTGCTCCTTCTCGCGCAGTTCGGTCAAGAGACCGTTGAACGCCTTCGCGAGCGCGCCCACCTCGTCGTTGGAATGAACGGGGATGGCGCCCGCGAAACTGCCGTCCCGGGCCTTGTGGACGCGATCCACGAGGAGGGAGATGGGGTCGGTGATCCGGCGCGCGATCCACAACGCGCCGAGCAGACCGAGTGCCGTGGTGAGACCGCCGACGATGAACAAGGCGTTTCGGAAGCGGATGAAGGGCGCCATCTCCTTCGCGTAGCTCGCGAGGACCACGAAGGATCCTACGGGGCGGCGGGCCGCATTGTTAAGGGTGTAGGAAATGGCGCGGTACCGTTGGTCGGCAACTGTGAGATCGAAAGCTTCTCCGGGCTTGACCGCTCCCACGCTCTGGAGGGCGGCGGCGAGCAACGGCTCGAGCGGCCCCAGGGACGAAGACGAGACAGTCTGCCCGGCGCCAGTCAGGAACGCGACATCCGCTCCAGTCAACGTGGAGAGCGACTTCGCCACCGTGGCATCGAGAGCGTATCCGGCCAGAAGCACACCCTGGAGATTCTCCTGGGTCGAAAGGGGCGCCGACACCGCGTGGAACACCCGGTCCCCTTCCTGCCACAGACCTGCGGCTTCTTCGCCCTGCACGCTCATGCCCACGACCGGGTCCTTCGAAAGGTCGGTGCCCCGCTCTGTCGGCTTGTCGGACCGGGCGAGCAGAAGGCCGGCCGGGTCCGTGACAATGAAGAAGTCCGGCTGCAGATCCTCGCGGCGTTCGACCAGGGTATCGGCGATGGTCTCCGCGTCCCCGGCCTCGATCAGCGCCTTGAAGGCCGGTTCGTTGCCGAGCGTACGCACGCCGAGCTTGAGTTTAGCCAGCCGGTCTCTATCGAAAGTGTCCCAGATCCCCAGGGCCGCGGTCAGACGATCGCTCAGATTGGCCTGGGCGAGGGCATTGGCCTGGACCGTGGTGAAGACGAGGGTCGCGGCCACGATGCCCACGGTCAGGAGGGCGGTGAAGAGCAGGATCTTCTTGGTGAGCCCCATCAGTAGGCCTCGCGCCCGTAGTCCTTGCCGAACTTGTTCTTGTGGGGGACCCGCTTGTACGACGCCGCGTCGAGGCTGAAGGTGAGGGGCGCGGTGTCGCCGGTCGCCGGGACCTTCGCGGTCACCACCGTCCCGTCCCCCGCGCGCTCGTGAAAGGCGCGAACCTTGTACTCGCCGGCGGGGACGCCTTCGATACGAAACGAGCCGTCCTTCGAAGCCTTCGCGAAATACGGGTTGTCACGGACCATGACAAGGGCGCTCATCTGAGGATGGATGTTGCAATAGATCGTGTAGACGCCGGGCTTTTCGAAAGTGCGCGACCCGCTCTTGGGTCTCTTGTAAAGACCAAGGTCGAATCCCTCGCCGGAGACCGAGAAGACGTTGTGGAGGATCGGGTCCTCGTTCGGAAACTCCACGGTCGTGCCCACACCCACCGCGAGGACATGGGGCGTGAAGCTCTTGCTCTTCATCGTGACCACTTCCCTGCCTGCTTTCGGACGGCCTTTCGAACTCTCGACGTAGACCACGACATCCGAGAGGTCTGTCGCCTTCTTCCCGCCTTTCTCCGTGAGATCCACCCTGCCCACGATGTCGCCGGCCGTGGCGAGAGAGGAGAGCCCCAGAAAGAGGACCGCGGAACCGAGTGTTCTCGGATTGGAGAATCGGAAGCGTAGAGACATGGGATCCACCTTGGTTCAGGACACGGTCCGGGACGTGCGAAAGGCCGTAACCGCAGTGAAATCAGCTTAGCACCGTCGTTTCTCACGTTCTTCCAGGGACCTCCGTCGGCCCCGAGAGCGCCCTGGTGAAGCGGCTCCTATAATCCCCCCCCTTGATCTCACTTGCCCTCCTCGCCGCGGCGACTCTCGACGCAGCCGTGATCGCCCAGACGAGCGCCACGTTGAACGCCCTTGGACCGCATCCTTTCGGATCGCCGAGGAATCAGGCGGCGGCCCAGTTTGTCGCGGCCAAACTCAAGGAAGCCGGGCTCTCTCAGACCGTGGTCGAGGAGTTCGTTTCCGAGGGGTCGCCGGGATCGAACGTGGTCGCGCGCATCCCCGGCCGCACCGACCGTCTGTTGATCGTGGCGACCCACCACGACTCGCGCAAGGATCTCGAGGACGTTTCAGACCGGTCGCGCTCCCTGGCCCTGCTCATCGAGATCGGAAGGCGGGCCGCTCAGGCCCAGCCGGCCAAAACCTGGATCGTAGCCTCGTTCGACGGAGGCGAGGCGGGGGGCCAGGGCCTCACGCACTATCTGGAGACACTCGGGCGGAGCGTGGGTCTGGTCGACGGCGTGTTCCTGGTCGACGCCTCGACCCTGCGAACCTCGGGCGGGGTTCCCGCACTGGTCGTCCCCGCGTGCGGTCGCACGAATCCGCGGGGATCGCGCGGAATCGCGAGCCGTGACCTCGTCGAGTCCGCCCTTCGGGGAATCCCCAACGGGGTCGAGTTCTCTTTCGCCGATCCGAACATCGCTTTGCTCACTCAGCCCTTCATCCGGGCGTTCAAGACGCCCTGCGACCCGACCGCGGCGAGCGCGATCGCCGCGGGTCTTGGAGTGGTTCTCGCCACGGAGACCCCCTACTCCCGCCGATTCCTCGGGCCGCAGGCCCTGAGTCCGATCGAAGCGGGGCCGCGGGACAACGCGGCCATCAAGCTCGGCGAACTGGCTTTCGAGGCCATCCGCGGCGTGGATGGTTCGATCGCCCCCACACCCCGGTCCGACTCATGGCTGGTCGTGGGACGCGGTGTGTGGCCGGGTTGGCTGATCTTCCTCATCGGTTTCGCTACTTTGATTCCAGGCCTCGTCGTACTTCGCGGGGAGAAAACGCGACTCATGTTCCGCGGCGCGTATTCGATTCTTTTTGTTCTCCTTCTGTATGCGGAGCCGGAGGTGGCGCTCTTCGCGGGCCTCCTACCCAACCTGCTGCCCCCTTCCCTGCCCGGAAAATTCCTCGCCCCGACCCTGCTTCCGCTGTTCCTGCTGGTGGCGGCGGGCGGCCTCGGTTTCGCGCGCGGCCAGGTCACGGGCTCGTGGATCTCCGTCTGGGTGTGGGTCGGCCTCGCCGCCGGACTTTTCCTGCTGTACGCATCGCTCGCGCGCGGGAAGAAGTCCGCGTCGAGGGCGAAGCGAAGCAAGAAGTAAGCGTCAGACGGGATGAGATTCGACGGGACGGCGGACCTTGGGAGAAGCGGTCTGGCCTGGTGGCCGCTCCGCGCTGTGCTCGCCGGCTCCCGGGCGCCGGCGCCGCGCAAGGTCCTCGCGGTCTGGGGCTTGAGCACGGCGGCCGCGATCGCTCTCGCCCTGCTCGAAGCCAGACTCAACTGGAGCGGGATGCCCATCCAGGTGGGAGGCTGGACTCTCGGCTTCAGCGTCTACCCGCCGGTGCTGATCGGGGTCCTGCTCACGCTTTGGATCGGCCCCGCGTTCGGCGCCACCACCGCCTATCTCGCCACGCTCGCGAGCGGCCTCTACAGCGGCCTGAGTGCGCCCCGCGCCGCCTTCTTTGCTCTGGGAAGCCCGATCGAGCTGCTGCTGCTCTGGTTCCTTCTGCTCATCCTCCGCGTCCAGCCGGACCTGCCGCGGCTGCGTGACTGGGGGCTTTTCGCGGCGGCGGCGCTGATCGCGGCCACCGCGTCGTCGGTCGACATCATGCTGTACAACGCGGCGCTGCGCACTGCCCTCGATGAAGGGCAGCGGCTGTGGCTCGGCTGGATTCTGGGCGACTTCTTCCAGATGGTGGCGCTCGCGGCCCCGCTGTTGTGGCTCACCGGAAACCAGGTTCAGTCCGGTCTGCGCGATGCCGTGGGGGTTCCCCCGCAGCGCGAGACCTCGACAACGAAGATGCTCCTCCTCCTTCTCTTCGTGTGGGCGACGCTTGGTCTCCTGGTCCTTCTCGGCGTGCAGCTCCTCGAAAGCGCGCTCCAGATCCCCGATTTCGCGGTAACCGTGACCGGGGATCCCCTCCTTCCACGACTGCGGGAGATGGGATTGTTCGTGGGCGTGTTCGTGGTCGTCCTGCTGATCACGACCATGGCCCTCACCGCGACCCTCGCCGGAATTGGCGACCAGCACCGCGAGCGCAGCCTGCGCGACGATCTCACCGGCTGTTTCAACCGGCGCGCCTTCAAACGGCTCTTCGCCCGGGAGGCCGAACGCTCCGCGGGCCTCAACCGTCCCATGTCGTTGGTGTTCTTCGACGTCGATCACTTTAAGAAACTCAACGACCGTTTCGGCCATGCCGAAGGGGACCTGGCTCTGGCGAGCGTCGCCCGGCACGCCACCGACATGCTCTCCGCTCAGGAGCTTCTGTTCCGCTGGGGCGGCGAGGAGTTCGTGGTCCTGCTCTCCCACACCGGCCACGATGAGGCACGGCAGTTCGCGGAACGCCTGCGTGCGCAGATCGAAGCGAAAGTCCGGGCGGGGGACGGGGACGTTTCGGACCCGGTCACGATCAGCCTCGGTGTCGCGACCATAGGCCCTCCCGATTTCGACGAGGAAAGCCTGATCCGAAACGCGGACGCCGCGCTCTATCTCGCAAAGTCTTCCGGCCGCAACCGGGTAGCGACCGACCGCATGCTGCGAGGGGCTTCCTAGGCCGCTTTTCTCTCGCGGATCACGTCGTCGTAGATCTGCTGCATCAGGCGCATGCACTCCTGGATGTCATAGCGCTTCGAGGAGACCTGGGCGGCGCTTCCAAGCCGACCCCGCAAGGCGCTGTCCCCGAGGACTTTCGCCAGGGCTTCCCAGAGGGCCTCGGGGTCCTTCGGCGGGACGAGGAGGCCGGTGCGTTTGTCCTGAATGACCTCGCGGCACCCATCGACCGCGGTCGACACCACGGCCTTGCCCGCGGCCATGGCCTCGAAGAGGACGAGCGGCGTGCCCTCATAGTTGGACGAGATGCACAACACATCGGTGGCAGCGAGGATCTCGGGAACATCGCGGCGATGTCCCGCGAAGACGAAAGCGTTCGCGATGCCGAGGTTCGCGGTCTGCGCTTTGAGGGCCTGCAGCAGATCACCGTCGCCCGCGATGAGAAACCGCGCGCTCGGCATTCGGGCCACGACGGTGGCCGCGGCGGCGATGAGGGTGTCGTGGCCCTTCTGAGCGTTCAGGCGTCCGATGGTGGTGACGAGGGGAGCGTCCATCGGGAGGCCGAGCTCGGCGCGGACGGCGTAGCCGTCGTCCCGTGAGCGTGGCGCGAACTCATCGAGAGGCGCGCCGTTAAAGACCACGTTGACGCGGTCCTCCGGAACGTGGCGGCTCTGGATCAGGAAGTCGGCGGTGGACTGGCTGACCGCGATCGCACGATCGGTGAGGTCGCGCAGGAACAGGTCGGGGATCTTCTGATACGGGGGCATCTTCGGATCCGCGAAATGCTCATGGAGGATCAGGGGGATCCGGGCGCGCCTCGCCGCGATCCGTCCGAAATTCGAAGCCGCGTAGCCATGGACATGGAGGATGCGCGCGCGCGTCCGCTCGATTTCGGCGCCGATGTCGCCAATGAGACGCGGGTCGAAGGGGCTCCGCCCGAACATCCGGGCCGAGACCCCCTCTTTGCGCAGCGCGCGAGTGGCTTCATCGTCGTTCTTGAGGCCGGCCAGATGGGGCACGTACCGCGCCTTGTCGTAGCGGGGAAACCACCAGGCGAACAACCGGGACACTCCGTGGATGGTCGATCCGGAAACCCCGAACTTGTCGCAGACGTGAAGAACCGCTTGAGGCACATCCAAATCTACTCCGGCCGATGGCCCTTCGGACACCCTTCTTTGGTCGCGCGAGCCGGTGGGCTTACGATTCCCTCCCGAACCAGGAAGGATTCCATGCGCAGACTGCTCACTCTCGTTCTCGCCGCTTTCGCGTCCACCGCGCAGGCCCAGGACTGCGCCATCGCTTCGCAGAACCAGACCGTGTATCAGACGCTGCGGGACTGGTACTACTGGTACGACAAGATTCCGTCGGTCAGTCCCTTCATTTTCGCGGACCCCGACGCCCTCCTCGACGCGGTGCGATATCGGCCGCTCGACAACACCTTCAGCTATATCTCGAGCGCGGCCTCGAGCCAGGCCTTCTACGGCGAGTCGCAGTACCTCGGTTTCGGCTTCTCCATGAAGTTCACCACCGGCTACGAGCTCAGGGTGACCGATGTCTTCCCCGCGTCGCCGGCTTCGGAAGTCGGCTTCGATCGAGGCAGCGAGATCCTCACCATCAACGGAAAGTCGATCCAGCGGACCTACGAAGACGGCGAGTGGGGGACGATCTGGGGCGGCGAGGAAGCGGGTTACGCGGTCAACGTCGAATTCAAGAACTCGGCCGGTGAGTCGAAGTCGGGCCGGATCGTGAAGAGAGTGGTGACGATCCCGACCGTGCCTCACGTGAGCGTCCATCAGGCGGGTGGGAAGACCACGGCCTACATCGTCCTCAAGAACTTCGTCGAGCCCTCGTACGCAGCGCTCGATGCCGCTTTCGCCCGGGCGCGCGACGCGGGAGCCACGGAACTGGTTCTCGACGTGCGTTACAACGGCGGCGGCCTCATCGCGGTGGCCCAGCACCTCGGGGGCCTGATCGGCGGCGACCGGACATCAGGCGAGGTCTTCGCGCAGTACGTCCACAACGACAAGCGCTCTTCGCAGAACAACTCCATCCGCTTTCCGCGGCCGGCCTCGGCGTTCCCCCTGGAGCGGCTCATCGTTATCACCACGAAGTCCTCAGCGTCGGCGAGCGAACTGATCATCAATGCGCTCAAGCCCTTCATCCCCGTGGTGGTCATCGGCGACAACTCGTACGGCAAGCCCGTGGGCCAGTACGGCTTCAGGATCTGCGAAAAGATGCTGTGGCCGGTGGCGTTCAGCGTGCAGAACGCGCGGGGCCAGGGCGACTACTTCGAGGGCTTCGTGCCGGATTGCCGCGCCGCCGACGACATCGCGTATCCGCTCGGGGATCCCAGGGAAGCGTCCCTCGCCACCGCCCTTTCGTATGTGGCGACGGGTGCGTGTCCGGCGGTCTCCTCGGGAGTCCGCGCCGCCGCTGACCGCGGACGTCTCGGGCCCGCGCTGCGGACCCACGCGGAAGACGGCTGGCAGTCCCTGCGCGTCGCGTACTGAAGCAGGGGCAGCCGCGACAAGAGATAGCATCAAAAAATAGCCGGCTCGGGCCGGTCCCCACTTCCAGGAAAGAAGGAGAAACTCTCGCGATGAACAACCGCACTCTTGCCCTCAAGCGCGCACTCGCCGTCCTGACCCTCGCCGGCCTCGGCGCCTACGCCTCGGCCCATCCCCATTTCAACAAGACGATCACCGCTACGCTTCCCGGCGGCGTCGAAGCGTCGGTCACCTACAACACGACGCCCGCGAACGAGACGCGCGCGACCAGCGCGGCCGTGGGTGTCTTCACCTCACCGAGGAACCCGAAACTGAAACTCTCCGCGGACCTCAAGTCCGGCGAGAAGGTGATCGCGGCGGCCGGTGAATATGTGATCGGCGTAATCAAGAACAGCGAGACCGACTGGACGATGGCGCTCTACAACGGCGTGCTCGCCCGCGGCGCCACCCCCGATCCCGCCAAGGTCATCAAGCTCGAGTCCCTGTTCGACCCGAAGATCGCCCCCGCCGGACACATGCTGATCGACATCACCCCGGGCCACGGCAAGTTCGAAGGGAAAGCCGTCCTCACCCTTCACTTCGGCACGTTGTTCCTCTCCGGCCTTCTCGGGTAGGGATCGTCCTCAGGGACGGGCATACTCCCGCAGCGTCGCTCGCGTCATGGCGGCGCTCGTGAACTCGTTGACGAAACGTTCGCGGCCAGCCGCGCCGTACCGTGCGCGGCCGGTCTCCGAGTCGAGGGTTTCGATCAACGCGCGAGCCAGGCCGGCAGGGTCGCGCGGCGAAACGAGCCGGCCGGTTTCCCCGTCGCTCACCGCATCGGGAATGCCGCCGGCGCGCGTCGCCACCACCGGCCTCGAGAAACACATAGCGTCAAGCACCGACGTACCAAGACCCTCGAGATGTGACGAAAGGCAGAAGATGTCGAAACAAGGGATCAGCGCGTCGAGATCGGCCCGGAACCCCGCGAAGATTACGCGCTCGGATATTCCAAGCGAACGCGCGAGCGCCTCGAGATCCTGACGCAGCGGACCGTCGCCGCAGATCACGAACCGGCACTCAGGTTTGGCGGCGAAAACGACCGCCGCGGCGCGAAGCAGGGTCGCGTGATCCTTGTGGTCGACGAGTTGCGCGACGTTGCCCACGACCGGAGCGCCCGTGGGCACGCCCAGGGCGATGAGCGCCTCGCGCCCGCCCGGTTGCGGGGGCCGATCCTTCACCCCCTCGTGGACCAGCGCGATCTTCGATTCAGGCAGGCCGCTCTTCGCGAGCACATCACAAACGGCGCGGCTCACCCCGAGAATCCGGTCCATCCGCCCGTACTTGACCCTCGACACGAAACGCAGCGGGAAGTCCACACGCCGGCTGGCGACCAGCCGCGGGCGGCGAGATGCCCTTCCTGCCGCGATGATCGCGCCGGGAAGACCGTGCGACTCGTGGACATGGATGACGTCGGGGCCGAACGCGCTTACCGCCCCGTGAATCGCGGACACGGTGCGCCACGAGAGATCGCCGTGTCCCAACTCCGCCCGGTGGACGGGCACACTCGCCTTAGCGGCACGGGCCGCGAGTTCCCCCTTCGCATTCGCGAAGACGAGGACGTCATGACCGAGACGGATCTGCTCTTCCGCAGTCAAGACGATCTGGTTCTGGCCGCCGCGCCATTCCGTCGCGGTGTCTGCGTGCAGGATCCTCATGACCTTCGGGGCGGAACGGCCTCGAGAGCCTTGAGCTTCACGAACTTCTGCTGGACATAGAGCGCGTTCATGCGCGACACCCGCAGGCCGACGGTACCGAGCAGGATCCCGCCCTTGAGGAAGTAGTTGCGCAGGAAGGCGAAGAAGGACGCCGCCTCGCCAAACCCGGGATGAGCGCGCCGGCCTTTTCGGAACGCGGCCTCGGCCCACAGCGTCGTGTAGCGATCGATCCGCCGCAGATGATCGGCCTCGTCGCGATACGGCCGATGGATGATTTCGCCCTTGAGCCGGCCAACCTCGCCATCGACCTGCACCGACTCGTGGACGAGGTCTCCTTCAAAGCAACCACGACGACGATCGAACAGACGAAGCTGCCAGTCGGGATACCAGTCCGTGCCCCTGATCTCGCGCTCCAGGTAGTGGGTGATCCGCGGAATCCGGTAGCCGGCCATCGGCAGGGTTTCGCGCGCGCCCAGACTTTCGATCTCCTTGCGCAGCGTATGGCTCACTTCTTCGTCGGCGTCGAGCGAAAGCACGACATCGTGGCGGGCCTGCTGGACCGCGAAGTTCTTCTGCGCCACGAAACCGTCGAAAGGGCGTTCGATGAGCCGGGCCCCGCTTTTGCTGACCCGCGCGGCCGTGGCGTCGCGCGAACCGCCGTCCACCACCAGGACCTCGTCGCAGAACGCCACGCTCCGAAGCGCCGCCTCGATGCGGTCTTCTTCGTTCTGGGCGATCAGGACCGCGGAGATCTTCGGCACGGGGCGATGATATCGGCCCGGCCCATGGGAGTAGCCTGTGGGCGATGTGAAAGGCCCGCTGCACACCTTCTTCGATGCCGACCACCGTCGACTCGATGCCCTCCTGAAGCTCTCCATGTCCAAACCGGGCTCGATCGACCCAGGCCCCTTCGGCGAGTTTCGCGCGGGTCTCCTCAGGCACATCGGGATGGAAGAGAAGGTGCTCTTCGCCGCGGCCAGCCGGGCCCGGGCGGATCGGCTGCCAATCTTCGCGAAACTGCGCGTCGATCACGGGGCCATCGCTTCCCTGCTCGTGCCATCTCCCACCCCGGAGACCGTGGCCGAGATTCTGAGCGTCCTTGGTCCCCACAATCGGCGGGAGGAGGAACCGGGCGGGGTCTACGATATCTGCGATGAGGCGATCGGTTTCGAGGCGGCGACACAACTCGTCGACGAACTTGCCGCGTTCCCCATTCCCCCACTCCGGGAACACAACGATGCGCCGGTGGTGTGGGATCACATTCGCGTCAACCTTGACCTGTCGCGCCGCCAGTGGTCCTGAGGGGGGAGTGCCCGGCTAAAAGACGATCCGCTCCGAGAGGATTCGGCCCGCGGCGTCGATTCTGACCTCGCAGAAGAAACCGCTCTGCACGACGGCCGCGAAGCGGAGATCGCGCCACACGATCACCGTGACTTCGCCCTCCTGCCGCGTTTCAAGGCGCGGAAACGCAGAGAAGTCCAGAAACACGCGCGCGGCATGGCTCTCCGCTGCGATGCGGCGCACGAGTTCGTCGGGCTTCCGCCGCGGGAATTCGGCCTTCGTTCTCGATGTCCCATAAGCCTGGACCGAGCCCGTGACGAAGGCGTCGTCGTTCCGGGCCAGAAAGCGCCACCGGTTCAGCGAGACCGGATTCGGCAACGCCCTCACAACCTCGAAGCCGGAGCCCGCGAAACTCTGCGCCTGACCGTGCGCCATCCACTGGGCGCCCGCGCGCAGGCCGATGTAAGCGAGGGCCGCGACCATCGCCCATCGGGGCAGCCGGGGCCGGGCGAACCAGCGCGCCCCAAAACAGCCCAGGAGCAAAAGCCCGAGAAACACCGGGTCGACGATGAACATCAGGTCCCACGAGTACCACGTGGGATCGAAGGGAAGCAGGGCCCGGGTGCCGTAACTCGTCCACAGATCCCACACGATGTGGAGGCAGATCCCGAGCCAGGACAAGAGAATCGTCGGCACGAAGCGCCGCTGCGTTCCCGGCCAGTAAGCGAGGATCAGGGCGAGGGCGGCGGCGAGGAGAAGGCTCGCAGGAAACGCGTGAGTGGTCGCGCGGTGGTGTTCGAGATACGCGACATTGCCCCAGAAGGCGCTCACGATGTCGATGTCGGGGAAGTTCGACGAGACGGCCAGTGTGAGCGTGGCCCCGGGCCAGCGCTTCTCCAGGCCCAGGCGGGCGATCGCGATGCCGGTGAACGTGTGGGTGAGATTGTCCATGGTCCGGGCGTGGGACGGCCCGGCTCTTACTTCGTTCCCACCATGTCTTCCGGCTTCACCCACGCGTCGAACTGGTCCGCGGTGACAAGGCCCAGCTCGATCGCGGTGGCCTTGAGGGTCTGGCCCTTCTTGTGCGCGGTCTTCGCGATCTTCGCGGCGTTGTCGTAGCCGATGTGCGGGTTGAGCGCCGTGACCAGCATCAGAGAGTTGTGGAGGTTCGAATCGATCTTGACCGCATTCGGCTCGATCCCGTAGGCGCAATTGGTCCGGAAGCTGTCGCAGCCGTCCGCGATGAGCCGGGCGCTCTGGAGAAAGTTGTGGATGATGAGGGGCTTGAAGACGTTCAACTCGAAGTTCCCCGAAGCCCCGCCGATGTTGATCGCCACGTCATTGCCCAGAACCTGGGCGCAGAGCATGGTCATGGCTTCGCTCTGCGTGGGGTTCACCTTCCCCGGCATGATCGAGGAACCGGGTTCGTTCTCCGGAATCGTGAGTTCGCCGATGCCGCAACGCGGGCCGGAGGCGAGCCACCGGACGTCGTTGGCGATCTTCATCAGGGAGACCGCGAGCGTCTTGAGCGCGCCGTGCGCGTGGACCAGCGCGTCGTTGGCGGCAAGCGCTTCGAACTTGTTGGGCGCGGTGACGAAAGGCAGGTCCGTCAGTTCCGCGAGCTTCTTCGCGACGCGAACCGCGTACTCAGGATGCGCGTTCAGGCCCTTGCCCACCGCGGTGCCGCCCAGGGCTAATTCCGCCAGGTGCGGGATCGAAGCCTGGACGTGTTTGAGACCGTGGTC
>CAYNHK010000063.1:0-22860 GCA_964396875.1 uncultured Acidobacteriota bacterium | reverse complement strand
GGATCCACACTTCGACGATCACCGTCGCCGTCCTGCCCGAGGCCGAGGAAGTCGACATCAAGATCGAAGCGAAGGACATACGCATCGATACCTTCTGCTCGTCGGGTCCCGGCGGACAGAGCGTCAACACCACCTACTCCGCGGTCCGCATCACTCACCTCCCCACCAACACCGTGGTCTCGTGTCAGGACGAGAAGAGCCAGATCAAGAATCGCGAGAAGGCGATGAAGGTTCTGCGTTCGCGTCTCTACGAGGTCGCCCAGGCCGAACAGAACAAGGAGATCGCCGAGAACCGCAAGTCCCAGGTGGGCACCGGTGATCGCTCGGAGAAGATCCGCACGTACAACTTCCCCCAGTCGCGCCTGACCGACCACCGCATCGGGCTGACCCTGCACACGCTTCAGACCGCGATGGAAGGCGACATCGACGCCTTGATCGCGCAGCTCGTCGCCACTCACCAGGCCGAACGCGTCCAGTCCGCGCATTAGCATCGGGGCCCTGATGGCTCCCCACTCCGCGGCCAGGTTGATCGCTGACGCCGCTGTTCGTCTCGGGCATCTCCCGAACCCGTCGCTCGATGCCGAACTCCTTCTTCGCGGCCTGACCGGTCTGAGCCGCGCGGACCTTCTGGCCAGGGGCGACGAGCCGGTCGATGGCGGGGCGGTCGCTGCTTTCGAGGCCGCGGTCGCGCGCCGCGAACACCACGAGCCCGTCCAGTACATCCTGGGCAAGGCGGCTTTCTGGCGGGACGAGTTCCTGGTCAATCCCGCCGTGCTCATACCGCGGCCCGACACCGAGATCCTGGTCGAGGCGGTGGTGGCCCGGCTGCGCGACGTCAAAGCCCCGCGCCTTCTGGATATCGGAACGGGCTCGGGATGCATCGCGCTGTCTCTGCTTCGCGAACTTCCGCGGGCGCGAGCACTCGCGGTGGATGTCTCCGAGGCCGCTCTTGAAGTCGCGCGGACGAATGCGGCCGCCCTCGGCCTCGAATCGCGGATCGACTTTCTTCTCTCGCGCTGGCTCGATGGCGTGCCCGAAGACGCCTCCTTCGGCGCGATCGTCAGCAATCCCCCTTACGTGGCCACGGCCGAGCGTTCCTCGCTTTCAGCCGAGGTGCGTGAGTTCGAGCCGGGTCTGGCGCTTTTCGCCGAGGGCGCCGATGACCTCTCCTCGTACCGCGCGATCGTGGGTCAGATCGGCAACCGTTTGAAACCCTCCGGGCTTCTGGCCTTCGAAGTGGGCCTCGGCCAGGCCACCCGCGTTGCCGATCTCTTGCGTGACACGGAGTTCGCGTCTGTCGAAACCGTCGATGACCTCGCCGGCATTGCGCGAGTTGTCCTGGCCCGGCGGAACTGATGGACGTTCCCCGGCTCCGACGATCCCTGCTCCGCTGGTTCGCCCGGGCAAAGCGTCCTATGCCATGGCGGAGAACGCGGGACGCCTACGCGATCTGGGTTTCGGAAATGATGTTGCAGCAGACCACGGTCGCGACGGTGATCCCGTACTACGAGCGATTCATGAAGCGCTTCCCGGACGTGGAAGCGCTCGCGCGGGCCGATGAGGATGCTGTCTTGTCGCTCTGGTCGGGGCTTGGCTACTACTCACGCGCACGGAATCTCCGCGCCGCGGCTCGACTGATCGTGGAACGCCATGGCGGAGTGTTCCCGAAGAAGGTTGACGAGGCACGCGCGCTTCCCGGCGTCGGCCCCTACACCGCGAACGCCGTGACCTCGATGGCCTACGGTACGCGCGCCGCGGTGGTGGACGGGAACGTCCGCCGGGTCCTTTCGCGTCTGTTTGCCCGACGGGGATGGAGCGACGTCGCCGCACAGGAACTTGCGGCGGACCTGCTCGCGCCCCGCGCTCCAGGCCGTTGGAACGAAGCCATGATGGAACTCGGCGCCACGGTCTGCACGCCGCACAAGCCCTCCTGCCCCCGCTGCCCGGTGGCGTCGCATTGCCTCGGCCGGAGTCGTCCGGAGTACTGGAGCGAGGGCAAACCGCGGCGGGAATCGGTGCGCGTGCGCGTCCTGATGGCCCTGGTCGAGCGGAATGGCAGGATCCTCCTCGCGCGGAATGCCGAGGGCGAACTGATGGGCGGACTCTACGAACTCCCCCATAGCGGCATGCCGCGAAAGGCGGCAAAGCAGGCGCATTCCGAGGAGTTGCAGGGCGGCGTCATCGTGCGCGATGCCGGGGCCGCCTGGACCGTTCGCCATGCGGTAACGCATCACAGGATCGAGGCCGCGATCCATCGTGCCAGGCTGACGCGGAATCGACCGCCGACCGGGCTCACCTTCCACACGGTGCCGGAGGCGTGGTCGCTTCCCCTGAGCGGTCTGACCCGCAAAGCGCTCCGCGCGGCCGGACTCGGCCCCCCCTAGCCCCTTCGACACTCAAACGGAGCGCCGTCTTGTGGAGCGCGAAGCCGCCCCTCTGGGGCCAAGAGCCCTTCTCTCGCGCAGGCCCCTAGAACCGCTCGGGGCGGGCGGCGAGGAGGAAACCGGCCTTCGAGTCGAAGTACTCGGTCACCTTGCGCACATCGGCGTTGCTGAAATCGGGGCCGGCTTCCATCAGGTTGTCGCCCTTCTTGCTGACCTGGGCGATGCCGATCACCTGTCCGTCGGCGATGATCGGCACGGTCACCATCTTCATGATGGGTAGAACTTTCTCCGTGACCTTAACGCTTTCGAAGAACGCGACATGCCGCACCAGAGGGACATTGTTGTTCGCCTCTCCGGTCTTTCGGGTGAAGACTCCCACCGCGATCGAGTCTCTCTTCGTGGTCGGTATGGTGCCCAGATCGCAGAGTTTCCGCGGCGCCACGAAACGCAGGTACTTGCCGTCGGTACCCGCGATCAGGATGCCGATCTCGTCGACCTGACGGCTGAGGCTTTCTGCCGCTCCCCGCGCAACCAGGTCCGCCAGGTCAAGAAAGAAGTCCTTTGGATCCCGCGCGTTGTCGCGAGTGGCGAGCATGTTCGCGAGGCGGGCATCGATGTCGTTCATGGAGAGGTTCTGCCCCACCGTCACCACGCGACGAGGGGCGAAAAGCATAGCATCCGGGCCGTGTCGACTGATCCTCCGAAGACCCCTTCAGAGCGCGCACAACTGGTCTCGATCGTCTTCATATTTCTGGTCGCGTTCTTCGCCCGCGCAGCCCTCGCCGTCTCCTTCCCGACGATCCACGGAGGAGACGCGGCGGCCCGGCTCGCGCGACCAAACGAGCTGGTGCTCGGCTATCAGCTCCCCCTTCCGCAACTCTTTGTCGCGATCGGAAAAACCCTCTGCGATGACCCGATCGCGGTTCGTCTCGTCTTCTGCCTGTGGGGTGGAGTTCTGGTCGCCGGTTTTACGGCGCTCGTGTCGATGGGCGTTGGGGCGACGGCCGGGGCCTTCGCCGGCCTACTGGCCGCGTTCGACCCCCTTCTCGTCCACTACTCGATCGTGCCCTACCAGGAAAGCATCGCCTACGGCCTGCTCGCGTGGGCCTTCGTTCTCGTCGGCGCAAAGGCGCCGGTCCCCGGCGCCATCGCGATGGGTGCGGCCTGCCTGTCGCGGTTCGAGGCGTGGCTTCTTCTGCCTGCATTCGCGCTCGCGACTCGCTCGCGCCATGCCGCGGCGGTGGCCGCGTTGCCGGTCTTCGGCTGGGTGATCTGGTGGCAAGGCCTGGCTCCGGGTGGCCTTTACGTGCTCGACCTCGATCCATCGGCGGATCGCCTCTCGAGGGTGGCCTTCCTCGGAAGGAAATTCCTCGAGTACGAAACCCCGGTCGTTGGTTCGCTGGCCGTGACCGGAGCGCTCCTGCTCGTGTTCACGCGGCCGAATCGGCTCGCCCTCAAGGCCGCAGGGATCCTGGTCGGCGTCATTGCCGTGGTCGTGGCCCTGGGTCACGAGTACCCACCGGGGAGCGGTCTCATGTCCGAGCGCATGATTCATCTGCCCGTGCTGCTCGCACTGGGTCTCGCTGCGGTCGTCCTCGATCGACTGAGCGCCGTTTCACGGGCCGCATGGCTGGCTTGTCTCCTCCTCGTCACGGGGCTTGCCGCACGCAACCTCGCGTTTGAAGCTCGACTGCTGCGTTCAGCCGCTGCCGATCCCGATCTCGCCCTCGCCCGAGAGGCCGCCCGTGCCATCGAAACTGCTCGCGGGCCAGGCGAATGCGTGACCGTCATCGCGCCAACCGTCGATCCCCGGCTACTCCTGGACTACGTCGCCAAGGTCGAGGCCTCCTTCGGCGATGTGGCGCGCGCAAAGGAACGCGCCCGCGTGCTTAGGACGGCTTCGCCCGACCTCGATCGGATCGCCGCGAACCTCCGCGCGCCTGGCGGAACCGCCCGCCGGGAGGCCGGATGTCCGCTCGTCGTTCTCGTGGACGAACACGGTACGAGTGAAGTGACCTTCACTCTGCTGGCCGAGATCAGCGCGGGTCCGAGGCGCGCGCGGCTGTATCGCATCCGGCGATGAACCGGGACAACTCCAGGCGATACAGCGCCGTCGAACCGAGACCGCGGCCCTGATCGGAGGCGAACACGACCTCACAACCGCCGGGCGCCATAACGGGATCGATCTCGTTCGCATCGGATGAGGTCAACTGAATGGAGTCGCCGGACGGCGCTGCATCCACCAGGTAGAGATTCCATGAACCATCGGCAAACCGCGATGTGACCGAGCGGGCCCCTGGCTCCACGCGTCTCCTGAGTTCGCAAGGCTCCCCTGCTCCCCGACTCTCTCGTCTGCGACCGTCCGATGACGGCACGAACCACCGCAGGTTGTCGCCACAGAAGTGCGGATTCATCATCGAGTATCCCGTGGCTTCGGCCACACGCGGCCAGGCCTCGTGCCGCGGCGCCGAGCCGACTGCCAGGGCTCCCGCGAGGATGCCAACCCCCACCGCCGGCGCCGCAGCAGATCGAGAGAGAGAGGGCCGCGCGACCACGAAGGCGAGGGCAGAGATGACGAAGAAGCGCGAATAGGCGAGGGGCGTGAGAAGGCCGGTGACGTCGCGGAAGACGTTCATCAACGGCGAACCGAGCGTGGCCCACACGAGGAGCCAACCGAGGAGAGGCGTGCCCTGCAGTCGGGACGCCACGGCTGCGACCGGCACGACGAGTAGAACGAGGTGATACGAAGCTGCGAAGGGGGAGGCGGCAAGAGCGAAGGCCACGCACGCGCCGACTGCGTCCAGGACGCGCTTCTCCCGCATGGCCCTTCTGCCCCAGACCACCCCGAGGGCGAGCAGACCTGCGGGAATCGCGGCGCCGATGAAGCGGGCTACCGCCGGAGCGACGATCCACGGCGCAGGGTTGAGATCCGCCTCGAACCGGAAGAGACGATTGGCCAGCGCCCCAACGCTGCCCCAGACCGGAGAGAACGGATCCTGGATGTCACCGCGGGCCATCCAGGGCAGAACCTGGGTCGCGAACACCTCGAAACCGCTCGCACCATTCAAACCGAGCACAATCAGCGAAGGCGCCACCGCCCCGAAGGCGAAGCCCGCGAGGGAGCGCAGCTGATCCCGGTGCAGGAACAGCAGCCCCAGGCAGAGCGCGTAGGGCTTGAAGGAGACACCCAGTCCGAGCAGCAGACCGCCGACAAACGGAAGGCCACTCATCAACGCAAGCGTCCCGGCCGCCAGAAGCGCGCTCAACACCAGGTACGGCTGGCCGAAGGCCAGATTGTTCCGGATGGCGAGAACGGGTGCGGTCACGATAACCGCCGCGAGCCATCCATCAGCGCGCGGGAGGAGCCGTCGCGTGAGCCAGACCGTAGCGCCGAGGCAGGCCAGCAGAACGAGTGTCCATGCCGCCTTCGCCTCGGCGGGAGACAACCACGCCAAAGGTAGAAGCCAGAGCGCGTTCGCGGGCGGATGCGGAATGAACGAACCCAGCACCGAAAGCCCCGCCCCACTCATCGACTCGGCGAAGGCATCCCGGTCGTACAACGGACCCAGATCGCTGCCGCGCGCGAGGACGAACGCGGAGGTGAAGTAGTTGCCGAAGTCGCTTTGCGAGGGATCCGCGGCGGCCCCGAGCAGGACCGGGATCTGGAAGAAACCGAGGCCGATGGCGGCCGGGGCCAGCCGCCACCGACCGCGCAAAGAGCTCACGAGTCCCTAGAAGGCCGTCTCGATCTGGAAGGAGCTGAAGCGGGGGACGTCCTTCTTGGTCGGCAGGTTCGTCTGCGCGGAGAACTTCAGCTTCCACACCACGACCTGCAGCCCGGGCAGGAAGGACGTGAGTGTGTCGCGCTTCGTCGCTCCCGGCAGGTCCACGCTCCTGGTCTCCATCCTCGTGGTGACCGCCACGCTATCGCGCCAGTGGTAGTCGGCGGCAAGGAAACCGCCCACGAAGCCGAGCGACTGGCTCGTGCCGGCCGGGCTCGCAAGCGAGAGAACGGAATTTGAGTTGCTTCCGTACAGGGCAAGACCATAGACGTTCAGCTTGCTGGTCCAGGCGTTCCCGTCCACGCCTATGCGAAAGATCGTGTCCTTCGCCACCCCCACCCGCGTGGCGTTCAACTTGGCCACGATTTCGTTGCGGCCGATGTATGAGAAGGCGCCCAGGCGGCTGGTGGCGAAGCGTCGGTTGGCCCTCAGGAACACGTTGCCGTCGAACCGGCCGGGATCGCCGACGCCGGACACCTCCGCGAGATCGACCGTCCCCTGATTGTTCCGCCCCTGAACGATCGCCGCCGAGACGTGGGTGGTGCCAAACTCCCCGCCCACCTCGATCCCCTGCTGGTAGAGCCCGATGGAGTCGGATTCGAGCCCGGTGTTCGTGCCGTAGATGGAATAGGGGAGCAGGTGCGGGGTGCGCGTCTGAGTGAAAGGAAGATCCAGCTCAAAGCGGCCGGCCTTCGCGTAGAGCCTGCCCGAAGCCTTCAAGTCGACACGGACCCAGGCGTTGTCAGGCTCGATGTGTATGGTGGAGCCCGAGGCGCGGAGCCAGGCGTCATCCACCCAATACGACACCTTCGTTCCCAGGTTTCCCGCGGAGAGGATCTTCAAGTACCCGATGTTCCCGGCATCCCGCCCCTCGGGAACGTTGCGCGTGCCGAAGACCCGTCCCGAGATGGGGGCGCTTCGAATCCATGCGCTTCGGTCGAAGGCGTCCTCGTTCTCGAGACGGTAGCCGCGCTCCTTGAACCGCTCCCCCATGCGGTTGAGCTTCGGGAAGATCTGATGGCAGAACGTGCAGGCGACCTCGTAACGACGGGCGAAGGCGGGGACGGCAAGGGCGTCTTTGGCCAGAAGGCTCAGAAAGAGGCCGAGCAGCGTCCCTCGGGCGGTTGATGATTTCAAGAGGGTTCCCTCCAGGAACGATGAATGGACGGCAATGAGTCGGGATGAGAAGGAATGATGCGGGGATTCTACGAGGTGACCGCGCCCCCGGGACTAAAGTCGTTCGCTGCCACGATGAAGTCCCTGGTCAAGGCCGCCCGCCGTCTCGCGTTCCGCGTCTGGAACCTGCGCGTGCGAGCGAGCCTGAACCGGGCCGATGCCTGCCGGCTCTTCGACCTCGATCTCGTCATCGAGCCCGGCGTCCTTCACCCCCGGCACTTCGCCTCCAGCAGGCTCCTCGCGACGTGGCTCAACCGCCTCGACCTCCGCGGCCGGGCGGTTGCGGACATCGGGACGGGCTCGGGTCTGCTCGCCTTGATCGCCGCGCGTGCCGGAGCGAGCGTCGTGGCGATCGACATCAGTCGGGCGGCGGTCGAGTGTGCGCGCGCGAACGCGACGCGGAACCGCCTCTCAGACCGGACCGCGTTCGCGGAATCGGATGTCTGGGACGCCGTGCCGGAGACGGCGGCCTTCGATCTCGTGATCACGAACCCGCCCTTCTATCCGCGGGCGATAGAGAGCATCGCAGACCACGCGTTCGCAGCGGGCGATCGCCATGCCTTCATCTCAAAGCTGGCCGCGGGTCTGCGCCCGCGGCTCACCCCCGGGGGGGCGCTCCTGATGATCCACTCTTCGGATGAAGACTTCGCACCCATCGGAAGACTGTTGGCGGAGCACGGACTGGAAGGCGTTGAGGTGATGAAGAAACGCGGCTTCTTCGAAACCCTCACGATCCGAGAGTTCCGCGTCGGACCTCGCGGGGCGAGCCACCCGGATCGGTAGGGGTGTATTGCATCAACGTCGCGCGGCCGATCCGGAACTCCAGCAGGACGTCAACAATTCGCTTTGAAACCACGAGCGCTCGCGCCCCAGTGAGACCCATGTCGTCCCGGCCTGCCTGCCCGTCGACCACCAGCGCCCAGAACCGCGGCAGTCGCCTTCCCGGGTTGTGTTTGCGGAAGAACGGAGATGATCGGATTTGTGCGGTCTTTAGCGTAAAGCCCGTGGCCGTTTCTACCTTCGAAAGGGCGTCACGAAGCGCCTTTGTCACAAGGAGCACCGGAAACGCCCGCACCAGGTCGTCGCCGAGCCAGGTGTCGAACGAAACCTCGAGATCCGCCGGGCTGCCTTTCGGCGTACCCGCGATCTCGGGTTCAACGATCAGGAAACGCATGGCCGCGACCCACCTCCTCAGAATCCCGCGGTCTCAGGCCGCTGGTAGCGGAAGATCTTTTGAAGCGCGCGCAGCTCGAAAGGCGCGGCGTAGAACCCGGTTCGATAGCGCCAGCCGGAGAAAGCGCGGAGGACGGCGCGACGCCAGCCGGTGAGCCTCGAGTCGGTAGCCGTCGGGTGGTACGCGTTGAGCACGCGTTCGAAGTTCTTGATCCGGCGGCGCTGCCGTGGCGCTATCCACGGCAGCTGGTCGGACCGGCGCCGCGACACCTCGCTCCATTCGGGCGAGATCCACTCGTCGAGGGTTCGCGGGAACGCAAATCCCTTCCTCGACGCCGCGTCCAGGAGTTCGCCCGCAACGGGCACCGGTGTGTATTGGTAGAGGATGATCTCGGCCTCCGGGTGCTTCTCCTTCACCCGCTTCACGAAGGCGAGAGTGTTCTCGATGTCGGCCTCCGGGTCGGGCGGGTTGCCAAGCACGAACGAAAACTCCGGCGTGACCCCGAAGCCACGCATCCGCGCCGCGAGTTCGAGGGTCATCTCCGGGGTGAGGGTGCCCCCCTTGTCCATGCGGGCCAGCGTCTCCCGGGAGCCGGACTCCGCGCCCAGAAAGATCATCCGCAGGCCGCTGCTCGTCATGGCCTGCCAGGTGGCGTCGCTGAACTTAAGGAGCGTGTCGATCCTGCCTTCACCCCACCAACTGAAGCCAAGCGGCGCCATCCGCGATGCGATCTCGCGGCATCGCTCCTCATGAGTGAAGAAGTTGTTGTCGTAGAACTCCACCGCATCCACCGCCCACTCGTCACGATAGCGCCGTAGATTCCGCTCGACCCGTTCGGCCGACTGGGCGTTCCAGCGTCCCTGGGCGAGACTCACGACGCCGCAGAAGTTACAGAGAAACGGACACCCGTAGCTCGAGTGGTAGCCAAGCGTGCGCCGTCCGAGGAACGTCGCACGCGGGTAGGCGGCCATTGCGATCCGATGGAACGGGAACTCCGGCAGGCCATCGACGTTCGGAACCCTGGCCACGGCGCCGATCGCCATCGTCCCGTCGGCGCGACGGAACGCCACTCCCTCGGCGGGTGGCGACGCACGAGGATCGCGACCCTCCGCCAGGTCGTGCAGCAGGGCGCTTAACGCCGACTCGCCGTGACCACGAATCGCGAAGTCGACGAGGCTGGAGTCGAGGCACACCTCAGCGTGCTCGGTCGGGAAGTAGCCGCCCCAGATCACGGTAACTCCGGGGCTCGCGGCCTTGAGCGCGCGCGCGCGCCAGACCGCATCCTCAAGTTGCGGGCCCGGCATCACGGTCATCCCCACGACCGACGCTCCCCGGCCCACGCTGAGCGCTAGTGCTCTATCGGGATCGGCCACGTTGTTACCGTCCACGATCTCGTAGTCGAACCGGCCCTCCAGCACCGCGCCCAGGGCGAGCAGGGAGAACGGCATGATCCGCTTCCCCGCCGCGTTCGACTTCGGGTTGTAAAGGACGATCCGCATGTTCGGTGGTTCCTGCGGCCAGGTGCGGCCGCGTCAGTTGATGACGGCGGGCTCTCGAGCGCCGAACAGGCTCTTCAGTTCTTTCCACGCGCGGAGGGCCCAGACCTCGATCGGGAAACCCACGGCGAGCCGGCTCAGCCGGAATCGCGCCATCGTCTGGAGCCCGCGTCGGACGAGGTCCTTGACGCCATCGGGGCGGTGCACCACCATCTTTCGCGCCGAGTAGCCGATGCGGATGTAGTCACGGATCCTCTGCACCCGAGCGTGGGCCTTGCCGTCGAGCCACGGCAGACGCTGGATCTTCGGATAGAACACCGCCCACTCCTCGAGCGACCCGGGCTCGGAAACGCCGAGGCGCACCGCCTCCGGGAAGATCGGCGAGCCGGGATAGGGCGAGAAGATGTTCGTGAAGAACGCGGCTTCGGGGTTTCGCTTCCCGATCGTATCGACCATGGCGATGGTGTCGCGAAGGTCCGCTGCGTCCTCACCGGGCAGACCGAAGATCAGATTGAACGATGCTTCGATCCCCGTCGCATGACAACGCGCCGCGGTGCGATACGCGGTTTCGAGATCGAGCCGCTTGTTCACGGTCTTGAGCACCTTCGCCGAGCCCGATTCGATGCCGAAGAAGATCCGGGTGAGTCCGCTCCGCCGCAGCAGGTGAAGTTCTTCGTCAGAAAGGCGGTCGACCTGGTCGGTCCGCGTCTGGATGAAGTATTTGAACTTCGTGCCGCGGCTCACGAGCTTTTCAGCGATCTCGATCGCGCGGTCCCGCCGGACGAGATAGTTATCGTCGATGATGTCGATGACATCGAGCGCGTAGCGGGAGGCCAGTTCGCTCATCTCCTCCACGGTGCGGTCGGCGTGGAGCGGCTTCCAGTTTCGACCGTAGACCGAGGCGTTCGAACAGTACGAGCAGTCCCAGGGACAACCGTGCGACGAGCAGTAGAGCAGCCACCGGAAACCGTGGCACTTTTTCGCATAACGCTCGAAGTCGACGATTTCGAAGGGGCGGCGCGGCAGCGCATTGATGTCGGTGTAGCCGCGGAGAGGATTCGCCACGATCTCGGCGCCGCGTTTGAAGAACGAACCCGCCACACCCGCAAGGTCCCGCTCGCCCAGATTCCAGCGCTCGACAATCTCCGCGAGCGTCACCTCGCCCTGGCCTTTGACAACGGCATCAAAGAGAGGCGAACGCAGTGTCTGCTCCGGGAGGATCGAAGGGTGCCATCCCCCGGCCACGATGGGCAGGTTGGGCCGGGCCGCGCGGACCGCCGCCGCCACCGAGACTCCCTGGGTGATCATGGGGCCGGTGACCATGCTGACGCCGAGCGCGCAAGCTCCATCTATGGCCTGGAGGACCGCGTGCGCCGGGTCCGCTTCAACCGCGGAGTCCACGATGCGAACCTCGTGTCCGGCGGCGACGAGGGGCGCCGCGAGGTGAATCAAGGCCAGAGGCGGAGCCGCCTCATCGGAGTAGTAGGAGGGAAAGAAGAGAACGACCGGCTTCTTCGCTCCCATGGTCTCAGTTCTCCGCGATCATCGGCTGCTGCCGCGCGGGGACGCCGGTGCGGAGTCGTTTCGACAGATCGACCAGCCGCCGCTCGAAGTCGAACCGGTAGAAGTCGAATCGGACTCTCTGGCGCGCGAACCATCGCGCCACCCGTTTGCCGAGGCCCCCCTGCGCCGGTTCGAAGGCGTGTCGCAGGTAGAAGTTGTAGCGGGGCACGAACTTCCGGACCGGTTCGGAAATCCACGGACCGATGGCGTGGTCGAGGTCCACATGCTCCCAGTCCTCGAGCTTTTGTGGCGGCTCGAAACCGAGCGCGGGCATCCGGGCGGACAGCTCAGTGCCGGGATAGGGAGCGTAGAAGTAGATCGGCGTCTCGAACTCCCCGTTGATCCGCCGCAACGCTTTCACCGTGCGATAAGTCTGGGCGAGGGAGGCCGCGGGTTCGTTCGGGAAACCGGCGATGAAGGAGAAGCGCGCGCCGATGCCTGCCTGGTTGAGGCGGGTCGCGGATTCGAGAACCTCCTCGACCAGTGTGCCCTTCTTGATGCTCTCCAGAACCTCCGGCGAGCCGCTCTCGGCGCCGACGTTCACCTTGTAGCACCCGCTCTCCCGCATCAGCGAAAACTGCGAGGGGGTCATCCGACGAAGCAGATCCGCCCGTCCGGTTCCAAACCAGCGCACATGGACCCTCTCGCGAAGCAAACCCTGGGCGATGGCCTCGGCCCGCTTCAAGTCGGTGAAGAAGTTATCGTCGTTGAAGAACACTTGGGTCAGCCGGTATCTCCCGGTCAGTTCGGCGATCTCCCCCACCACCCGTTCCGCACTGAGGCCGCTCCATCTCTGCTTGAACACCATCGGATCGGCGCAGAAGGAGCATTCGAAGGGACACCCCTGCGAGGAGCAGTAGTCGAGCCGGCGCACCCCGCGATGAGTGAAGTACTTCTCCATCTTCACGAGGCCAAAGTCCGCGCTGGGGAAACTGTTGACGTTCTGGAAGGGTCGGGCGAGGTTTCGAACCACTTCGCCCCCGCGCTTGAACGCCAGGCCCGCCACACCTTCGAGCCCTTGTCCGGCGACCAGCCTCTGAACGATCTCCCGAAAAGTCTCTTCTCCCTGGCCGCTCACGCAGGCATCGACCACCGGGGACGCCAGACACTGCTCGGGCAAAAGAGACGGGTGCCATCCGCCCCAGATGATCGGGACATTCGGATTGCGTCTCTTTACCGCTCGGCTCGCGCGCAGGGCGTCGAGGATCGGTTTGCCCGTGAGGACAGTCACGCCCACGCAGACCGCCTCGTCCGAAAGCTCCGCGAGCGTCGATTCGGGCGTCAGCTCGATCCGGCCATCGATGATACGCACGTCGAAATCGGGGAGCATCGAGCCGATGTGGATGAGGGCGAGGGGAAGGATGTGGCTCTCGCCCCGCGGGTTGTAGAGAAGAACCAAAGGACGGCTCATGAGGGGCTCACCTCGCGTCGATCGGCTCGAGGCAGCACCCGGCCAAGCAGCGCACCCAACTTCGCCGTGACGGCCGAGGGTCCCGCGGCAACATGTTTTGGACAGACGCATGACGCGCAGATCGGGTTTCCGCTCCCGAGGGTTCGGAGGCGGTCACGATACGCAGCGCTCTCCCGCACCTCCCGAAGCGTTTCGCTCGCCGCGGCGGGGATCGGGGGCTGGAAGAAACACGGCCGGATCGACCCGTCCGCCTCAACGACCGACGACCATTCGGGGGCATTGCAGCGCGGCGCGCGCGCGGTTCTCGCCACCTCACCAGCGAACCGCGCCATCTCCAGCAACTTCTTCTCGTCCTCGACCACGTACCCGCCAAGCGTCCCTGCGCGCGCGAGCCGCCCGATTCCCTGACGCAGAGCCTCGATCTCCGATCCGGCGAGAGCGTGGACCGCGCGCGCGGCGGGATCGCCGCCGAAGGCGTCGCTCGTCGTATCGACAGGCAGGAACGAAATGGCATCGAAACCAACCTGGCGGGCGGCGGCCACAGTGTCCTCCAGAGCGCCTGCGTTTCTCCGCGAAATCACCGATCGTGCGACGAGACGGGGCCGTCCCGACATCGCGGCGAGAACCCCAACCGACGCCACGAGGCGGGCGTACATCCCCGTGCCACGAAGCTCGTCGTGCACGGCGGGCGGTCCGTCGAGGCTCACGTAAATTTCGTGCGCTATGCCGGCGAGCCAGTGCGCCGCGCGCGACAGACCGAGTCCGTTCGTCGCGATCTGGACGGAAAGACCGAGTTCCCGGGAGACGCGCGCGAGCCGCTCGATGTGGTCGCAGAGCAGGGGTTCGCCACCGGTAAACAGGATCGCGCGGGCGCCCAGAGCCTGCGCGTCGCGAATGATCGTCTCGCGCGTCGCAACGTCAAGCTCCCGCCCCGCCGTCCCGCCCTGCCGCCAGATCGAGCAGTGCGCGCAGGTCTGATCGCATCGCGTCGAGACGTGCATCACGAGGAGGGTCAGATCGCGGGGCTTCATCTGCGGGTGAACTCGAAAAGGGTGTGATCGCCGCGATCGCGGAAGAACGGCGCCCGGCGGAGCACGCTCTCCCCTATCGCCAGGAGACCCGTCGCCAGGGGATGCCGGCGGGGGAAGTCGGCGTAGGTTGGTCCGGGGACGAGGCATCCCAGCGCCTCGACATGGGCCACCCGTGCGCGGGTCGAAAGCGATGCCACCACCGCGGAGACCGGTTCGTAGAACGTCGCGATGGTGCCCGTGCCCACGCCGACCGCCGCGCCAGGCCCTCGGGGCGTCTTTGGCACTCCAGAACGAAACGCCTCGGGAAGCGGCCGGTCGCCCATGAGCACCACATAGCCCCGGCCGTCGGGAGCAAGGAGGTCCGGCACAATACCGGTCCAAAGATCGAGGGGAACGCAGTTCAAGGCGCCGAAGTTCGAAAAGACAGCATCGAAGCCGGTTGCGGAGGGCTTGAGACTCTCGAGGCTTCGGCATTCGAAAGTCGCCGCGGACCGGACCAATGACGCCTTCGCGGCGGCAATCGCGACCATCGCCGGAGAGGAGTCGATCCCGTGCACCGCGTGACCCTGCCCGGCCATCCAGAGCGCGTCTTCACCCGTGCCGCAGCCGATGTCGAGAATCCGGCTCCGCGGCTTTAGCGAAGCCATCATTCGCTCGGCCAGCCGGAAGCGGAACAGGCGGCCGGTCGGAGAGAGGCCGAAGGTCGCGTCGTAGGTCGCCGCTACCTCGTCGAAGGCCAACGCCTGCGCCTGCAGCTGGTTCAGGCCGCTCGCCTCGTTGCCACCACCATCGGGAAACGGGCGGTGCGCCGGCCATGACGGAACGTCTCGATGAGATCGCGGCCCATTTCGCGGAGCCGGCTGGGCCAGCCGACCAAACGGACCTCGAAACCGCTTCGCTCGAGCAGGCGGGTCAGCTCCGAAACCGTGAAGTACCCGGCCGCGGCCTCCCGGCACGGGGCGTAGCCGTACCGGCTCAGGAAGTCCTTCCGCTTCTTCTTCACCATCGCCTCCCCATCGGCCGATCGCCGATACAGGGGAGAGTCGAGGATCACCAGACTTCCCGAGGGCTTGAGAATCCGACGCGCTTCCGCGACCACGTTCTGCGGGCATCGCGCGTAGTGAAGAGCGCCGTTGAGAAGGACCACATCGGCGCAGGCCGCCGAAAGCGGCAGGAACTCCATGTCGGCCTCGATCCGCTCGATCCCGAGGTCAGGGTCCTTGCCCACCGCGGTGAGGCCGTCCTGAGGATCGAGGTTGATATCGAGAGCCGCCACGATGTGGCCACGCTCGGCGAGACGCTGCGCCGCCCAGCAGCAGCCGGCCCCCACGTCCACAATCGCCTGGTTCTTCGGGCGATCACGCCGGAGCCAGTCCAGGAACCGTCCGAAGTGCCGCGCGCGCTGTTTCCAGATCCGCGCCTGCGCGTGCCCTCGCGGCACACGCGGCAGGTCCGAGGAGTGTCTGAAGCCCTCGTCGGCGCGGACCCGGCTGTAGAACGCGGTTGCGGCCGCGAGTTCCGCCTGCCGCTCGTGCCCGAGAAGGCGATGCACTCCCGACAGCGTCGCAAAGAACGCATCGTCGCGGCCGCACGAAAGACCCCCGCCGGCCTCGTTCAGCGGGCCACCGCATTCCGGACAACACAGGTAGGGTGTCCACGCTCTCTGCTCGAGGCGGGTTTGCGTTTGGGTCTCTAGATCCATGGCGGCGCTTCCATTCCGATTGTCTGCAAAGCGTCTCGATAAAGTGCCCGTAGCCGGGTCCGGTGGTCTGTGGTGTGAAGGCGCACGACGTGATCCGAAAGCTCCACGCCCGTGCTTTGGGGCAGACGATAACGGAGATAGGGCCTCTGGATCATTCGCGCGGCGGCCTCGAGGAGGGGACTCCCCGGGGACGTCAATTTCTGGTTCGGTGGATTCTGCCCGCGGATCCTTGACGGAAGGAAATTCGGAAAAATCGCTTCCAGCCACCGGTTGGCCGAAAGAAGGTCATCGAACCCCTGCTCGCCGGTCAGCGGCCTGAGGCTGATCAGCTCGAACGCACCGTAGAAGTCCCGCCAGGGCAACGCCTGCGCGGTCTCGTCCACCAGGTAGTTCATGCACAGGATCCGCCGCCAACCCCGCGCCTTCGCGATCAACGTCGAGACAAGGAGGGTTCTCCACAACGCGCCCCGCTCCGTCACCAGGAAGATGTCGATGTCGCCATCCTCCGCCGCACCGTGCGCGCAACCTCCCGACAGCGCGGCAAACCGCACTCGACCGAGGCTCCGGACGAACGACAGCACGTCACGATGGCGGTCGAGCAGTCGCGCGGTGGCGGCCGCCCGCTCCACCGAGGCCGGGATCAGATCCGTCGCGGCCTCAGAACGCAGACAGATCGAGCCCGCGTCCTCGACGAGGAGAGGGCGCAGGGCCTGGCCGCGCAGCGCTCGAAGCACATCGGCCTCCTCCGCCCGGACCCCGACGATGCGCGGCGTCAGGTCGATGGTGCGCACGGGGGCGCGGAAGAGGGCGGCGTAGACCACGAGCCACAGGATCCCCCGCTCCACGGGATCGAGTCCCGACGTTTCCGGAATCGGCGCGAACCGGCGGTCGATCACGCGAGCCCCGCCGCCGCCGTCCCGCGCCTGAGGATCAATGCCGCGGATACCGAGAACAACGCGGCGCCGATGAGAATGCTGGCGGCAAGGGAGAACGCCCAGGACACGAGGACCAGCGCCATAGGCGCGCAGGCGAGGAGGGCCAGGGCCAAGGGACGCGCCACGTCGAGGGGCGCATGCGTACGCGCCCTCCGAACGAGAGCGGCAAAGAGCGCCGCTTCCGCGGCGGTGAACGACCACGAGGCGCCAGGAAGGCCGAGGAAGGGAATCAGCGCCGCGCCGAGCACGGCCGCGACCCCGACGCGCATGGCGGTGAGTCTTGGAATCATCGCCGTGTCGCCCGCCGCGATCAGGACGTGGAAGAGAGAGGCGTTCGCAAAGCAGAGAAAGAGGGCCACGGAGAGGATCCGGAGAGCTATCGCACCTTCCACGAAGCCGGGGCCGAGGATGCGCAACACGTCCTCGGCGCACAGCGCCAGGCCCACCGCCGAAGGCATCCCGATCCACACCACGAGGCCGAACATCCTCTGTGCGGCTCCGTGAGTGCCCTTGAGGAGATCGCGGGTCACGGACGGCAAAGCCCCCGCCGCGATGGCGCTCGGAAGGGTCAGAAGTGACTCCACGATCCGGGTCGCCCCGCCGAAGAGGCCCACGAAGTGAGCGCCGTGGAACGCCTGAAGCAGGAACAATTCGACGCGGGTCGAGAGAATGGCGAGATAGCTGTTGACCCCCATGGGCGCGGCCTGCCTGAGGATCGCCTGCGGAGACGCGCCGGGGGCGTCTTCGTGTGAACCCCTCGCGCGAAGGAGAAGCATCAGCCCGCTCAGAGCGAGGGTGGGAACCACGGCCAGGGCATAGGAAAGGGCCGCTCCCTCGAGGCTGAGACCGAAGGGCGCGACGATGATGAAGCCGACCAGGAAGAAACGAAACACCAGAAGCAGCACCGCCTCGTCCAGACGCCGGCCCAGGGCGCGCAGCGCCGTCCCCGTCATCTCTATCCAACTCGCGGCCAGGAAGTGCATGGTGCAGAGCGAAAGCACGAGCGGTGCCGACGACGAGAGTCGCGAGGCGATGGGAATCAGTGCGACGCACAGCGCCAACACGCCGACGGACAGGCCGGCCTTCATCACGAAGAGCGTCCGCACATTCTTGCGGCTGCGCACGATCAGCGGGACGACGACCGAGTTGACACCAAGATCCGCCAGTTCGGCGATCATCAGCCCGATCGAGAGAGCCAGAACGAACGAGCCGAAGGTGGCCACGCCCATCGACCGGGTCAGCCACAACGTGGCCACGATCGAAGAGACGCGGATGACGATCTCGGCCGAGAGCCGGATCGCGCCACCGATGGAGGCGTCCCGCGCGGACGCCGAAGTCGAAGGCTCGCCTCCGCTCATGCGACCCGCTCGGACGCCCGCAGGCGCATCTTGAGGCGTGCCCATCCCGCGCGAATGGCCGGGGGAATGGCCGCGACCGGGCGGCCGGCTCGACGAAGGCGGTGGGACTCGGCGTCCTGCTCGATCCACGCCCGGGCAGCATCGTAGTACAAGGGCGCGTGTCGGCCGCGGATGAGGGTGTCGCGATCGGAAGACTCGGCCCATGGCCTTGGGTTTATCAGGCGGTCCGCCACGGCCGCCGCGTACTCGGTCCCGCGGATCGGGTAGGAGGTGGTGGTGAGCACGACGTCGGGCTCGCTCCGGCGGATGTGTTCCACCGTAGCCAGAAGGTCGCGATCATCCTCTCCTTCGTAGCCGACCATGATGAAGAAGCCGACCTCGATACCCTGGGCCCGGAGCAGAGTGGTGGCCGCCCGCACCTGTTCGACCCGGACCCTTCGGTCCATGGCATCGAGGATGCGTTGAGAACCGCTCTCCGATCCGATCCACACCCTGAAACAACCGAGGTCCTTGAGGGCAAGGGCGACGCCTTCGTCCACGCGTTCGGCCCGGGTGATGCACTCGAAGGGGATGCGCAGACCGCGCGCCTTCATCTTCGAGGCGAACTCGAGCGTCCACCCGCGATGAATAGTGAAGACGTCGTCGACGAACCAGAGCCTCTCCGGTGCGTACCGCCTCTCAATGAACGCGATCTCTTCGACAACATCGTCGACCGGCCGCCGCCGATGCGACTCTCCATAGATCGCTCGCGAGCACCATCGGCAGGTAAAGGGGCACCCACGCGCCGTCGTGAGAGAGATGGAGCCGTACCCGTGACGGCGACGCCACGCCTCGAGATAGGGCTCGAGTGCGATCGCCTCGCGGTCCGGCCAGGGATGTGCGGACAGGGTTGGAATCAGCGGGCGATCGGGGGCATGCACATGCCGCTCACCCACCCGCACGCTGGTGCCCGCGATTCCTTCTGGCGGGGCGTCCCCGTCCCATCGCGTCAGCAGTTCGCAGAGCGTCAATTCGCCTTCACCGCGCACCACGACGGATGCACCGTGGGCGAGGTACTCGTCCGGATTGCCGGAGGGGTCCGGCCCGCCCACGATCACCGGAAACCCAAGTGCGCGCGCGGCCGCGATCAATGCGACTACGCGAGGACGCGTCAACATGTTGGCGTATAGGCCGAGACAGCGCGGAGCCTGGCTCCGGAGGCTGGCCAGCAACTGCTCCGGTCTCGAGAACGTGGAGTCGAAGACCTCGACGGTCACGCCCTTCGACTTCAGGTAGCCGGACAGGTAGAGCAAACCGAGGGGCGGATAGGGTCGCATCACCTTCGACTCGACGGGATCGAGATCGAGGAAGTACCCGTGCGAGAGGAGGATTTCCGCGGCCATCAGGCCTCGCCCGGGCCCGTGGGGTCGGGCACGGGCATGGCGGCCGCCCCTCTCGAGAGTTCGGGAGACCAGGGGCGAACACTGAGGCGATCGCGGCTCGTAAGGGCGAGCGCCACCTTCGCGATCGCGCGAAGAGAGCCATAACGGGCGATCCTCACCAGCCGTCGGATCGAACCGGCCTCCGCCTCGCGCAGGCAGCGGGCCAGGCGAAAACGCGCGTGCGTGTAGGTGTGAAGCCACCGGTAATAGCGAGTCCCATGCAGCCCCTGGAAGAGCATGGCCAGATCGTTGGAGTCGCGCCAGTGACGGCGCTCGCCGATTTCGTGGCGGACGCGCTCGTGAAAACGTGTGCCCGGCAGAGGGTAGGAAACCGAGATGCCGATGTCCTCGGGAAGCACATCCTCGATCAGGCGGATCGTGGCCTCGATGTCGTCGTGGGTCTCGCCGGGGTACCCGAACTGAATGAAGAACCCGACCTTGATGCCCCGGCGGCGAACGTCTCTTGCCGCGGTGCGGATCGCCTCGACCGTGGCGCCCTTCTCCATCGCGTCCAGGACCGCCTGCGATCCCGATTCCGCCCCGATCCACACCATTTCGCAGCCGGCCTTCACCAGCGCTTCGATCGAGGAGGCACCCAGGAGGTCCGCCCGGGACAGGCACTTGAAGGGCAGTACCGCGTCGAGGGCGCGCAGTTCGGCGGCGAAGCTATCCGTCCAACCCGGCTTCAAGCCGAAGATGTCGTCGAGGATGTTGACGTGGGTGGCTCCAAGACCCTTGAGGGTAAGAACTTCACGCGCGGCACGGGAAGGCGACAGAGTGTTGTAACGCTGGCCCCAGATGGGCTTGGCGCACCAGTTGCAGTGGAACGGACAGCCGCGGCTCGTCGCGAGAGGCAGGGAAAACCGCCCATGCCGGTCCATCCAGACGCGGCGATACGCTTCAAGATCGATCAGATCCCAGGCCGGGGAGGGCAGCGCGTCCAGATCGCGGATCGGGGGCCGCGGCGGCGCCACCCGTAAATCGCCGCCATCCGCGACGGTCACGACTCCCGGCGCCGCGAAACGCGAACCCGGGTCGGCCTCCAGCCATTCCGCCACCGTGAGTTCGCCCTCCCCGCTGGCCACCGCCAAAGCACCCGCGTCGAGGAAGAATCGGGGGTCGTCGCTCGCATCCGAACCGGCGACCATGACCTCGATTCCCCGCTGCCGGGCCATGCCGATCAGGACCACGGCCGCCTCCCGCATCCTCGCCAGGCACATTTTCGACAGGTAGTTGAAGTTGTCCTCGAAGATCACGAGGGCGGCGGGCCGGACGCGGTCCATCAAGGCCGCGCAATCGAGCTCCGATGAGGCGAGCATGGCATCGAAGAACGAGACATCGAAACCGCGGTCGCGCAGCACGGCGGCGCAGATCAGCGAGCCCAGCGGGGGTACGGGTTGCCCCGCCTTCTCGAGCTTGCGGTCGAAGGCCAGGAAATACGATTGAGCCACGAGGACGCGCCTCGCGACGGTCTTTTGGCCCACTGCCGCCTTGCTGCTTTCTACTTCTTACCGCAGGTCGTATCACCCATGCCCGAGGCGCAGCGCCTGGTGCCGTCCGAGAACGTGGAGCACAAGAAGCCCGCCCGGCAATCGGCGTCGCCCGAGCAGGTCCCGCACTCCTCAGTGGACGCGCAGGAAGACAAAGCCCCGATGATCAGGGCGGCGAAGAGGGCAAGAAGACGTCTCGGGGTCATAGATGATTGCAACGACAACTGTCGGTCGGAAAATCGAAGAACGTCGTTTGAATGATGCCGGATTCTGGCAGGCCTTGAGGATCTGAGAGAATCACCGGATTGTAATGAGTGAAGCCAACGACTGGAAACATACGCTGAATCTGCCGCAGACCGCTTTTCCAATGAAAGCGAATCTGCCCGATTCGGAGCCTAAGCGTCTTTCCGCATGGAAGTCGAGGAATCTTTACGCCCGGATCCGGGAGGCCCGAAAGGGCAAGCCGCAGTGGATCCTCCATGACGGCCCGCCGTACGCGAACGGCCACATCCATCTTGGCCACATCGTCAACAAGACCCTCAAGGACCTTTCGCTCAAGCGCAGTTCCATGCTGGGTTTCGACGCGCCTTTCACCCCGGTCTGGGACTGCCACGGCCTCCCCATCGAACTGCAGGTCGACAAGAGCCTGGGGTCGAAGAAGAACGAACTTTCCCCGGTGGCTTTCCGGCAGGCGTGCCAGGCTCACGCGCAGAAGTTCGTCGCCATCCAGGGGGAGGAATTCGAGCGTCTCGGCGTCTCCGCCGAATGGACTCATCCCTACTTCACGATGGCGAAGTCGTACCAGGCGACGATTGTCCGCGCGCTCTCGAAGTTCGTCGAACGGGACCTCGTCTACAAGGCGCGGAAATCGGTGCACTGGTGTCTCTCCTGCAAGACCGCCCTCGCCGAGGCCGAGATCGAGTACGAGGAAGACCACATTTCTCCTTCTGTGGATGTGCGCTTCCCGCTGAGCGAAGCTGGGACCGCGGCTCTCGCCGCCCAAGCTCCCGCAGTTGCGGGCCGGAAAGTCCACGCCATCACCTGGACGACGACGCCCTGGACGCTTCCCGCGAACCGGGGCCTCGCCTTCAATCCCGAACTCGAATACGGCTTCTACGAGGAGTCGCCCGGCGGGCCTATCGCGATCCTGGCCACCGGCCTCAAGGACGCCACGGTCTCGCGGGCGCGAACCGTTGCCGCTTTGACCCTCGGCGAGCCCCTCGCGACCGTCAAGGGCGACGTCTTCGAGGGTCTCGATTTCCGGCATCCCTGGATCGACCGGACCTCGCCCGGTGTCCTCGCCGACTATGTGACCCTCGAGGCGGGCACCGGCATCGTTCACACCGCTCCCGGCCACGGCGCCGACGACTACGACACCGGCATCAAGTACGGCCTCGAAGTCGATTGCCCGGTCACCGACCGCGGCTTCTTCACCCCGGAGATCGAGCACTTCGCGGGGATGAAGATCTGGGACGCCAATCCGAAGATCACGGAGTTCCTGCGCGAGCACGGCCGCCTCGTCTCGACGGTCCCTTACAGCCACTCGTATCCAATCTGCTGGCGCTGCAAGAATCCCGTGATCTTCCGCGCCACTGCCCAGTGGTTCATCGCGATGGATCGCCGCGGGTTTCGCGAAAAGGCGCTCTCCGAGATCAAGGCCACCCGCTGGATCCCCGGCTGGGGCGAAGACCGGATCCGCAACATGATCGCGGCGCGGCCGGACTGGTGCATCTCGCGTCAGCGTCTGTGGGGCGTGCCCATCCCCGCGGCGTACTGCGTCGCCTGCGAAGAGCCTCACCTCGAGACCGGGATCCTCGCCACGGTTGCGGATACCTTCGACCGCGAAGGCGCCGACTCGTGGTTCGCCCGCGAGATGAAGGACTTCCTGCCCGCGGGTTTCAAGTGCCGCAAGTGTTCGGGCACGCAGTTCCGGCGAG
>CAYNHK010000062.1:0-22996 GCA_964396875.1 uncultured Acidobacteriota bacterium | reverse complement strand
GAATCGGACCGCCTCGGAGGCGCTGGGAAAGATCGTCGCCTTCCACCAGTTCAAGGATGAGAGCCACCGCCCCCGCGGATTCCTCCAGGCCATAGATCGCGGCGATGTTCGGATGATTGAGTGATGCGAGGACCTGGGCTTCGCGTTTGAACCTCGCGACCCGTTCATGATCCTGCGCGAACGCGGCGGGCAATACCTTGATCGCGACGTCGCGATTGAGTTTGGTGTCGCGCGCGCGGAAGACTTCGCCCATTCCGCCCGCACCTATGGCGCCGCTGATTTCGTAAGGCCCAAGCCTTGATCCGGCCGCCATGCTCATGAGTGCAGCGAGTCTAGGGGATTCGCCTCCGCTTTCCGCTCCTTCCGCTTTCGGGGCAGTGCCTAGGAGAATGCCGACGGCCATGACTTCACTGTTTCACCAGATCCTCGCCAACAACCTCGTGGCCAACATCACGAACTTCACGGTGTGGTTCGCGGTGACGTTCTGGGTGTTCCTCGAGACACGATCGGTGTTCGCGACCGGCATGATCGCCGGGATCTTTCTCGTCTTCACTGCCGGCCTTGGGTTCTGGTTCGGGAGCCTCGTCGATCACCATTCCAAGAAGAACGTGATGCTCGGTTCGAGCGTCACGTCGTTTGGGCTTTACGCGATCGCGCTCGCCATCGAGCGGTTCGCGCCCCACGGCACGTTCGCCGATGTCGCGAGCGTGTGGCTGTGGGCGCTGGTTCTCTCCGCCCTGCTCGGGGTCATCGCGGGCAACCTGCGCGCGATCGCTCTCCCGACCCTGGTAACAATGCTCATTCCCGAAGACCGGCGCGACAAGGCGAACGGTCTCGTGGGCATGGTCGGGGGGATCGGCTTTCTCACCACCTCGGTCATCTCCGGTTTTCTCGTGGCCTATGGCGGGATGGCGGGAGCGCTTGTGATAGCACTTGCGCTGACCCTGGTCGCGTTCGTTCATCTCGCATCGGTTTCGATCGATGAGAAGACAGCGGAGCCAACGCCCGGCGTGCCGGCCGCGCCGAAGCGCGTGGATATCCGGGGGACGATGCGGGTGATCGCGAAGGTGCCCGGGCTCTTCGCGTTGATCTTCTTCGCCACGTTCAACAACTTCCTGGGCGGCATCTTCATGGCCCTGCTCGATGCCTATGGCCTGTCGCTCGTCTCGGTGGAGACGTGGGGCCTGCTGTTCGGCGTGCTCTCGACATCCTTCATCTTCAGCGGCACGTTGATCGCGAAGATGGGACTTGGGACACAGCCTCTGCGCGTGCTGCTCCTCGTCAATCTCATCAGCTGGGCCGTGGCCTGCGTGTTCACCATCCAGCCCTCGATCGGGCTCCTCGCTGCCGGTTGCTTCATCTGGATGTTCCTCGGCCCCTGGGCCGAGGCCGCCGAGCACACGACACTTCAGAAGGTGGTGCCGCTCGAGCGGCAGGGAAGAGTGTTCGGTTTCGCGCAGTCGGTCGAACAAGCGGCCTCGCCCCTGACCGCTTTTCTGATCGGGCCATTGACGGAGTTCATCGTCATTCCGTTCATGACCACGGGGCTCGGCGCTCAGTTGATCGGCGGCTGGTTCGGCACCGGACCCGCCCGAGGCATCGCGCTCGTCTTCACCGCAGCGGGCCTCGTCGGGGTCCTCGCGACGATCATCGCATTCAGGTCGAAGTACTACCGCCAGCTCTCAGCCGTCTACGCGAATGCTCCTACCGAAGTCCCAACCCCGCCCGAAGATACCCACGTCACCCCCGCGGCCTAGCGACCCTCCGCGATCAGGCGCACGAAGTCGGTTTCCGTCACGAGCCCCACGAGCTTCCCGCCTTCGATCACGGGCAGGCAGCCGATCTTGCGCTCGATCATGACGCGCCCGGCCTCGGCCACCGTCGTCTCGGGGGAGGCCGTGTGGACCGGCTCGGACATGATCTCCTTCACCGCGATTTGCTTCAGCATCTTGTCTTCGGCCCGTCCGCCGAAGCCGAGTGCTCGGAGCAACGCTCCCCGGAACAGGTCGCGCTGGCTGACCACCGCGCACACCACGCCGTCCGAGTCGAGGACGGGCAGGTGGCGGATGCGTGCCTGCTTCATCAGGGCATCGGCGACCGCGAGTTGATCGTTGCGACCCACGGTGTGGACGTCGCGGGTCATGATGTCCTTGAGTCGCAGTCCCGTCGTCTCCATGTCTTGTTCTCCAGGCGGAGGATACAGGCGTGCCTGATTCCCTTACCCGCGCCGGTATTCGATGTACCTGGCCGTCTCGTCGGCGACGGCGCGGCCGTGGAGCTGCTCCACGACGTAGAAGGACATGTCGATCCCCGAGGCCACGCCCGCCGAGGTGATGACACCGTCGTCGACCACGCGCGACACGCGGTCGACGCTCACCCCTCCGAGCGATTCGAGGAGATCGAGCGCGCCCCAGTGCGTGGTGGCGCGCTTGCCTTCGAGGAGCCCCGCCTTGGTCAGGAGGAGCGCGCCGGAGCATACGGAGGTGACTCTACGAGCCGACGCCGCGACGGTCCGGATCCAATCGAGGGTGGGTTCATCGTTCATCAGTGACCGCGTGCCGAACCCGCCCGACACCACGAGCAGGTCGATCTTCGGCGCGTCCGCGAACGAATAGTGTGGCACCACGAGCAGATCGCCAGTCGCGTGAACAGTTTCGCGGGTCCTGCCGACAGTGAAAACATGGAAGGGTGCGCTGTCCTCGGACCGGCGCGAGTCGAGGCCCGGCGTCAGCCGCGTTCGCGAAAAGACTTCGAAAGGCCCGGCGAAGTCGAGCACCTCGACGCCGTCGAAGATCAGGATGCCGACGTTCCAACGCTCCATTTCAGATCACCTCCCGGGCCGGCGGAGCCGTCTCCGCCCGGACGACCCATGCAAGCCAGGCCCCTGCGGCGACATCGAAGGCCAGACAAAAACCCGGCCACCACACCGGCACGCCGGGGTTGATGACGATCCGGGCGTGAAAGAAGTCCATGACGCCGTGCGCGGCCAGGCCGGCCGCGACGAGCTGCAGGTTCCGTTCGAAGCCGACTACCGCGGAGACCGCGAAAGGCGCCATCACGATCAACTCGATGACCAGGGCGCGGGTGGAGCCACCCATGACGGCGAACAGAACGTAATACGAGGCCACGACAATCAGGACCGTCGGGTAGAAACTCCGGTCCCGGCCGAAGCCTGACCAGCGGGCGAAAGCAGCGACCAGGAGGGCGAGGGCGACACCGATGACGTAGCTCATGGGAGGGAAACATAGTGGAAGCGCGTCCCCGAGAAATTGGACGCCTCTGAAGATGTCCAATCAGTTCAGAGCGGCAGGCCGCTGCCCGGGCCGTCCGAAGGACGGCGTCCAACACCCGTTGTCTTGCGGACTTCTAGCGGGCCGGCGCGGCAGCGGCCGGCTTCTTGACGCCTGCTTCGATCGGGTCGCCGCCGCGCATCGCCAGCACACCGAGAACAATGAGGGCCACAAGGGCAATCAGGGCCCACTTCAGTTGAGACGTCATCGGCGGCTTTCCGCAGTCCGGGCATTTGCCCGCGACGTTGGTTCGTCCGCATCGGGGGCATGAATTACGTCGCATGGTGACACCTCACGATCCCAGTATCGGTGTGCACACAATCGTGCCAAACGAGCCCGTGAGAAACGAGTGTAGCGGACCGGGGTTGCGAGAGTTCAATCTCGTTTCCGCGATTCGGGCGGTTGCGGGGAAGAGTCCGAATCGCTGCGTCGTGGCTTACGCCTGCGTGGTCGTGTCCGTTCCGGACCACAGGTTCGCGGAATTGATCGCGGGGGCGCTGGTGGCCTTGAGATAGAGGAATAGCTGCATGCGATAGGCGGCGCATCCGCCGAGCACGAGGTTCGTCAGGAAGGCGCCGCGCGACGTCTTGTTGCCGTCGAAGTCGGTGATCTCGGCGCGGAAGTCGGCGTCCGTCAGGTCCGCCAGCAGATCCGCGTACTCGGCGTGCTGGGCCGCGATCGCGTCTTTCGCCTGCTGGAAGGTCCGCTCCTTTGAAGCCGCCTCGGCCCTGGTCCAGATCTCGAAATCGCTCGTGTTGGCGAGACTCCAGCGGATGATCGTCGGTCCCATCATGCTGATGTAGCGAATCAGTTCCAGGGTGCTTCGCTGGGCACGGCTCGGCCGGTAATCGAGGTGTTCCGGAGCGGCCTTGCTCACCAGATGAACCACGAGGCGGACTTCGGTCTGCAACGATGCAATCAGTTCGGCTTTGGACAGGACCATGGATGCTCCTTATGAGTAATTTCGGCGGCTTGGACCGCGGATGATAGAGGGGAAGGTCCCTCGCTTCACAGGTTGGTCCTCGCCCCCAATGCCTCCGGCAGGTAGCCACAGCCGAAGAAGCCTGGGGACTCATCGAGGTCCCGCGAATCAACGTTCGCGCGTTCGTGGCGGAAGGTGTGGGAAGCAAGACCCTGCGGGTCGCGGTGGGTCACATCCCTGACACCGCCTTTCCCGACGAGCCCGGAAACGTTGGTCTGGCGGGGCATCGCGATTCCGTGTTCCGACCGTTGGCGAAGCTCGTGGTGGGCGATGTCGTGACGCTGACCACCCGCACTGCCACCTTCCACTATCGGATCGAAACCATCGAGGTCGTGGCACCGACACGAGTGGACGTGCTGGCCCCCTCGGAAGAGAGTGTTTTGACCCTGGTGACGTGTTATCCCTTCGACCTGGTGGGACCGGCGCCTTTACGAATGGTGGCTCGCGGACGCCTGTCCCGCGTCCTCTACGCGGAGTTCCTCAGGCCCGCCGGCGAACCGGAGGGTCGCGCCGGGCAACAGGTTTTTGCCGCGCCCTGAGACCGGCGACGATACGTTTCTCGTCCGGCCCGCCCGCTCGCTCGATGGCGAGCTTCAGGTCGCGGGCGCGAGGCCGAGCGCCGCGCGCGAGCAGGAGCTCGACGCAGGCCAGTGAGCCCGCGAGCGCGGCGGCGACCACGGGGTGAGGTGATCCGGGGCCCGCTAAGTTCGGGTCGGCGCCGGCGTCGAGAAGCGCGTTGATCAGCGCGACGTCACTGCGCGAGGCCGCCCGCGAAAGCGGTGTCTCGCCCGCGCCCGCCGCATTCGGGTCGGCGCCCGCGGCCAACATCCGCCGGACCAGTTCCTTTGCTCCGCTGCTCACCGCGAGCGCCAGCACCGGCGTCGCCGTGGAAGTAACGGTCCGCGCGAGCGACGGGTCGCGCTCAAGCTCGGCGATCGCCTCGTGCTCGTGGCGGTCGCGCTCGGCTGCGGCAAGCGGGCGCGCCGCGGGCGTGACTCGCGCCTGCTCGAGCGTTCGCGCCTGTTCCTCGCGCAGTCGGGCTCGGTACTGCGGGCTGCGCGGCTGCTCGCGGGCCACGAACGCGTCGAGTTGGGCGCGCTCCGCGTCGGTCAGCCAGAGCGGGTCGGCTCCGCCTCCGAGCATCGCGTCGACGACGTCCCACAGCCCATTCTTCGCCGCGAGGCGGAAGTGGGAGCGGTACCTGGCGACGGGAGCGCCGGCCTTCAGCAGGCGGTCGACCACGTCGAGTTTGCGGTTGGCGATCGGGAACGCCAGCAGCGGAAAAGCCGAGGCCTCGGGGTCGAGGTTCGCGCCACGCGCGACCAGCAGCTCCACCACTTCGAGGTGGCCGTGGCTCGCGGCGGCCGCAAGCGGGGAGGCGAAGCCGACCGTGCGCTGTTCGATCACCGCGCCGCCGTCGAGGAAGGCGCGAACGGCTTCGAGGTCGCCGCGCATCGCGGCCTCGGTGAGGCTCACCGGGGCCAGGGGACGCGCCGCGGCGTCGGCGGCCAGAGCGGACAGAGCCGTGATCAGTCGATTCGGGTCTCCCACAGTACGGCCCTCCTGGTGATCACGTACTGGCTCTCGCGCGGTGTCAACTCGTCCGTGGTGCCGAACTGGGTAAGGCTGCCGGCGATGCGGAGCAGACCGTCGCGGACCTCAATAGCGGTGGCGGTCGAGGCGTTCCACGGCGCGGGCGCCATGGCGTGCAGATCGACGAACGACGCAGCGTCGCCACGCCAGAGCGCCGCCCTGGTGGCCATGCTGCCGTGGCCGGCGGCGATGTTGGCCTTCACCTGTACGTAACCGACCTGATGACCGCGAGCGCAGCCGCTCGCGAAGCCTGTCTCGTGACCGACGGGAGTGAGGTCGATGAGCGACTCGGCGGTCCCCCGCCACAGCACCGGCGCGCTGCCCTTTCGCATCCAGCGCACTCCCACCTGTTCGCCGTCGGCCACCCCCGACGCCGCCGACATCGAACGCTCTTCGCCCAGGACGATCACGCGCGAGCCGTCCGCCGGCCACAATGCGGCGCGTCGGCCTCCCGAGAGCGCGGTGTTCCCCGCGACCCAGGCGCCATCGGTTGCGCACGCCGTCGCCTCGCCGCCCGGCTCGGCCGGAGGTAACTCGACCATCGTCCCGTCGGGTCTCCAGAAGAGCGCGACATCCACCGCTCGCTCGCCTTTCTTCGTCTGACGCCGACCCCAGCCCGCGAAGCCACCCCCGCCGGCGCCCATCGCCACCGTTTTCTCAAAGCCCTTCTGAGGGTGCAGGTCGATCATTTCGAGCGCGCCGCCTACCAGCCGCCAGCCGACCGCGCCGCCGCGGCCCGAGTCGCGGCTCCAGAAGCCGGGGATCACGTCGCCGCTCGCCGTCCGCACGGACACTCGCTTCTCCGTGGGGTGGGTGATTGCCACCGCCTGTCCGCCCGGCCACCAGTGGGGCATGCCGGGGCCGCGGCTTTCGCCTTCGCCGACAGCGCTGCCGCCGCACAGGCCGAAAGCGCCCGCGAAGCGCATCCGCTTGGGCATCGGCAAGACCGTGATCTTCCACCGCGCAGGATCATCGGGCGTCTCGCGTCGGGTCATCTTTTCCTCCCTGATTTTTGGGCGGAATACCTTACCGCGAGCAGGGCCGAACGCTATCCTCCCAAGCTCAAAGGGGAAGTGATGAAGGCCAAAGAACGCGAAGAACTCCTGCATACCCTGAAGGCTCGCTTCGACCAGAACATGCATCGCCATCGTGAAATCGCCTGGGCCGACGTCCAGACCAGGCTCCTTGCCCATCCCGGTGCGCTTCGGTCTCTGCACGAAATGGAGGCGACGGGCGGGGAGCCGGACGTGATCGCCAGGAGCAAGAGTGGCCAGTACACATTCTGCGACTGCTCCGAGGAGAGCCCAACCGGCCGCCGGAGCGTCTGTTACGACCGTGAGGCGCGCGACGCCCGCAAGGAGCACAAGCCGGAGAGCAGTGCGCTCGAAATGGCCGCCTCGATGGGGATCGAATTGCTCACGGAAGAAGAGTACCGGCAGCTTCAGCAAGTCGGTGAGTTCGATACCAAGACGTCGAGCTGGATCCGGACACCTCCCGAGGTGAGGACCCTCGGCGGCGCTCTCTTCGGCGATCGACGCTATGGCCGCGTGTTCGCCTATCACAACGGCGCCCAGTCTTACTACGCGGCCCGGGGGTTCCGCGGATCGCTGCGCGTCTGAGCGAACGGTGGGCACTTCAGCACGCTCAAACGCTCGACCCATCTAGGGACCGCGCGCGCTTCTGCTAGCTGCTCAAAAGCTACGCAAATACTTGACACGCGATTCCGCCGCGCGTAAGCTGCCCGGATGGCGTGTGTCCCCGGTCTATGAGCAACGATCTGATTCTCCTCGTGAGTTCGGAAACCGATGCGCGCGCCCGCCTCGGGTCCGCTCTCAACGAGGCCGGATTCCGGGTTCTCACCGCCCCGAACGACGCGGCCGCACTCGCCTCGCTCGACGACATGCGATTGCTCCTGCCCGACCTCGTCGCCCTCTCTTTGCCCGAGGGGGATTCCCTCCTGCTCTCCCGACTTCGCGCGAACCCGGTGTCCGTCGATGTCCCGGTCGTGCTGCTGGCCAGGGATTCCGAGCAGCGCCGTCGCGGGTTGCGTCTGGGCCTGACCGAGGTTGTCGAAGCTCCCTACGAAGCCGAGGAGATGGTGCTCACTTGCCGGCTCGCCCTGGATCGCGCCGGTGTGAGACGCCGCAGCGAACGGGAGATGACGGGTTCGCTCCAGATGCTGGCGGCTCCCGACCTCCTGCAGACCCTGGAAGCCGGGCGCCGCAGCGCCGTGATCGTTCTGCGGTCCTCGGGTCGCGAGGCCACGCTGTGGATGCGCGAGGGACAGCTCGTGGACGCCCGACTCGGCGATGGGCGCGCCGGCCAGGGGGCGCTTTTCGAAGCCCTGACCTTCGCCGATGGGTCTTTCTCGGTCTCCTACGGCCCGGTCTCGACTCCCGACCGGCTCGGCTCATCGACCACCGGCCTCCTGCTCGAGTGGTCCCGCCAGCAGGACGAGGCGAACTCTCGCCCGGACTCGCCCTTCGCCTCCATTCCCGATGTTCCCCCGCTCCCCCCGCGCGAGACGATGATCATCCATCGCGCCCTGACTCTCCTGAACGTAGCGTCGGCCTACGCGGCCAACTACTTCGAACCCGCCCTGCTTTCGGACCGGCTCGAACGGGCTCGCCAGGACTCGTTGCCCGAGCATCCCGCGCTCTCGTGCCTCCAGGTGGGCGATTCGGGCCAGGTCTCCTCGGCCCACCCGCCAACCGGACCGTCCGATGATCTGCCCCCGGCCGCTTCCGCCTGGGCCCTGAATTTTTTCAAGCGCCTCGAGCGGGCCATGCCGGGGCACTTTGACCCGGGCCGCCTGCGTGCTCTCACGGAGGCGGTCCGCGAGGACATGACCGCCCTCGGCTTCGACCAGGGCCTGGGGCTCGTGGTGAAGGAGACCCGATGACCGACCTGTCGCAATTGAGCGCCGCCGAGATCGACGCGCTTCCCTTCGGTTACATCGGCCTCTCGCCCGATGGAACCGTGCGCAAGTACAACCGCTACGAGGCCGACCTCGCCCGACGCGATCCGCAGAAGGTGCTCGGGCGTAACTTCTTCAGCGAGGTGGCGCCTTGCACCCAGGTGCAGGAGTTCGAAGGCCGATTCCGCGACTTCGCGGAGGGGCGCATCAGTGAGCCCACACTCTCGTTCGAGTTCACCTTCGCGTTCCGCCACGGCGAGCAGCGCGTGCGTATCGGCATGGTGCGCTCGCCCCTTCAAAACGAGATCATCGTCACCGTCAACCGGCTTCACGACCGAGCCGTCGCTTTCTCCTCCGACCTCGTCCACGATCTTCCGCGGCGGACTCTCCAGGACTCGGCGGGACGTCGCGTCGTGGTCCTCGATGCCGACTTCTTCCTGTCCCTCGACACCGCTCTGGGCGGCCGTGAGGCCGAGGCGCGCAACGTCGCGCTGCATCGCACCGGTGTCGAGTGGGGAGCGCGCCACGCGCTGCGCCTGGAAGCAGCCATTCAACGCAATAAGGGTGTGACTCTGCGGGAAGCCGAGTTCCACGTTGCGCTCGAGTACCTGGCGGGCTCGCTCGGCGTTCTCGGTCTCGGACGCTTCGAGGTGGAACTCACGCTGCGTCCGCGCGGCCTGATGTCCGTCACCCATCATGACTCACCGTTCGCGGCGCTCGGTGGCGAGCCCGGCTCACGCAACTGTGCGTTGCTCGCGGGTCTGCACGCCGGCCTTCTCAGTCATCTGGCCGGGCGACGCCTCGCCGGCCGCGAGACCGCGTGCGGTGTGATGACGGGCCAACCTTGCCGCTTCGTGGTCGGTACGGAAACCCGTCTCTCTCGCCTCTTCGACCCTGCCGAGGGTTCGACCGACGCGGACCTGCTGATCAGCCTCGGCGTCAGTCCGCGCTCCGCCACCGCCTCATGAGCGAAACCGCGGACGTCCTTGATGGCGCCTTCTGGGACTACGACCCGGAGGCGGACCTGCTCTCGCCCCTCGTCACCACCGACCGGTACTTCCGCGACTTCCCCTGGGAGGACAAGCCGGGGGCGGAGCCCGTGCCTAGCTGATGCCTTCCGTGGGAAGGTGCTTTGCCACCCATCCTTTGATTCCTGAAGCCATGACCTTGACGTCGGTGTAGCCCATCTTCCTCGCGCGCTTTGCCGCGTTGGGCGCCTTCCGGCAGAGAGCGTTCGAGCAATAGAAGACCACCGCCGCGGTCTTGTCCGCGGGCAGGTCGGCCTCCGTGTACTCGGCTCCATTCAGATGAAGCGCCCCCGGAACGTGGCCCTGCTGAAAGCGTTCGTCCGAGTTCACGTCGACGACCGTGACCTCCTTCCTGTCCACCAGGTCTTTCAGCCGCTCGGGTGAGACGACCGGCAGCCCCATCAGCCGCGCCATCATGGGCGTTCATCCGGCTGAGGCCGCGAGGGCCGTGCATTCCTTGGCCCACGTCTTGCTGAGACCAGTCGAAGCACCACCAGCATCGAACATGCGCCAAGGAAACTGACCGCGAGAGGCCTCGAGTCGTCGTAGGGTGCCAGGGCGGACAGGAGTGCTGCACCCAGTCCCCCGATGGTGAAACTCCACGCTGCGAAGCGACGGATGTTTTGTCCCGTCACGGAGTTGCGACATACGGCCGACGGCCGTTCCTTCGGGAGCGAGTTCCCGATGGACGCCACCATAAGGCCCAGCCAGAATCCGAGGAATCGCTGGCCCATCTCGTCGCTGAGTTCGCTCGGGCCCAAAGACTTCACCAGGATCGAAGTCTGCAGAAAGATGCCCGCGAAGACGAGTGAACGTCCTATGGCGAGGCGCGCTTCTTGAGAAGGGTTCATGACCACTACCTTCTGCCCCGGGCTCTCGCGAGCGCCGGCGCTCCCTGGCTCACTTTGAGTTGGAGCCCCACCGTCTGTGCGAACGCGAGCAGGGCCTCCTCGAGAACTGACATCTTGAGCCTATAGGTGATGGAGCGGCCCACCTTGTCCGCCTCGATCAGATCCGCGGCGACCAGCACCGCGAAATGGGCCGACATCGTCGGCTTGGCGACATCGAACTGATCCGCCAGTTCGCCAGCACCCATCGGGCGCTGCTGGAGAAGTTCCAGAACTCTGCGTCTGGTGGGATCGGCGAGCGCCTTGAAGACTTTGCTCATGTTTTATATTTAGCTCATCATCTAACAATTTGTCAACCACAGCCGATTTCCCGGCCGTCGCAAAACCACATGGGCCAAATGGACCATTGCCGCGAATGGGGCGGGGAGGGTCTAGTCGATTCTGGACTCGGCTCAGCACGGCGAGCGAAAACGAACCCAGTCACGACCGCGCACAAACGTACTCGACGGAACCGAAGGAGCAAGCGATGGATTCACTTAGGAAGACCCTGGCGCTGGGAGGGGCCGTCGCTCTGACCCTGGCGTTGCTCGCCACCGGAGGCACGTCCTCGGCGGCTCAGACGGAGAAATCGGCCAAACCCCCGGTTCAGGCCCCCCACGGCGAGTACGCGGGCACGGAAAAGTGCCTGGCCTGCCACGAGGACAGCGGGGCCGTGCTCAAGAATGGTCCACACTCGCGCAGTTTCAGGGCCGGAGGGCCGACGTCGCCGAAAGGCTGCCAGGCCTGCCACGCCGAGACGAAGGCCAACCTCGGCTGCGAGGGCTGCCACGGCCCGGGCAAGGCGCACGCCGACGCGGACGGCGACAAGACCAAGATCAAGGGCTTCAAGTCCATGAAGACGCAGGACGCGAGTGCGGTCTGTTCGAGTTGCCATTACAAGACGGAGCATGCGCTCTGGGCTGGTAGCCAGCACGACCAGCGGAACGTGGGATGCACCACCTGCCACTCCGTCCACGCCGCGAAGGGCGACAAGCAGTTGAAGGCGGCGGATGAAATGCAGTTGTGTGCGGGCTGCCACCGGGCCATCGTGAACAAGCAGCTCAAGTTCCACCACATGGCGGTGCGCGAGGGCAAGCTCACCTGCGCCTCTTGCCACAACGTTCATGGCGCGTCCAACGTGAAGCTGCTCAAGGTCGGCGGCACGGTCACCGAGTCGTGCGTCTCCTGCCACGCGGAGAAGCGCGGCCCCATGCTCTGGGAGCACCTTCCGGTTCCCGAGAGCTGCAGCAACTGCCACGATCCGCACGGGTCCAACAACTACGGGATGCTGTTGGCCAAAGAGCCCTTCCTCTGCCAGCGCTGTCATGTGACGTCCCGGCATCCTCCCACGGTGTACGAGGGCTTCACCCTGAACAACTCGACCAACAGCGACAAGATGGTTGGCCGGGCTTGCGGGGGCTGCCATCAGTCCATCCACGGGTCCAATGCCCCCTCGGGCAGGGCGTTACTTCGCTAGTTGAGGAGAATGGTAATGAGCAACAAGCTAATGATCCTCAGCGCCGCGGCGCTCCTCGCTGCCTCCACCACGATCGCGTGGGCGCAGGACAAGCCACAGCCGACCCCGACCCCCTCGAACGGGAGCCTGGACATCGGCGGGCGCTTCACCTCCACCACCGGGGATGAGGCGCGCTACCAGCGATACCGCGACCTTCGGGACGGGGTGAACGCCAATCTCCTGTACTTCAAGGAGACGGAGAAGTGGGTCCTCGACATCAGGGCGACCAACATCGGGTACAACGACCAGCGGTACAAGATGAACTTCAGCAACAGCAAGCTGAAGGCCTCGCTGTACTTCGATCAGACCCCGACGAACTGGGCCTACTACACGAAGACGCCGTTTGTCTGCACGGCAGGGGACTGTTCGATCGATCCCACGCTCCGCGCGCGTATCGAGGCCGGGCAGGTCGTGGGCGTGCCCCAGAACGCCGGGCAGCTCAACCCCGGGTCGATCTACAACACGACCGCCAGGCAGTTCGACATGAAGTCCCGACGCGACACCTTCGGGGGCAGCGCGCGAATCTCCGCCACCGACAACCTTGACTTCACCCTCGGCTTCCTCACCTACGAGAAGACGGGAAACATGCCGTGGGGGGGCAATTTCGCGTTCAGCAACCTCCACGAGATGCCGATTGTCATCGACCGCCGTGAAACCGAGTTGAACGCCGGGATGGAGTGGGCGAGCCACCAGGGCATGTTCAAGATCGACTACCAGCACGCGAAATTCGACCAGAAGATCCCCACCTTACGTTGGGACAATCCGATGCGGGCGACGGATTTCTGCAGGTTTGGCCTCGCGGGCCAGGCTCCGGGCACGTGCTACGACCCGAGCGGCTATACCAACAATAACGGTCCCAAGGACGGCCTCCAGGCCATGCCACCATCGAACTCGCTGAATACCTTCAACTGGGTGGGCATGATCAAGCTGCCGGGCAAGACGACCGCGAATGCCACCTTCTCCGCCGGCAGCAGCCGCCAGAACGAGAAACTGATCGGGTGGACGACCAACCCGGTGATCGCGAACCCGACCGTGTACGCCACGTTCCCGGCGCTTCGCAGCCTTCCCCGCGACACCGCAGACCTCGACGTCAACTACACGACCGCGACCATGAACATCAGTTCGCGACCGCTCAAGGACGTCACGCTGGTCGCGCGGTACCGTTTCAACGGGCGCAACGACTTCCGGCGGCCGTTCCACGCTGAGGAATACGTCCGGGAGGACGCGGTGCCCGAGGAGGCAGGCGGGATCTCGGAGCCCCTGAGCATCGACCGACGCACGGCCGATGTCAGCGCCAAGTTCACGGCGATCCCGAAGAGCGCCATCAAGGTCGGCTACTCGGAGGACAAGCTCGATCACACCATCCGGGTGACCCGGGGCTACAAGGACAAGACCATGCGTGCCTCGTTCGACACCATGGGCAACCAGTACGTGAGCCTGCGCGCGATGTACGAACGCACCGACCGCGAGACCTTCGGCTTTGACCCGCACGTCCTCGCGGAGATGGCCATGCAGCCGGCGGCACGGTTCTACGATGAGGCGGCCCGTCAGCGCGACCGCGCCACGTTCCTGGTCGATCTCACTCCGACCGACTCGCTCGGGTTCAACCTCTCGTACAGCTACGGCAAGGACGACTACCAGAAGGGTGATCCCACCCAGAAGTTCGGCCTGCTCGACAACACGAACAAGGCGTACACCATCGGTGTGAGCTATGTGCCGAGTGCGCGGGTCAGCCTGGGCGCCGACTACGGCAACGAGAGCTTCGAGGCAATCCAGGCCTCGCGTACCGCGAACCCCGACTCCGGCGTTCCCGGGGTGTACCAGAGCTGGTTCGACCCCAACCGCGACTGGACTCTGACCAACGACGAGAAGGTGAACACCTTCACCGCCTACCTGAACCTCATCGACTTGATCGAGAAGACCGAGATCCGCGCGACCTACGACTATTCAGACTCCGACCAGGGCTTCCTGCACGGCGGACCGCGTATCGCCGCCATGAGCAACAACTCGATCCTGACCCCCGGCGACTCCCGGCCGTGCGCGGCCACGTTGACCAGTTGCTTCATTCCCCTGACGAACGTGACCAACGAGTGGCACCACTTCACCGTCGATGTCAAATACAACGTGTCGAAGAAGGTCGGTCTCGGGTTGAGCTACTGGTACGAGAAGTTCGACGTCGCCGACTACAGCGTCGTCAACACCGCCGGCCCGCAGACCATGCCTCGCCCCGAGCTGGGTCCGCAGACCGACACCCCCCGGATCGACTGGCTCGGCTTCATCGGCACCGGGTACGCTCCCCGGCCTTACACCGGCAGCACTGTGTTCGTCCGCATGTTCTACCTGTTCTAGCGTTCGCTGTCGAGAATCTGCATCTGGCGCTCGTCGTAGCGGCTGCCCGCCACCGCGGATGCGGGGAGAGCCGCCTCGAGCCGCGCGATCTCCTCCGCGGATAGAGTGACCTCGAGGGCGCCAAGGGCCTCGACGAGCTGCGCCCGCGTTCGCGAGCCGACGAGCGGCACGATGTTCCGGCCCTTGGCCAGCACCCATGCGGTGCAGAGCTGAGCGGGCGTCACACCTTTCTCTTCGGCGATCTGGCGGAGCGCTTCCCGCAACCGCTCGTTCTGTTCCCGCCGCTCACCCGTGAAACGCGGGAGATACGCGCGGAAGTCTCCCTGCGCTGCCGGCTTCGAGCCGGTCAGCAGGCCCCGAGAGAGGATGCCGTATGCGGTCACGCCGATCCCCATCGCTTCGAGTGCCGGGAAGATTTTCGCCTCCGGTCCGCGGCTCACCAGCGAGTATTCGATCTGCAGGTCGGCGACGGGGTGGACGGCCTGGGCGCGCGCAATCGTCTCCGGTCCCACTTCGGAGAGCCCGATGAAGCGCACATAGCCAGCCTTCACCATCTCGGCGATGGCGCCGACGGTGTCCTCGATGGGGACTGCGGGATCCAGGCGACCGGGGCGATAGATGTCGATGTGATCCACCCCCAGCCGGGTGAGGGAGTGAGCCAGGAAGTTCTTGACCGCGGCGGGGCGGTTATCAATCCCCACCCATCCGCCGTCCGGCGACCGCAGCGCGCCGAACTTCACGGAGAGAAGGGCCTTGTCGCGGCGATCGCGCAGAGCGCGGCCGATGAGCAGCTCGTTGTGGCCCATGCCATAGAAGTCACCTGTGTCGAGGAGGGTGACGCCGCGGTCGAGGGCGGCGTGGATCGTCGCCAGGCCCTCGGCCTCCTCGGACGGACCGTACATCCCCGACATGCCCATGCAGCCGAGCGCGAGAGGAAAGACCGAGGGCCCGTAGGCGCCGAGCTTTCGAGGTTCAAGGGCAGTAGGTGTCGTCATGTCACGAGCGTAGCGGAGGTTGGTTTCTGAAGTAAAGTAGGCACCCGAAAGTTCTATACTTACCTTATGGAAACCAAGAAGGCGATCGCCCCCGCCCGTTCTGCGGAGCTGTCTGTCCAAGAGACCCTCGTCCGCGAGGTGCTGCAGCGCATTGCCGACAAGTGGACGCTCCTTGTGCTCGACGCCCTCGAGGACAAAGGGCACGTGCGATTCACGGACATTCAGCGCCACATCGGAGGCGTCAGCCAGAAGATGCTGACCAAGACCCTGCGCCAGCTCGAGCGGGACGGCCTGGTGACGCGACGCGTCCACGCCGAGGTCCCCCCGCGGGTCGACTACAAGCTCACGCGGCTCGGCGAGCGACTGGGCGAGTCGGTCTGCGGTGTCTGGAAGTGGGTGGAGCGACACGCAAGCGACGTGGAGCGCTCCCGCGGCCTCTACGACATAGCGCGGTCCCGCGGCTGAAATCCGGCCACGCGGAGAGCGCGTCCGAGCAATAGAAGACCACCGTCGCGGTCGAACAAAGTGTCAACCGGTTGCGGGGAACTTCGCGAAGGCGTGGAGCGTACGGGCAAATATGCGTTCCCTACGCCGGGTCGTCGCGTGGCAGCGCATGCCCGCGGCGGGATTCCGCAGCGATCATCCTGGGTTCGAGCGAAACCTCCTGCTCGGCTACGCGCTCTTCTACATCTTCGCGGCCTGGTGCACTGCCAGGCTCAGCCTGGCCTTTCCCGCACCGCTGCTCGGGGCCGCCAGTCTCACCCATCAGATCTGGTACGTGTTCGGTTTCAAAATCATCGGCTTGCTCATCGTCCCCGCCATCGCGCTGCGCAAGCTCCGATATCGCTTCCGCGACATCGCCGGCCCTGACCCATGGAGCCGGCCCACACTGTTCGCGGCGGCGTTCGCCTACGCCCTGGGCCTCTCAATCAACCTTGGCCACGTGTCTCACATCCAGGCAGCGATGGCTTCCGACGCGCTCGATCTGGTGCCGGTGCGGCTGGGCCTTGGGATCGTTCTGCCGCTCCTTTACGCGGGGATTCCCGAGGAGGTCTTCTTTCGCGCTCTTCTCCAGACGCGGCTCGAGGCCTGGAGGGGTCGAGTGGCGGCGATCCTGGTCTCCAACACGCTCTTCACCGCCTGGCACATTCCCACCCGCTATCTCCTCTCTTCGGGTGTCGAGGGTACAGCGGGAGACTTCGCGTCGGTCCTGCTGGGCACGGGCGTGCCCGTGTTCATCGCGGGCCTGGTCTTCTCCCTGCTCTGGGATCGGTACCGGAAGCTCGTTCCTCTGATCGCCGCGCACTGGGGCGTCGACACACTGCCCGCGATCTCGTCTCTGATGGGTGTCCTGACCTCGAACGTAGGCCGCTGAGGGAGCGCCCCGCTGCCTTCACCATCTCGGCGAGGGCGCCGGCGGTGTTCCCGAGGGGACGGCGGGATCCAGGAGCCGGGGCGATAGACGGCGAAGCGATCCCCCCAGGGCCGACATGCCCCCGCCGCCGAGACCGAAGGGAGGTACGGAAGGCCCGGGCCGCTAAAGGAAGCGGTGGAGGGCCACCTCGACACGACGCTGCTGGCGTTCGGCCGTGCGCCATTGCACCAGGATCGGACTCTGGTAGCGCCCCCGGACCAGCGATGGCTGGCCGGAAGCGTTGGAGACGCCAAAGCTGACGCCTCGCTTCATGCGCAGGAAGCGGTCGGCGGGCAGAGCGATCAGCCGGGAGAGAAGCCGCTCGACGACCGATTCATTGACGTGGAGCGCTTCCATGAGCTGATTGAAGAGCACGACCATGTCGAACTTGGCGTAGTCGATCGTCTTTCCGGGTACCGCCCGCGGGTCGCGCAGCATGTGGGCGCCCTTGATCGCGGCGAAGCGCAACGGGTTCGCTAGCACCTCGGCGAGGTCGTGGCGCATCAGCATGGTCTCGTATTCGTTGACCGTGAGTCCCGCGTTCCGCTCGCCGGACTCGAGGGTTATGTCGACACGTCCGCGCTCGATGCCGTGCTTCTTCAGGAGTTCGGCGACTCGCTCGCTGAACTCGCCGCGGGGGTCGCTCAGATTGATGGAGTCGACCGGGTGACGTGATACCGGAATTGGAATGGTCAGCCGCTCGACGGGCTCCACCTCGTCGTAGGCGAGAACCGTGGTCGTGCGGCTGCGACGCTGACCCTCATACGTGCCATCGAGGTCGATGAAGTAGACGGGGACCGCGGCGCCCGTCCGGTACGTCACGCAGTTGCGCATCCCCGCGCCGATGAAGGTGAGGTGGGAGTCGGCGTTCCTGGGCTCCACGGCCCTCTGCTCATCGCTCAACTCCGTCCGAAGGTGGAGCTGGTCGTGCCGGTACTCAACCCCCTCGGGAAACACGGTGCGGAAGGGCCGGAAGAAACTCGAGAGCTGTCCGTTGCGGCGCAGCAAGCGGCTGGCCAGGCTCTCCTCGAGGTATCCCGCAGTGGTGTGGAGCGAGCAGTAGAGGGCGCGAGAGTGCCGGGACAGGACGTCGCCGAATTGGGCGGCGATGCGGCTCGTGACCTCGATTGTGTCGTAGCGTGCGGAGGGGGTGATCGAGAGGGAAAGCTCGCTGGTGGCCATGGTCAACCGGGTCGGACGCCCGGCTGAGGGATTTTATGCGGAGGCCCTCTGCGGACTGAAGCCCCCTGCGATTACGTGAACTCGGAGGAGTTGTCGCGACGATCGAGGAGAATGAGCGCATCACCATGCCCAAACGAGACCAGCTGTTCCTCCTGACTCCCGACTTCGCCGACGCGCGCCACGGTGACCGGCCCTTCTTCTGTCCGGAGACCGCGATGGTCGAGGGCATGCTCGCCTTCTACCCGAAGCTCCGCGCCCAGGTAGACGTCCACTACATCGGCTTCGACAAACCGCGGACCGCGATCGTTGCCCTGCTGGGCGAGGGTGTCCAGGGCTGCCCCATGCTGGTCATGGGTGAGGAAAGCCTGGTCGCCTTTGAGGCTCGCCCGGACGTCAGGATCAGCGAATCGTTGGGGCAGGCGTACATCTCAAAAGACATCGAGATCTGCCGCTACCTCGCCCATCGCTATGGAGCGGGCGTTCCGCATCCATAGTCAACTCCGAACCCCTCAGTGCAGATGGGCGTTCGGGTTGGGCGGCGGCAGGCCTGCGAACGCGGGATGCTCGGGGACTCCTCCCGTCAGTATCAAAGCGTAGAGGAACGGCGCAAAGCTGACACCCTTGCGCCCGTTGACCGCGACGATCGGCGTCCCGTCGGAGGCGAAGCGCGACGCGTAGGCGATGTCTTCTTCCAGTTGGGCCCTGGTCTGCGGGCTGGCGACGCACGACTCCAGGGCTTTCCTCTCCATGAAGGGCGCGGCGATCTGATACAGCTGGGACGCGGTCAGCTCCTTCTGGCGGGCGAAGAGGGCGCGGGCGAAATCGTCGCTCTTCGCGTCCTTCGCCAGGCAGATGCGTGCGCGCGCGGCCAGGCAGCGCACCGGGTCCGTGGCGCGCTCGACCTCGGGGTTGCACTCGCCGTCGAGTGGGAACTGCCGCGCCTCGACGGTGAAGCTGCCCCGCGGCGTTTGCTCCTGCAGATTCAGCAGGGTCTGCTGCAGCTCGGCGCAGTGCTCGCAGCGGATGTCCGTCCACTCCGTGATGTGGACCGGCGCAGGGTTCGTTCGCGAAGACGCGGGACCGATGACGGGTTCGGAGTTTCGATAGATGGCGAGCGCGTCCGAGAGCGTCTGCCTGAGTGATGGGTCGAGCGAGTCCACCATCTCAACGAGCCGCTGATCGCGCTCCGCGTCGCCGGTTCCTTTTGCCGGAGCGGCAGCCCGGGACACCGCCTCCCGTCCGGCTTCGGCCGCGGGCTTTGGCGTATGCAGGCCGGGATAGAGCAGGGTCAGGTAGCCAAGAGCGCAGGCCAGTCCCGCCAACATCGCGGCGCGGGACAGCTGTGGGTACCCGAGCGGGGCCCAACTGAAGAGAGCGATCCCCGCATAGCCGGCGATCACGATGTCAGCGGCAAGGCAGCCCACACAGAACACTCCGAGCACGGCGCTCGCCATCAGCATCACCGCCACCGCCCCGACTCCGACGGCGGCGAGCAGGCGTGTTGCGGAGATCAACGCGGGTTGCGGCGTGCCCTCGGCCTGCCGCAGCAGCGCCAGAAGCGGCAGCACGAAGGCCGCGACGCTCCATACCAGCCCCCACGCGGCCAGCGGCAGGCCGGAGAGCCGGTGGATCCGGCTGGCGAAAGGCGAGTCCCAGGCGGCCGTGCAGGAGGTCGCCGAGTCGAGCGCGCAGAAAGCGGTGCCTCCCGAGCGCGCCAGCACCAGTTCGAGCCAGAGGAACAGGAACCCAAGCGCCGCCGTGGCGCCGAGGGCGACCAGGGCGGCGAGACTGCCAGCGGTCGGGTGCGGTGGAAGGACGAGGTCAGCCTTGTTGGCTCTCATCGGGAGTTCTCCAGAAGGGGGGCGAAGTGGATGCTACAGGCCCCCTCTCACGGCTCACAGCCAGGTCGGGTGGTTCAATTGCATCCTTAAGTGACCACGGGCCAGGGCCTGATGCTTGCCACGGATAGACTGAAGTCGTGCTCGCCCGCATCCTCACCGATCCGCAGGAGCGCATCCTCGCCGACGAGCGCCGCGTGCTCGGCGAGCTTACGGCGGCCCTGGCCCGCCTGGAGATCACACCGGACGACCAGGAGACGCTGCAGCGGTCGGTGCGTCAGCTCGACGAGCTTTTCCTGCTCGTCGTGGTCGGCGAGTTCAACGCGGGCAAAAGCGCCTTCATCAACGCGCTCCTCGGGCAAAGCGTGCTCGAGGAGGGCGTGACGCCGACGACGTCGCGCATCGGTCTCATCCGCCACGGCCCCACGGTGGCCCGCGAGGTCACCTCGGCTGGTCTCGAGGTCATCACCGCACCCGTCGACATGCTGCGCGAGATCAACATCGTGGACACGCCGGGCACCAACGCCGTCCGCCGCGAACACGAGGCTCTGACCCGCGAGTTCGTGCCCCGTTCCGATCTCGTCCTGTTCGTCACCTCCGCCGACCGGCCCTTCACCGAAAGCGAGCGCGCGTTCCTGCAGAGCATCCGCGACTGGGGCAAGAAGATCGTGGTGGTGCTCAACAAGGCCGACATATTCGAGCGGGAAGCCCAGGTTGCGGAGGTCGTGACCTTCATCTCTGACAGCGCCCGCGAGCTGCTGGGATTCATCCCCGAGGTCTTCCCGGTTTCGGGCCGGCAGGCGTTGCGGGCGAAGGCGGCGGGAGACGCCGCGGCCCTGGTTCGAAGCGGATTCGATCGGCTGGAACAGTTCATCGCCAAAGCGCTGGACGAGACGGAGCGCGTCCGCCTGAAGCTTTTGAACCCGCTTGGCGTGGGGCTCGCTCTCCTCGATCGGCACCTGAACCAGACCGAGGAGCGGCTGGGACTGCTCAGGGACGACTTCGCGGCCATCGAGGAGATCGACTCCCAGTTGAAGCTGTATCGCGAGGACCTCGGGCGCGACTTCCGCTTCCGCCTTGCCGACGTGGAAAACGTCCTCCATGCTTTCGAGAAGCGCGGCGTCGATTTCTTCGAGGACACATTGCGCATCGGCCGGGTGTTCGACCTCATGAACCAGTCGCGGGTCAAGGCGGAGTTCGAGCGCAAGGTGGTGGCCGACCTGCCGCAGGTGGTGGAGAAGCGCGTGGACGAGGTCATCGACTGGCTGGTGGCAAGCGACATGCGGCAATGGAAGGCGGTCTCCGATCGGCTGGCGCTGCGCGAGGCGGAACACGCCGAACGCATGCTGGGCCGCGTGCTGGGCTCCTTCGAGTCCGACCGCGCCCGCCTCCTCGAGACGGTGAAGCGCGAGGCGCAGCGCGCCGTGGAGACCTACGACAGGGAGGCGGAGGGGCGCCGACTGGCCGAGAACGTGCGCGACGCCGTGGCCAGCACCGCCATCATCCAGGTCGGGGCGCTGGGCCTGGGGACCCTCGTGACTTTGCTCGCCACCACCTCGGCGGCCGACATCACCGGCATCATGGCCGCGGGAACGATCTCGCTGCTCGGTCTGCTCGTGCTCCCGGCGAGGCGCCGGCAGGCCACCGCCGAGCTGAGACGGAAGGTGCACCTCATGCGCGAGCAGCTGATGGGCGCACTGACCGGACAGTTCGACCGTGAGGTCGAGCGCGGCGCGCAGAAGGTGCAGGAGGCGGTCGGGCCCTACACGCGATTCGTCCGCGGTGAGCGCGACCGGCTCACCTCGACCCGCGAGGATCTGCGGCGGATCCGCATCGAACTCGAGAGGTTGCGCGCCGCGATCGGCGGCTAAGCAGGCCGAGGCGAAACCGGGGGGGCGCGCTGCTGCTGGGGCGTATGCTCGAAGCGGACCACCTCCACGTGTCCCAGGAGTTCGCCATGAAGAATGCCCGCGTTTCTCTCGATCCCGAGGCCGCGCGGCTCGCGGCGGCGTATCCCACCAGGACCAGGGCCATCGATTACGTCATGGGGAAGCTCGCGGCGGTGGACGGCGAAAGCGCCGACCTCGCCTTCATCGCGTCCCGGGAAGTGAGTGCGTTCTGCGCGGCCCTCGGCTTCGAAAAGACATGGTCAGGCAGGACCATCCAGGAGATCGCGCGCAAGCGTTCGTCGAAGGTCGAGGCAGACGACTTCGGACCAGCGGTTATCGCGGCGAGCGAGACAGTGGCCATCCTCGAGGCCCTCAAGCGGATGATTACGAAGGACCACTTCGTCGGCACGCCGGAGAGCCGCTTCGACAAGACCATCCTCAATGACTTTCTTCCGAAGTCGCGCGCCGGTTTCGAAGGCGAGCCGACGCTCGGGCACCTGTGGGAGTTCCAGTACGCGCTTCAGGTCGAGCTCGAGCACGGCCGCACCCGGGGCGCCAACGTTACGAACAATCACCCGATCCTCACCGGCCTCGTCGTGATGGCGCACCTGTCGGAGGACACGCTCTACTACGCACGCCTCTGGGTGATGGAGAGCGAAGGCGAGCTGGCAGCGCAGATCGCGAAAGGAAAGAAGGCCGACGAAATCGCGAAGGTCGTCAAGGAGAACAACGTGGCGCGCCTCTACCTCGCCAAGCGGCTTCTGGAGAAGGCCGAGCACGCAGGAACGAACCTGCCCCGCTGATTGGACGTAAGGACCGGGCGCCGGCCCGCGGATCAGGGAATCGAATGGATCAGCTTCCTGACTTCGTTCGCGGCTTCGAAGCAGTTGGTCACCTGGGCCACGGCCAGGCAGTACTCGTTTCGCTCGCCCTTACCGCCCCGGCACTCGATCTCCGAAACATCGACCTTCGAAAAGTCCGGATCGACCGCTGCGCATCTTTCCAACAGTTCGTTGATGCTCCAGCCGGCCTCGGCCTCGACCCCGTGCTTGTGCAGGTAGGCGGCCAGATATAACCGGATGGAAAGCCGCGAGTTGTGGCAAACCGAGTAGGCCA
>CAYNHK010000061.1:0-23176 GCA_964396875.1 uncultured Acidobacteriota bacterium | reverse complement strand
GGCGTTGCAGTCGCGAGTCTGGCGAGGTGAGATACTGCAACGAACGATGCCGCCTCGATCGGAACCGCGCCCTGCTCGACTCGAGGAGCGAGCGCCTCTGGACCAGCTCGCGCTGAAGGATCGGGCCCTCGATGTGGCCGCGGAGGGTGTGACGATCGCCGACGCACGCCTGCCCGACCGACCGTTGATCTACGCCAACGAGGGTTTTGAGCGCATCACGGGATATCCGGTGAGCGAGGTCCTCGGCCGGAACTGCCGCTTCCTCCAGGGGCCGCAGACGGATCCGCTGGCCGTTGCGGAGATTCGCGCCGCAGTGGCCGAGCAGCGAGAGTGCGTGGTCGAAATCCTGAACTATCGCAAGGACAAGACGACGTTCTGGAACCGTCTCTCCATCACCCCGGTTCGCGATCCCACGGGCGCCGTCACTCATTACATCGGCGTGCAGTCGGATGTCACCGCGCGTCGAGAAGCCGAACAGGCGCTGCGACGCTCGAAGGAGGCGCTTGAACAGGACGTCCGCATGGCCGCGCGCATCCAGCAAACTCTGCTTCCGCCGCCCGAAATGCAAATGCGCGGCTTCCGCCTGGCCCACGCGTTTCGACCCTGCACGGATCTGGCGGGCGACGCCGTGGGCATAGTCCCGCTTCTCCGAGGACAGGTGGGGCTTTATCTGCTCGACGTGAGCGGCCACGGGGTGGGGGCGGCGCTGCTCTCATTCACCCTGAATCATCTGCTCTCACCATCGCTTGAAGGAGCGCTTCTTGTAGAAGAAGCCGAGGCGGGTCCCGAAATCGTCCTGCCCTCGCGGGTCGCCGAGCGCCTGAATCGGCAGTTCCCCATGGACCGCACGCGGCAATACTTCACGCTGGTTTACGGGACCCTCGACGAATCGTCCGGGCAGTTTCGCTATGTCATGGCCGGTCACCCGCTGCCCGTTCTCCTGGCAAAGGACGCTCCACCCGCGCCGGTCAACGGCAGCGGTCTGCCCATCGGCATGATTGAAGACGCGCGGTTCGAGGATGAAACGGTGACGCTGCGGAAAGGCGATCGGCTGTACTTCTACACGGATGGCGTCACCGAAGCGCTCAATGCCACGCAGGAGGAGTTCGGCTACGCGGGACTGGTCGAAGAAATCGGCCGACACCGCGATCGCCCGCTTCGCGAAGGGCTGGACCTGATCGCGGATCGCGTGCGCGAGTGGTCGGGCGGGTCATTGCGCGACGATGTGTCGTTGCTCGCGGTCGAACGGATTGCCGACACCCCGCTTCTATGAGTTGGGGGCCGCAAAGTGCCTGGCCCCCCAACCCCCGCTACGGCTTCTCGGGCCACCGCTGGGGGACCCTTCGCAGTTTCGTGAGGTCGTATCCCTGGGCGGTCAGTTCGAGCAACAGCTTCTGGTAGTCGGCTTCCGGAATCTCCGGGGTTCTGGCCATGATCCACGCAAAATCGCGTTTGTTCCGGCTGATGATGGTCTGAGAGTAGTTCTCGTCCAGGTAGGTGATCAGGAACTCGGACTTGAAGGGCCAGATGAACCGCATGCCCCAGGTCGAGTTGTTCACCTTGTCCTTGATGAAGCCGCGCGGGGTGTAGCGCTTGGCCGGCCCATCGAAGCTGCCCTTGTTGAACGTGAAGACGGTGTCAACCGTGCCCTTGGGATTGAGGCGGTAGGTTTCGATTGCGTTGTAGGCCTCCTTTTCGATGGAGGTGGGGATGGCCGCGATGACGTACCAGGCTCCCATGAACCGCTCGATGTCCACCTTTTCCACGGTCTTGAGCCGTGGCCGGGACGCGGCGTCGGCCGTCAACGGCAGCAGGCAGAGCATCAGGAACAGTTTCTTCATCATGTTCGCCAGCATATCCACCCGCCTCGTTCGGGTTGGCTCCGGGGCTCGCGACCCGCGGCTATGCTCGCCCGCCACCACAAGGAGATCTTCAACACCATGACCACAACCGATCCGACCGTCAAAGCGAAGGTCAGCGAAGCCGAGTGGGAGCAGCGCGTGAATCTGGCCGCGTGCTACCGCCTCGCCGCTCACTACCGTTGGGACGATCTCATCTTCACCCACATCTCCGCCCGCGTTCCCGGCCCGGAACATCACTTCCTCATCAACCCCTACGGGATGCTCTTCGAGGAAGTCACCGCCTCGAGCCTGGTGAAGGTGAACCTTGCCGGTGAGAAAGTGATGCCGAGCCCGTTCGAGATCAACCCCGCGGGTTTCACCATCCACAGCGCGATTCACGCCGCGCGCGAGGACGCAAAGTGCGTCCTTCATCTGCACAGCCTGAACGGTGTCGCGGTGGGCGCGCAGAAGGGCGGCGTTCTACCCATCTCGCAGCAGTCGATCTTCGTGCTCTCCTCCCTCGGCTACCACAACTACGAAGGCGTGGCGCTCAATGAAGCCGAGAAGCCGCGCCTGGTGGCGGACCTTGGCGACAGGAACTTCCTGATGCTTCGCAATCACGGCCTGCTCACGGTGGCGGACAACATCGCGGACGCCTTCCTGCTGATGTACATCTTCGAATCCGCCTGCGCGATCCAGGTGCGGGCTCAGGCGGGCGGGGGGGAGTTGATTCCGATCGACCCCAGGATCATCGGGGGAGCGCAGGCGGCGGCCAGGCAGGTCCTTCGAGGCGCGGGCGGGGGGCTTGCCTGGCCGGGGCTGTTGCGGATGCTGGACCGGAAGGACGCGACCTACCGCGATTGACGTCGCGTCAGAACTTGAAGCTGACGCCGAGCGAGAAACGTTTGTCGATGTTCACCCGCGGCGTGCCGGAGAGGCTCGTCTTGCGGAACTCCGCGCGAAGGCGCGCCACGCCGATGGGCACGCGGACGCCGCCGAAGATCGCGATCACGCTGCCCCAGTCGCTGTCGCTTCCGAACTTCTGCCGATAGGCGCCGACCCCGAGGCCGGCGAAGGGCGAGATCTTCACCGACGGCGGATTCACCTCGACCTGCGCGGTGTAGGTGCCGATCGAAACCAGGGGATCTTCGCCGCTCATCCTCGCAAACTCCCCACCGGCCTGCAGGAACGGCAGTGAGATGAGAGCCGCGTGGAAACCGAAACCCGTCTTCCAGTCTTTCGTCGGCGTGGGGAGAGTGAGGAAGGCGCCGATCTCGCCAGCACGCGAGGGCGTCGCGAAAAACAACAAGAACAAGGTCGCACACACGCTGAGTCTTTGGCTTCGCTTCATCTATCTCTCCCCCTGACGTTCTTTGTACACCGTCCAGATGATCGGCAGCAAGGACAGTCCCACGATCACGATAGCGATCTTGTCGATGTTCCGGGCGAGATCGAACCCGGGGGCCATGGTCTTGAGGATCGGAGGCAGGAAGTAGCCCGCGAGGACCATGCTCCACACCCAGGTGAAAGCGCCGATGACGTTGTAGAAGATGAAAGTCGGAAAAGGCATCTTGACCATGCCCGCGACGATCGGCGCGAAGGTGCGCACGATCGGCACCCAGCGCCCGGCCACGATGAAGAACGTGCCCCAGCGCGCGTAGAAGTCCTCGGTCCTGGTGAGATAGGCGCGCCTGTAGACCGGTATGCCGAGAAGACTCTTCTCCGGCCAGGTGTACAGGGTCTTGCCGAACCAGGAGCCGATCCAGTATCCCACCTGGTCACCCAGGATCGCGCAGGCCGGGACGATGGCAAGGAGAGCCCAGAGCGGAAGAAGGGGCTGACCGTCCGCACCAGGCGTGGCCGCGATGATTCCGCACAGGACCAGCAGAGAGTCGCCGGGGAGCAGCGCGAAAAAGCCGGTCTCCGCGAAGATGATGAGGCAGATCACCGGCAGACCACCGGTCGATATCAGCCACTGAATGCCCTCGGGCTTCAGGAACCACAACAGTTGTTGGACGATCTCCAAACGGCCTCCGATCTGAAAAGCGAACAGGCGAGTCTAGTTGTGAGGACATCCCTGCCGGAACTTTCGAAAACGGGTAGCCTCATCGCCACCCACACCTTCGGAGATTCAATCCCATGAACCGTCGTCGCTTCGCCGCCCTTGGCTTCGTCGCCGCATTGCTCCTGCCGGCTCACTTCGCGCCCGCTCAGAATGCTCCGGCCGGCGCGGCCCAGGGTTTCTATCGGTTCCCGACGCTGCGCGGCGACACCGTCGTCTTCGCTGCCGAAGGCGACCTGTGGGCAGTGCCCACCAGGGGCGGGCTCGCGCGTCGCCTTACGACGCACCCCGGGCAGGAGTCGGATCCCGTGTTGTCTCCCGATGGCAAGACCGTCGCGTTCACCGCGCGATACGAGGGCCCGGTGGAGGTGTACACGATGCCGATCGAGGGCGGCGTTCCCGTCCGCCGGACGTACGAGGCCGAGCCTTCGACCGCGACGGCGTGGACACCGTCGGGTGAGCTCGTCTACACCACGCAGCACTTCGCGACCCTCCCCGACCCGCAACTCGTTTCTCTCAACTTGAAGACCGGCGATCGAACGCGGATTCCTCTGAGCCAGGCGTCGGAAGGATCGTATGACGCCTCCGGCAAGACGCTCTTCTTCGTGCGCCCGGCCTTCCACAACAACGTCACAAAGCGCTACAAGGGTGGCACGGCGCGCAAGATCTGGAAGTTCACCGAAGGCCAGAGCGAGGCGCAGGTCCTCACCCAGGGCTACACGGGCGAAAGCCATTCGCCGCAGTGGTGGAACGGTCGCGTCTACTTCGTCACTGACCGCGACGGGACGATGAACATCTGGTCGATGGACGAAAGCGGCGGTGATGCGCGGCAACACACGAAACACTCCGGCTGGGACGTGAAGCGTCCCGCACTCGACGCGGGCCGCCTTGTCTACCAGGTGGGCGCCGATTTGTGGTTCTACGACATCGCCGCCGGAGCCGAGCGGATGATCCCGATCACTCTGCCGTCCGACTTCGACCAGCTTCGCGAGAAGTGGGTGAAGAAGCCGATCGAGTCGCTCACCTCGGTGCACCTCCATCCCAAGGGCGAGTCGGTTGTACTGACCTCGCGTGGCCGCGTCTTCGTGGCTCCGTCGGGCCCCGGCCGCCTTGTCCACGCGTCTCGCAAGCCCGGCGTGCGATATCGCGACGTTCGTTTCATGCCCGACGGGAAAAGCCTGTTGGCGCTCTCCGACGCGAGCGGAGAGTTCGAGTTCGCGACTCTTCCGGGAAACGGCGTGGGTGACGAGAAGGCGCTCACCAGCGACGGAAAGGTGCTGCGGTTCGACGGGCTGCCCTCGCCCGATGGCAAGTGGATCGTGTACACGGACAACAACAGCGACGTGTGGCTCTTCAACATCGCGACGAAGGAGCAAAGGAAGTTCGCCCCGAATGAGGAGGGCGGCTTCTCGTTCGCCTGGTCTCCGGACAGCCGCTGGATCGCCTGGTCGCAGACTGCGTCGAACACATTCGCGCAGATTCTCCTCTACAACGTCGAGACGAAGACGACCACTCCCGTGACGAGCGATCGGGTCAACTCGGTGAGCGCGTCCTTCAGTCCCGACGGGAAGTGGCTCTACTTCCTCTCCGACCGCAACCTGAGGTCGCTGGTCGGATCGCCATGGGGACCGCGTCAGCCGGAGCCCTACTTCGATCGGCCGATGAAGATCTATCAGGTCGCGCTCAAGAAAGGGCTGCGTCCTCCGTTCAAGCCCGCGGATGAGTTGAATCCCGAGACTCCGGAGAAGCCCGAACCCAAGCCGACCGCCTCACCAGCCGCCGACGCGAAACCGGCCGCCACGCCCGCACCTACTCCTTCGCCCTCGCCGAGCCCGACTCCGATCGCCGCTCCCCGGGTCGACATCGACCTCGACGGCCTATCGACTCGCATCTACGAGGTGCCAGCGGGTTCGGGTGACTTCAACGGCCTCACCGCCACCGCGAAGACGCTCTATTGGCTCGCGGACGACCCGGGCGCCGAGGGCAAGAGGCATCTCATGGCGCTCGAGATAACGAACAAGGATCCCAAGGCCGTGAAAGTGATGGAGGACATCACGACGTACGAGGTCTCCGCTGACGGCAAGAAGGCGCTGGTGCGCAAGCGCGAGGATCTCTTCGTCATCGACGCCAACGGCAAGGCGCCCGCGCCTGCCGAACTGCCCAAGAGCCGCGTCGATCTTTCGGGCTGGGCCTTCCCGATCGATGTGCGCGAAGACTGGAAGCAGATCTTCGTCGATGCGTGGCGAATGGAGCGCGACTACTTCTACGACCGCAACATGCACGGCGTCGACTGGGCCGGCGTCCTGAAGCGCCACCTGCCCCTCGTCGAACGCATCACCACGCGCGAAGAGCTTTCAGATCTCATCGGCTGGATGGTGGGGGAGTTGAGCATCCTTCACACCGCGGTGCGCGGCGGAGATCTGCGCGCCGGCCCCGACGACATCAAGGTTCCTACCCTCGGAGCCCGCCTCGTGCGCGACGCGAAACTCGGCGGCTACCGGATCGACTACATCTACCGCCACGACCCCGATTATCCCGATGAACGTGCGCCCCTCGCCGATCCCGATCTCAACATCAGCGTGGGCGACGTGATCCAGGCGGTGAACGGCGTCGAGGCGCTCTCGACCGATCAGTTCGAGTCCCTCCTCCGCGGCCAGGAGAGGAAGCAGGTCCTGTTGAGAGTGAAGTCGGGTGCTTCAGCCGCGCGCGACGTCATCGTAACGCCGACCACCGAAGGCGCCAACCTTCGATACACCGACTGGGAGCACACGCGCCGTCTCGCGGTGGATGAGAAGTCGAACGGCCAGATCGGCTACGTTCATCTTCGCGCCATGGGTGGAGGCGACCTCACGTCGTGGTACCGGAACTTCTATCCCTCGTTCAACCGCGCGGGCATCGTGATCGACGTGCGGCACAACCGCGGCGGCAACATCGACAGCTTCCTGCTCTCGAAGCTCATGCGCCGGGCCTGGATGTTCTGGCAGGGCCGATCGGGCGAGCCGACGTGGAATATGCAGTTCGCCCCGCGCGGCCACCTGGTGGTCCTGGTCGACGAGAACACGGCATCGGACGGCGAGGCGTTCGCCGACGGGTTCCGCCGCCTGGGTCTCGGGAAGGTCATTGGCACGCGGACATGGGGCGGCGAGGTCTGGCTCTCGGACGTCAATCGACTCACCGACGGCGGCGTCGCGCGCGCGCCTCAGACCGGCGTCTACGGTCCGGAAGGGAAGTGGCTCATCGAGGGTCACGGCCTCGACCCCGACATCGTCGTGGACAACCTGCCTCACGCGACTTTCAAGGGTCAGGATGCCCAGCTCGACGCCGCGATCGCGCATCTGCTGGCCGAAATCAAGATAGATCCACGGCCCGTCCCGAAAGCCCCGAAACATCCGGACTTGTCGTTCAAGTATCCGCGTTGAAGCACAGGGGGCACGCGCAGCGTGCCCTGCCGCGAGGCGGCGGTCTCAGCGGCCCTCGATCTGCTTCTTCTTGATCTCGTTGGCGGTGCTGTTTGCCGCGTCTTGAAAGGAGTTCTTCTTCACGTTGTAGGCGAAGACGAGAATGCCGTCTCGATTGTAGACGGACACCGTGGCATGGTATCGGTCACGGGCCACGCCGAAGATCTTCCCCACGGTGCTGGCCTTGCGATCATCAGAGGTCGACTTGATGGTGAAATCCGCCTTGTCAGCTTGCGCGACAACGCTCACGGGCACTTTCTTTTCGATGAATGCCGCGCCAAGCGCCATTCCGAACTCACCCTCTTCGACGAAGATCTTCGCTCCAGCGAAGATCCTCGTTGGCGCAGCCTGCTGTGCTGGCGGAGCCTTCTGTGCGTAGGCCAAGCTGCTTGACAGTAAGCACACGGCGATGGTCATGACCTTCATCTCATTCCCTCCGGGCACCCTCCTGGCGCTTCGGGTCGAAGCGCGACCGGGGTGCAAATTGTGTGGCAGGGTATCACGACGCAGATTGCTCCGCACGGAGCATGCCCCCGTCCGCCCTCTCCGATGACGGCCACGCTGACGCATGTGGCGGTCCGTGGAATCCAGTTGCCTCCGGATCGCGCTCGTGCCGCGCCATCGTCTTACTGCAGCGCGGTCGTGAAGTCCTTCAAGATCGCGGCGAGATGGGCGTAGCGGGCCAGGTAGTCCGCGCGCGAGCGCTGGATCACGTCGAGCGCCTCGGCGCGGTCGTAGACGTGGGTGATCTCGCAGACCGCGGCGATGGCGTCGGGCGGCTGCTTGTAGGTGAGGAAGTAGTGCCTCAGCCGGTCGATGACCACCGGCGGAACGGCGGAGATCTCTTTGATATGGCCGTAGGTCGCGTCTCCCTCGAGCACGGCGATGATCTTGTCGTCGGCCTCGTCGCGGTCGAGCATCCGCATGCCTCCGATCGGGATCGCGCGGACCAGGATGTTGCCGTGCGAGATCGAGCGCTCGGTAAGGACGCAGATGTCGAGGGGATCGGCGTCGCCCACGATCCCCTTGTGTCCGGTGCGCTCGGCGCTCAAGGCCGCCACCTGATCCGCGCACAGCGTCTGGGGGAGAAGCCCGTACAGGCTCGGACAGAAGTTCGAGTATTTCTGAGGGCGGTCGACGCGCAAGAGGCCCGTGAGTTTGTCGAGCTCGTACTTCACCGTATCGGTGGGCACGATCTCGATGTAGGCGGTCACCGCGTGGGGCGCGTCTTTCCCGATGGGCACGCCGTGCCAGGGGTGAGACTGGGAAAGGGCGCCGATCGCCTGCCAGGGATTGTCCATTCGTCGGGGCAATTCTCTCAGCCTGTGGGATCGATCCGGTAGACCTCACCGTCGTAGTCGACGATGTAGATCTCGCCGTCCGCGTCCGTGCCGAACGAACTCGGGTTGCGGATCTGCCGCGACGAACCGCTGAGCGCGGTCGTCCAGTCGCGTGCGTCGACCGCTCGACCACCGTCCAGGCGGAACGATCGGATAATGCCGGTACCGTAATCGGCGTAGAAATAGTGCCCCGCGTACCCGGGCATCCGGCACCCGCGATAGACGACCCCGCCGGTCACCGAGAAGCCGTCCGCGCGGCCGTATTCGGTGACGGGCAGGGTCAGGTTCGACGTGTTGCAGCCGGTCGAGGGGCTGAAGCAGCGCGTGCCTTCCATCGTGTTCCAGCCGTAGTTCTCTCCGCCGCGGCGCGAGGCGAGGCCCACGTCGATCTCCTCGAGCGCGCCTTGCCCGACGTCGCCGATGTAGAGATCGCCATTTGCGCGGTCGATCGAAAAGCGCCACGGATTCCGCAGACCGAACGCCCAGATCTCGGGAAGCGCGCCGCTTCGTCCGACAAACGGATTGTCGGGAGGGACGGCGAAGGGCGTGGCGCCATTGACATCGATTCGAAGCATCTTGCCGAGCCTTGTTCCGAGGTTCTGCGCGTTGCCCTGCGGATCCCCGCCGGACCCGCCGTCGCCCAGCCCGATGTAGAGGAAACCATCGGTCCCAAACGCGAGGCCTCCGCCGTTGTGGTTCGAGAAGGGCTGGCGGACGAAAATCAGTTCCCGCTCGCTCGAAGCATCGGCGGTGTCAGCGCTCGGCGTGGCGGCGCGAAATTCCGAGATGTGGGTGTCGCCCGATCGGTCCGTGTAGTTGACGAAGAAACGTCCGTTGGTGCTGAACTGGGGATGGAACGCCAGGCCCAGCAGGCCACGTTCACCGCCCGAAGACACCCGGGCGGCCATGTCGAGTAAAGGCGTCGCGACCAGCGCGCCGCTTCGTACGATCCGGATTCGTCCCGCCTGTTCGATGACGAAGAGGCGGGTGCGGTCGCCGGGCGCCGACTGAAGGTCGAGGGGTGAGGTCAGGCCCCCCACGACGCGGGTCGCGACCAGATTCGGTGTGCCCGACACCACCGTCCCCGCGGCGCAGGATCCGCCCGACGGCGTGGGTGTCGCGCTCGGAGACGAAGGTGACGAGGAACCGCCGCACCCGCCCATGAGCAAGGCGAGCCCCAGGAGCGCCGCTATGGGGGTTGCGCGTCTCCGGCGCGGGTTCTTCGTCACGAAGATCAAACTAACACGCCTCGGCGGGAGGGCCTTCGACTATCGTCCTCCCTTCGAAATGGAACCGGTTACCCCGAAACGTTCCTTCATCCGCGACCTCGTGCTCATCTGCCTTGGGCTCAAGGTTCTGCTCATCGTCCTTGGCGCGATGGCGGCCGAGGTGCGACTCGACCGGCCCTTTCGCGACCTCGATGCGGTCCTGGGCGTCTGGAACCAATGGGACTCGAAGCACTACTTCGACCTCGCCGAGAACGGCTACGGCCCGCCCGAAGACTCGACCACCCTCGTTCTGCCCCCGCTGCTCTCGCTCCTGATCCGCGGGGCTTCCCGGCTGACCGGCTCGTTCATGAGCGGCGGTGTCGTGGTTGCCACGATCCTCTCGTTTCTGCCCTGCCTTCTCCTCTTCAAGCTCGCCCGGCTCGATGTCGATGACGAGAATTCTCTCCGAGCCGCCCTGGCCTTGCTCCTGTTTCCCACCGCTTTCTACCTGCACATCGTTTACACCGAAGCGTTGTTCATCACCACGGTTCTAGGCGCGTTTCTCGCCGCGCGCCGGGGAGACTGGAAGGCGGTGGCGGTGTGGAGCTTCTTCGCGGGTCTCACGCGCATCAACGCGTTTGTCCTCGCCCCCGCCCTGCTGGTCGAGGCCTGGGGCACTTCGTCAAGCGGGCGTGGACTTCGCGTCCTCGCCTCCCTGAGCGTCGGTGGGGGCATCGCGATCTACCTCGCGATCAACTACGTCGTTGCGGGGGACCCGCTCGCGTTCATGCGGCTGCAGCACGACGCCTTCTATCGTAGTTTCGCGTGGCCCTGGGAGGGGACGGTCGCGGTGTTACGGTTGGCCAGCCATGGCGGCGCGGATTCGATGATGAATGGCCTGCTCCAGGCTGCCTTCATCCCCATGATGCTGATCGCGTGCGTCGCCGCGGCCATGAAACAGCGGCCTTCTTACGCGGTCTGGGTGATCGGGAACACGCTCGTCTTTACGGCCCAGGAATTCTGGATCAGTGTGCCGCGGCTCGTGCTCGTCCTCTTCCCGGCCTTCATCTGGTTCGCCCCGCGTCTCGGAGCGAGCCCGGTCCTGGCGACCCTGTGGTTCGCGGGCTCGACGCTCCTGTTGAGTTTCCTGGCTGGCCAGTTCGCCCAGGGGTGGTGGGTGAGCTAGGCGTCTCCGCGGGGCGCCCGCCCCTATACTCCAAGCACGTCGAGTGCAGGGGCGGGGCTCGTCAAAAACGGCCGCTCACGTTCATCCGCGGCATCAATTTAGGGAGAAGCGGTTGGCGTGAGTGTCGTAACCCGGATCAGAACCAGCGAGGAACTCACGGTCCCCTTCACTCCCGAGGAAATCTGGGACGTGCTGGCCGCTGCCTCCGCCTATCCCGCCTGGTGGCCGGTTCAGTGGCCGGCCCAGGTGCTCTCCGACCAGCCGGGGCTCCTTGGAAGCGAGATCGAGGTGCGCCCCCTCCTCGGCGGGTGGTTCCGCTTTCGTTTCGAGGAACTGCATGAGCCTTTCGCGATGAGGATTCGCTTCTTCGGCGGGAGGTTCGAGGGACCGGGTGGGTTCCTTCTGCAGCCGGGAGAGAAGGGTCAGACGCGTATCCGCTACGACCTCGACGTGTTCGCGCGCGGGATGGGCACTGCGGCGGTGAGCCAGGTGCTTCCCCTGGACGCGGTTCAGCGATTCCACATGCGGAGCCTGCTTCGAAACCTCGAGAAGCAGGTGCGCCGGCAGCGCAAAGCTGCGGAGGCGCGTTTGCGAGCGGAGGCCAAGGCGGCAAGAATCGCCGCGGAGGTCGCGGCTCGTCTCGCGGCGGAGCAGGAAGCCCGACGGCTCGCGGCCGAGTTGGAGGCGCGTCGGATCGCCGAGGCTGAAGTGAGGCGGATTGCCGCCGCGGAAGCCGAGCGACGCCGAGCGGCAGAGGACGCGCGTCTCGCCGCGGAGGCGGAGGCCGGGCGCCTTCGGGAGGAAGCGCGTGTGCTGGCGGAGACCGAGGCCCGGCGAGCGGAGGAGCTGCGTCGGCACGAGGAGGCGGAATTGGCTCGGATCGCGGCAGAAGCCGCGGCGCGTGTTGCCGCGGAAGAAGAAGCCCGGCGCCTCGCGGCCGAGTTGGAGGCGCGCCGGATCGCCGAGGCCGAAGCGATACGGATTGCCGCCGCGGAAGCCGAGCGACGTCGAGCGGCGGAGGACGCGCGTCTTGCCGCCGAGGCGGAGGCGGGGCGCCTTCGGGAGGAAGCGCGTGTGCTGGCGGAGACCGAGGCCCGGCGAGCGGAGGAGCTACGTCGGCACGAGGAGGCGGAGTTGGCTCGGATCGCGGCAGAAGCCGCGGCCCGCCTTGCCGCGGAGGAAGAAGCCCGGCGCCTCGCGGCGGAGCTCGAGGCGCGTCGAATCGCCGAGGCTGAGGCGATACGGATTGCCGCCGCGGAAGCCGAGCGACGTCTTGCCGAGGAGGCCGCGCGTCTTGCCGCCGAGGCGGAGGCCGGGCGACTTCGGGAGGAAGCGCGGGTGCTGGCGGAGACCGAGGCCCGGCGAGCGGAGGAGCTGCGTCGACACGAGGAGGCGGAATCGGCTCGGATCGCGGCGGAAGCCGCGGCCCGCCTTGCCGCGGAGGAAGAAGCCCGCCGCCTCGCGGCGGAGCTCGAGGCGCGTCGAGTCGCCGAGGCCGAGGCGATACGGATTGCCACCGCGGAAGCCGAGCGACGTCGTGCCGAGGAGGCCGCGCGTCTTGCCGCCGAGGCGGAGGCGGGGCGCCTTCGGGAGGAAGCGCCGGTGCGGGCGGAAACCGCGGCCCGGCGAGCGGAGGAGCTACGTCGACACGAGGAGGCGGAATCGGCTCAGATCGCGGCAGAAGCCGCGGCCCGCCTTGCCGCGGAGAAAGAGGCCCTACGCCTCGCGGCCGAGCTCGAGGCGCGTCGAATCGCCGAGGCCGAGAATGCGCCGCCCGCTCCCACAAGGGAAAGCTGGTTCCGCCGGATCCTCGGATGGTTCCTGACGCCGGAAACGGTTGCGCCCGAGGCCCCGGCCCTGGCCGGCAGCGAGTCGAACTTCACCATCGCCCGCAACTACCTCGCCGCTCTCTCTTCGCGTTCCTCGACGAAGGCGGTTGACGTCTTCCTTGCGAAGGACCTCGTCCGGGTCGAATACCCCCATCGTTTCCTCGACCGCGCCACATCGAGCAGCGCCGAGGGGATGCTCGGGCCGCGAGCGCGTGCGTCGGGGACGTTTGCGACCGAGGACTTCGAACTGATGGGAGCCACGGGCGGCGGCTCGCAGGTGGCGATGGAGATTGCCTGGAGCGGCCGGGTGGGGAAGCACGCTCCGCCTCTGGTCGAGGGCCAGGAACTGGCCGCCCGCCTCGCGGTCTTCTTGAAGTTTGACGACGGCCGCATCGTTCGGGAGCACGTTTACGCCTGTTTCGAACCGTGGTCGAACGCGGCAGAACGCGCACGCGTGCTGGCTGAACGAGCTGCTGGGGAGCCCGTGGTTTCGAAGGGCGGCGATTCCGACCCCGGGTCTTCTCAATCGAACTTCGAAATCGCCCGCAGCTATCTCGCGGTCATGAATGCGGGCGCAGGGCCCGAGGAAGTCGCGGGCTTCTTCGCGAAAGACGGGACCTTGGAGGAGTTCCCCAACGTCTTCGCTCCCAGGGGAGTTGTGCGCACGCGGGACGAAATCGGGCAGGCCCGCGGGCGTGGCCGCGCTCTCTTCAAGTCGGAGTACTACGAACTGTGCGGCGCCTTCGGCGGCGGCTCGCAGGTTGCCATGGAAATCGCGTGGACCGCGGTGATCGGCGCGACCACGGGTTCTTACACCGCCGGTCAGAAACTCGAGGGGCGGCTCGCGGTCTTCCTGAAGTTCCGGGACGGTCTCATCGTCCGGCAGAGGATCTACCGCGGTACGCCCGAGATTGTTAGTGTGACCGCGGCGGATGTACACTCCTCGTAGCCACTGACTCGGAGGAGCCTGCACCATGAAGCACGTCGCATCGCTCACCCTCGTTCCCCTGTTGGCCCTGGGTTGCGGGTCGTCGCCGGCGGCGCCCACCGCGGCCCCTGCACTCACTGGCCCTCGTGCCATTGGCATCGCCATGCAGGTCGTGCCATCGGGAGTCAGTGGATTCACGCCGCCCACCTCGGTCACGGTCCGTCTATCGGCGCTCCATGGATCGACCACGCCGATCGAATCGGCATCCTTCCGTATGGTGGATGCCGCCGGTCAAACGCTCACCGAGGCCTCCATCACGGCGGTGGTGGCGGGACCGCCCGATCCGGACCAGTACCTGAACGCGGACACCGCCATACAGACCCTTCGCTGGCCGGCCGAACGCGGCGTCGGCTCGCGCATCGATGTGACCCTCACCTTCCGGGATGCCGCGGGAGTTCTGAGCAGCACCTCGTTCTCGATTCCCGCGCGGTAGCCGCGGGACCGCGAGTCAGGGCAGGAGTCGTTTCAGGAGGCGACGAACGTTGCCGCCCATGACTCCCTCGATAGCGGTCTCATCCAGTCCGAGGTCGAGCAGGGCCTGCGTGATCTGAGGCAGGCCCGCGACATCGAACGGTGCTACGACCGCTCCATCGAAATCCGAACCCAGGGCCACGTGTTCAAAGCCCGCCACGTTGATGGCATGAGAGATCGCGCGGGCGACGGCGTGCGCGTCGCCGCCGCAGACCGCGGTTTCCCAGACCCCGATGCCGATGACACCGCCATTGGCCGAGATCGCGGCGAGCTGGGCATCTCCAAGGTTGCGCTGGTTGTCGCAGGTCCCCCGCACGCCCGTGTGCGAGACCACGACGGGCCGCGTCGCGATCTTCAGCACATCGTCGAGGGTGGCCGGCGAGGCATGAGCAAGGTCGATCACGATCTTCTTCGCCTCCATCCGCGCGACCCATTCGCGTCCGAGCGGGGTCAGGCCCGCGCGGGAGACGCCGTGGGCCGAGCCACCGATCTCCGTGTCGAAGAAGTGCGTGGGCGCCATCATGCGAATCCCCGCCTCGTAGAAACGATCGAGGTTCGAGAGATCCCCCGCGAGGGCGTGCGCGCCTTCCACGCCGATGAACGCAGCCACCGCGGTCTTGTCGGATGAGCGCTTCGTCTCGAAAGCCGCGAGGTCTTTGGCGGTCCGCACAACGCTGAGACGTCCCCCCGAGCGCGCGGCGGCGGCGGTGACGCGGGAGGCCTGGTACAACGCGCGCTCGGTCAGATCGTTCCAGGTGCGCGGAGGCCAGAGCTGCGCCACCGCGAGCAGGGTGATGTTGTCGGTGTCCGCGGTGTTGCTCTCGATATTCATCCGCCGCGGCGTCTTCGTGACGATGGTGAAGGCCTGGAGCGCCACGCCCCCCTCCACGAGGCGCGGCACATCCACGTGGCCGCGCCCGCCGCGAGAGAGGAGATCGCGATTCCACAACGTGGTGTCGGCGTGCAGGTCGGCCACGAAAAGCTTCTCGTGGAGGATGCGGGCCCGGTCGCTTATCGCGATGGATCTGTTCGTGACCCGGTTCATCCTTCTTTCGGCGACCGTTGGCGCCACGGCCCAGATCGCCCCGAACACGAGGATGATGGCGACGCCGGCTTTCCCAAGGAGCTTCATTGAAGACGGAAGCCTATCCGGTAGCTGCCCTCACGGATAGACTTCGCCGACCGTGAGGAAACTGGAGGTTCGCAACCTCGACGAACTGCACTCGTTCCTCCGGCGCCCCGAAAGAGACTGGTCGACGATCACCCTGCTCGGGCTCGACCTGCGCTCCCCTCGCATCGACGATGCGCTGCTCACGGAGGACCTTGATCAGCGCACGGCTTTCCTGGGCTGCCGGATGAGCCTGCCTCTCACCCGCAAGCTCATCTCCCTGGGCGCCCTCGTGATGCCGGGCCGGCCGGGACTCGAGTTCAATCCCTTCCGGACCGTTCTCTACGACGCGGACGAACTCCTGAGGGGCTACCGGGCGAAGGATCCGGCCACCTACCAGAAGACGCCCGACTGGACCTGCTACCTCGCGGCCATGGACAACCTGAGCAAGCGCAAGCGTCAGGACCTGAGTATCGACGACGCCGTTTTCTTCCGGCTTCACGATCTCGCCATCGAGGAAGCGCTCGACGAATACCTGAAGCCTTTCGGCGGTCAGCCCGGTTCCGTGAAGCGCGTGGTCGGAATCATGGGCGGGCATGACCGCGAGCGGCTCGAGAAGACGAGGGACGGACACGGGAACCCGACGGCGTCCGATGCTCCCTACATGCAGGTCGCCCTGCTCGCGTGGAAGCTGGCGCGCGCGGGTTTCACCGTCGCCACCGGAGGTGGTCCCGGCGCGATGGAGGCCTCGAATCTGGGCGCGTGGTTCGCGACCCGCGGCGAGGACGACCTGCGCGTCGCCGTCCGGATGCTGGAGCGCGTGCCTCGGGTGAAACCCGTGGCTCCCGGTTCCCCCGAATGGAACAGCGGCGACTGGCTGGGACCCGCCTTTGAAGTGATGGAACGTTTTCCGCGAGAGGCCAAGGATCCGCGCACCGAGAGCGTCGGTGTGCCGACCTGGTTCTACGGACATGAACCTCCGAATCCCTTCGCGAGCCACATCGCCAAGTTCTTCGAGAACTCGATCCGCGAGGAAGGTGTGCTCGCGATCGCCACCCACGGGGTGATCTTCGCCGAAGGGAACGCGGGAACCGTGCAGGAGATCTTCCAGGACGCCTGTCAGAACTACTACGCCACTCACGGCGAGGCGGCGCCGATGATCCTGCTCGGCTCGCGTTACTGGAACCGGAATGCGGCCGAAGAATCCGGGCGAGGGGCCAAGTCGGTGTGGCCCCTTCTAAAACAGCTTGGCGAAGAGAAGGGGTTTTCCCACCTGCTCCGCCTGAGTGACGATCTCGATGAGATCGTGACCTTCCTCGCGTCCCCGCCGAAGGTCTCGAGAAATTGAGAGGGTGACCGTGGGAACGATCGGCGCCGCCATGGGAAACTTCGCCTTCCCGTGAAGCCCGTAACCTACCTCGCTGCTCCCCGCAGGCCCCCCCTCGCCACCGCCATGGCCCTCGGGGTCCTTTCGGTCCTGACCGGCGCCTTCTTCGTCCACGCCGCTCCGACGGACCGGACCACCGCCCTCCTCGGCATCAATGACATCTACCGCATCGAGGGCCTGGAAGGAGGTTCCACGGGCGGCCTCGCCCGGGTTCGCGCGTTGCGCAGGCAGATCGAGCAGCAGTTTCCAGAAGCGCTGCTTCTCCACGGCGGCGATTTCCTCTTCCCATCCTTCGCCAGCCGGATGTACCAGGGCGAACAGATGGTTTCGATCCTCAACCTCCTCGATGGCGACGCCGCGGCCTTCGATGCCCGGATGTTCGTGGTGCCCGGCAACCACGAGTTCGACCGCGGACGGCTTCGTGACGCGGCGATGCTCAAAGATCGCATCGATGGCTCGCAGTTCCGCTGGCTCGGCGGCAACATCCGCTTCGCTCAAGGTTCGGATGGCCAGCCGCTCGTCGCTTCGAAGAACCTTACGCCCACCGCGATGGTGACGAGCGGGGGCATCCGGATCGGAATCTTCGGCCTGACTTTGCCCATGGTGGGCGTTCAGTACATCGCGGGGTACGCGGGCGAGCAGGAAACCGCGCGCGAGTTGAGCGCGGCGCTTCGTGCCCAGGGCGCCGAGGTGGTCGTGGGCCTCACGCATCTCGAGGCCAGGACGGATCGCGCGCTCCTCGAGCGCCTCGGTGACGCGGGGCCCGATGTCATCTTCGGCGGTCACGATCACGAGTCCATGCACGTGCAGGTTGGCGGGCGGTGGTACACGAAGGCGGACGCCGACGCGCGCACGGTTTCAGTGGTGAAGATCACGAAGAAGGCGGACGGCACGCTTCTCGTGGAGCCGCGTCTCCTTCCCCTCTCATCGGACACGCCCGCGCCCGACCCGCTGGTTCAAGCCCGCGTGAACGAATGGCAGGCCCGCCACGCCCTGGCTTTTTGCTCCTCCGTCAAAGCCGGGCCCGGCTGCCTCGATGAGCCGTATGGGCACACCAGAACCGCGCTCGAGGCCGACGAGAACAAAGTGCGCGGTCGCGAGACGTCGCTTGGTAACTGGATCGCCGACCGCATGCTGGAGGCGTTCAAGGTCTGCGGCGCCCAGGTGGCGTTCGTGAACTCCGGCGCCTTGCGCCTCAACAACGACCTGGCCGCGGGCACGGTGCTGACGAGACGCCACGTCGAGGAGTTGTTCGCCTATCCCTCGCCGATGCACCTGCTGAAGATCGACGGAGCGGCTCTGATCAAGGTCGCGGAACAATCCGTGCGTGGCTGGCCGGGGGCGGGCAGCTTCGTGCAGATCGCGGGTTTCGGCTTCCGCCACGACCGGCCGGGCCGAACGGTTTCAGATGTTTCATGGCTTGCCGCGCGCGGCACGCGGCCCGTGTCCGCGGCTGAGCCGGTGCTGGCCGTGACCGTGGACTATCTCGTCAATCCCGATGCGGGCGATCAGGACGGCTATCAGATGCTGAACCGCGATCAGATCCAGAAAGGGTGTGGGGCCGAAGGCCTCGACATCAAGGATCTTCTGATTCGCGACCTCCGAGCCGCCGAGCCGCGCGGGATTGCCCCGGTCATCGAGGGCCGCATCTGCCAGGGCGAACCCGGCGCTCCCTGTCTCCTTCGGGCGCGCTAGGAGCCTGCGCGGCAGAAGGGCTCCTGGCCCCCGAGGGGCGGCTTCGCGCTCCACCAGACGGCGTTCCGTCCGGATGTCGAAGGGATCAAACCGGAAGGGTGATCACGAAGCGGGCGCCGCGGGGGAGGTTGTCCTCTACCCGGATCTCGCCCCCGTGGTCCTCGACGATCCGGCGCGCGATGGCGAGGCCGAGACCGCTGCCCTTCTTCTTTGTCGAGAAGTTCGGCGCGAAGATGGTCTCGCGATTCGCAGGAGATATCCCCGGGCCGGTGTCCGCCACGGTCAGGGTGGCGCGCCGATTCACCGGGTCGTACGAGGTGCCAATCTCGATGGCGCCTTTCTCCCCGAGCGCCGCGATGGCATTGTCGACAAGGTTGATCAGCACCCGCTTGATCTGCGGCCCATCGAGCCTTTGCGACGGCAATTCCGGGTCGAGAGAACGGTTCAAGGCGATGTGGGGATACGCGGTTTCGTAAAGCGCCAGCGCTGCTTCGACCACCGCGTTGAGCGAGCCTTCGACCGGCCTCGAGGGAGGCAACCGCGCGAACTGCGCGAACTCGTCCACGAGGTGCTGCAAGGCGTCCACCTCGGAGACGATCGCCTCGATCGATTCGGAAAGGACCCGGTCGAAATCCGAGGCGCCCTTGAGATGCGCCTTGCGGACGCGCTGGGCCGAGAGCTTGATGGGGGTGAGCGGGTTCTTGATCTCGTGCGCGAGTTTTCGCGCGACCTCGCCCCATGCCGCCACCTTCTGGGCCTGCATCAGCGGGGTCACGTCCTCGAGCACGATCACCGCGCCGAGGGGTCCGCCCTGGCTCGTGGCGAGGGGGGCGGCCCGGAATCTCACTTCACGCCGGCCGCGCAGGCCGAAGAGCGCCAGGTCCCGCTCGAAGTGGGTCGACCGGCGTTCGAGGACCCGGGCAATCGACCGCGTGACTTCGCCCGCCACCTCCTGGGGGAGGAGCGAGGCGAGGGGTGAGTCCACGATCCGCGAGGGGTCGCCGCCGAGGAGGCGGGACGCCGCGCTGTTCACGCGCTGGACGCTCTGAGCGCTGTCGAGCACGACCACCCCGGTGCCGATGGTTTCGAGAACGGTTTCCATCAGCCGCCGCCGCTCATCGATCTCCTGGTTCTTCCGGGTCAGGTCCGAGCGGGAGAACTCGACTTCCTCCTCCGAGCGCGCGAGCTTCTCCGACATGAGGTTGAAGGCCTGGATGAGTTTCACGAACTCCTCATCGGTCTCGTCCTTCTCGACCCGCACACCGCGCTCACCCGCGGCGATGCGTTCGGCGGCCAGCGCCACGTTGCGCACCGGACGGGCGAAGCGCCGGGCGAGGACGAAAGGCAACCACGACGCGCCCACCAGGGTGAGAAGGGCGGGGAAGAGGAACAAGGAGATGTAGAGGGAAGAGATGGGACCACGTTCCGCGCGCAGCTTCTCGAAAGTGTCGAGCCTGCGGTCGAGGTTCGCGACCAGCGCCTCCTGATCTCCGCCGCCCCCGCGGCCCACGATCACCACGGACCCGGATGCGTCGGGCACCATGCGCGCGGCCAGGCGCAGGTCCTGTCCGTCGCGGTTCGCCGAGAGTTCGGCGTGACGCCCGGCGCGCGCTTCACTCGCGAGGCTCGCGATTTCCGAGCTCAAGAGCGGCGACCGGCCGTAGACCGCCTCGACCTCGTCGCGCGCGTTGAGGATGATCAGCAGGTCGCTGTCATTGGGCAGCCCCAGGCCCTGGGACGCGAGCGGCGCATCCGGCTCCTTGAGTCGACGTCGGCCGAGTTCCGCGGCGGCCGAGGAGGCCAGGGCGCGGACCGAACGCAGCCGCTCCTCCTCCAGGCGCAGCGCCACCGCCTTGGCCGCTCCCGCCATGCCGGAAGCGTCGAAACTCAGCCACCTCGACGAACTGTCCCGCAGCAGCGAGCCGCCGACGCCGATAAGGACAATGGCCGGGATCAGGCCCATCACGAGCAAAGCAAGGACAAGCCGAAGCCTCAGACGCGCGCCGACCACGCCCCGACGCGAATCCAGGAAAACCCGGACCAGGTTGCGGATCAGGACGAAGAGCACGACCAGCAGCAAAGTCAGGTTGACCACCGAAAGCGCGAACAGCAGAACCGATGCCGCGAAGTCGGTGCCGATGTTCGGATTCCGCCTCGCCACCACGCTCAACCCGATGCCGGTGATCACGAGGATCACGAAGAGCACGGTGGCCAGCGGCAGGTTGTTCTTGAGCGGGGGTCGCTCGATCATCGCGATGTCATTGTAGTCCGCTAAATCGTGTTAAAAAGATCGTTTATGGTCAAGATGAGATCGCGGGCGCGGATCGGCTCGTGGCTGGTGGCGGCGTCCCTCGCGGCGTCGCCTTGTCTTGCCACCGGCGTCCTGGCCCAGACCGCATCGCCGGAGGCGACCCCCGAGGTTCTCGTCCGTCCGCCTCTGGTCGTGGGCGTTGCGATCGATGAGGCGGGGATGGCGCAGGCCGACCTTCAGCGCAGCCAGGACCTCGTTCTGGCGCTCCTGGACAAGTTGCCCGAAGGTTCGCAGATGATGATCGGCTCTTTCAGCGGAGAGAAGCGCATCGTCCTTCCTCCAACCGCGGATCGCGCGCTCGTCACCGCGACACTCGCGGGATTCGAAGCCGGGGCCTCGGGCGTTGCCTTGCCCGACGGCCTGTTCGACATGGTCGAGTACCTCGGCGCCCAGGATTTCGCGGCGCGCGCCCTGCTGCTCTTTTCAGCGGGCCGGGTGAGAGAGGGCGATCTTCAGTTCGAGGATCCCCTCAATGCCGCCACCTCCAAAGGTGTTCCCATATTCGCCCTGGCTCTTGGCCAGGGCGACGGAAAACTCCTGCGTCGCATCGCCAAGATCACGGGCGGGGAATATGTCCGCCTGGAAGTGGCGGATGCCGCGATGCTCGCCCAGTCGATCGCGCCGCGCGGGGGATCGGCCGCATCCAGCGCGGCATCGTCACGGAGCCCGGAACCGCCTTTGCCAACTCCCACGCCGAAAGCGGCGACCGGCCTGCTCGGCGCCGCCGCGATCTTCTTCTCCCTCGGCGGCCTGCTCATGCTGGGGATCGTGGTCCTCCTGATCCGCCGGATGAGCGCGCCCGAGGCGCCCCGCGCGGCCGCGCCGGGTCTGCCCCAGCCCTCGCTCGCTCTCTCCTTGTCGCTTCCGCGGAAAGACGCTCTCAGCCTGAGCCCTGACGCTCCCGGGGGTATGGCCGACGACGACATCGCCCTCGAAAAGACCCTGGTGGTGAATGCCAACCCCACCCTGCGCGCGCTTTCGGGGCCCGGGGCGGGAAAGAACTTTCCTCTTTCCGCGACCGGGCACACCACACTTGGACGCTCGCGCCGCAGCGACATCGTGGTTCCCGAAGACGGTGCTTCCGCTCAACACTGCCGGATCGATCGGGAAGGCGATTCCTATGTGGTCCACGATCTCGGCTCCACCAACGGAACCTGGGTGAATGACGCGCGCACCGATCGCGCGGTTCTTCAGCACGGCGACCGGCTGAAGGTCGGCGGAACCGTCTTCATGGTCAGCCTCTTCGGCGACCGGGGTTAGCCGCCGCTCCGTCTCAGCCGGCGAGGTCCTTGAGGGCCTTGGGCGCCGCGAAGAACACGAGGCGGCCCTGACCCTGGCCAACCTCGCCATCGAAATCGATGAGGGCGACGCCGCCTTTCTTGAACGCGAAGGAATCCGCGTGCGAGGCCCCGAGCCATTCGGCAGTCCACTCGGAGTGCCAGGGTTCGTGTCCGACCGCCACCACAACGCCCACACCGGAAAGACGGGATAGCGCTTCCTCGAACGCACGGCGCGAACCGTTCCCAAGAGCCTCCGACTCCTTGACCGGAACCGCGGGCCACTGTGCGCTGAGGATCTCGGCCGTCTGCTTCGCGCGAAGCAGTGGGGAGGTCAGGAGCAGGTCGGGGGTGAGAAGATCGGCCAGAGAACGCGCGGTCTTGCGAAACTTCGCGGCCCCCTCCTCGGTGAGCGGACGCAGCTCATCGGAGATCCCCGGCGTGTCGCGGTCGAGGGCGATCGCGTGTCGAACGAGCAGCACCTTCATAACGTTGCTCGAAACACTATCACGACGCGGTTTCGTCGAAGTGATGGACAGAGAGGCCGGTTCGGTGGCCGTCCGGATCCTGGACATACAACGTCTTCAGGGTTCGATCCGTGACCGCGATGCCCAGGTCCGCGAGACGCCGCTCGGCCTCTTCGAGGTCTTGGGCAGGGAAGATGAGCACGTGACCCGAGCCCTCGGCCGGTCCGGCGCCGCGGATCGAATGTTCGAGCATGAGCACGGTGTCGCCCGCGCGCAGCCAGATCGCGCGGAGCACCCCTTCGGATTCCACACGCCGGAGTTCGCGCAACAGGAACGCCTGTTCGTAGAAGCGCGCTGAGGCGGCGCAGTCCTTCACGCGCAGCGCGATGTGGTGGATGGAGGTTCCGGCCATCGCACCGAAGGCTAACCGATGACCCTCTGCCAGAATCGAAGCATGACCGAGACCGTTCCTCGCCCGCCCAACCGCCTCATCCACGCGACCTCGCCGTACCTGCTCCAGCACGCGCACAATCCGGTCGACTGGTACC
>CAYNHK010000060.1:0-23358 GCA_964396875.1 uncultured Acidobacteriota bacterium | reverse complement strand
TGATCGAATTGAGAAGGGCCGAAGAGAACGTACCGCTTCCGATGAAGGCGAAGATCCGGCCGGAGTCGGCGAGGTACCGTCGAGAGCGCAGGCCGGCAAAAAGCGGGTCCGCCACCGAGGAGTTTCCGCCGCCGTTCCCCCGCAGGTCGAGGATCACCGCTTTCGGGACCCGGCGATCCACATCCGCGAAAACGCGCGACGCGAAGGAGGACATGGGATCGGAAGCGGCGTCCTGGCAACGGTTGTACTGAAGGTAGATCACGTCGGGCTCGATCCAGGTGTACCAATAGTTCTCCGAGGTTCGCTGGCGGTAGAGGGGCGTCGCCGCGGTGAGTGCGTCCTTGAACGTCCCCTCCTGTCCCGATGTCACGGCGCTGAGATCGGCCTCCACCGGAGTCCCGTCCGGCATGGCCACGCGGAGCCTCACTCGATCCGCGCTCGGGGTCACGCCTCGGGCATGGAGGATCTCCGGGATGACAAGGTAGTTTGGTCCGACCGCGCGCAGCCAGGCTTCGTTGTCGCGTGAGACGACCGACGCCACCTTTTCGATCGCGGTCGCGACATCCACATCGCCGATGCCGGTGATCCGGCCGCCGAGGAGCGATTCAGCGCCCGCGGCGGCCGACGTGACCGTGAGTCCGTCTGCGAGGAAACGCACGCGAATGGGGAGCCTTCGGAAGCCCGCGTAGTTGAAAGGAGAGATGGCAGTGTGAGCGTCGCCCGGCAACGCCGCGAGTCGCATCAGGCCGGTGACCACCTCGTGGTCGGCCAGCTCCGCGACCCGGGTCTTGAGGCTTGCGACCTCCCGGTCGAACTCCTCGCGGGTCGTTTTGAAGAAGAGGTTGGCGTGAAGGCGGGGAAGGTCGAGCGCGAGCGCATCAATATCTTGAATGAACCGGCCGTCGCGTGTGGCCGCCGGAGGGGGAGCCGGGCTTGGCCCGGCCGGAGATGAGGAGCAGCCGGGCAGAATCAACAGGGGGACCAGCGCGAAGATCGATCGAGGTTTGATGTGTCGCATGTAAGCGCCTTCCCTGGATGACAGCTCCCGAAAATCCTGCGTGCCGGCGCCTCGTCGGTTCAGGGGTCCCCTTCGAGAACCGCGATTTGCCCGCCGGTTCAACACCGGGGAGCAATCCATGTGCCACTCCGCCCTCGAAAAGTCTAGAGAAGGAGGTGTGGCTAAGCGGTGTGGGAGGGGAGCAGGCCCAGCTCCCGTGCGAAACGGGCGTAACTGAAGCCCGCGATCACGTCGTAGACGAAGTGCACGAACATCGCGACGTACAAGGAACCGGATATGAAGACGAGGGCATGGAACGCCCCCGCGATTGCGGCGATGGCGAGCACGCTGCGGAGCCCCTGGATCGCGTGGGCGAGGGCGAAGGAGACGATGCTGAGGCCGATGCCGATCGCGAAGCTCCCGGTAACGGCGGCGATGAGGGCGGGCAGCACGCCCCGCCACACCAGTTCCTCCCCGATTCCCGCGGAAAGGGACAGCGCCACCCACATGCTCCTTTCCCGCCGCGTGGCCGGCGCGAAGAGACGCCACGTGGGCTTGTGCTCTTCCACCGACCTTCGCCAATGGGGCCGGACCAGAACGAGCGAAACCACGAGGAACACCATTCCCGCGAACCAGGACGAGAGGGCCGGGAAGCTGCGGGGGAAAAGTTCCACGCCTTCCAGCAGACCGGTCGCGATCGCGAGTACGCCCAGGACGATCTGCGGCAGCAGCATCGCGTAGAACCGCAGGGCCAGGGGGATGCCGGCCATCGCGAGAGCGCTCTCGCGGTTCCGGAGCACGGCCCAGGGCACGATCGCGGTCACGAAGACGACGAAGGCCCAGCCGAGAAAAGAAATCGCGTTGAGGTTCAGAAAGGACCTCTGCCGTTGGTCAGAATTTGTACACTCCCCAGGGTGCGAGCGATTGTAGAAGACTGGTTCGGGCAGCGTTTCACCGCCCCCTCCCCCGCTCAGCGGCTGGCGTGGCCTCAGATCCTGGGCGGCCGGTCAACCCTCATCGCCGCGCCCACCGGCTCGGGCAAAACTCTCGCGGCCTTCTTGTGCGCGATCGACCGCATGGTGTTCGATCCACCGCCCGCGGTCCGCGGTGTCCGCATCCTCTACATCTCTCCGGTCAAGGCTCTCGCCCGCGATGTCGAGCGGAACCTGCAGGAGCCGCTCAAGGGGATATGCGATCTGGCGCGCGAGCGGGGAGAACAGCATCGGGTTCCCGTGGTCGCGGTGCGGTCGGGCGACACACCCCAGAACGAGCGACAGAAGATGCGGCGTCAGCCGCCGGACATCCTGATCACCACTCCCGAGTCCCTCTTTCTGATTCTGACGTCCGACGCTCGCTCGATGCTCGCCACCGTCGACACCGTGATCCTGGACGAGATCCATGCCATCGTCGGCACGAAACGCGGAGCGCACCTCGCGCTATCGATCGAGCGGGTGGCGAAACTCGCGGGACGGCCCATCCAGCGGATCGGTCTTTCGGCCACGTCTCGTCCGCTCGATCTGGTCGCGCGATTCCTCGCCGGGTCGAAAGGCCGGAAAGTCGAGATCATCGATGCGTCGAAGAAGCGGGTCTTCGACGTGCGCGTCGAATCCGCCGTCACCGACATGACGGCGCTGCCCCGCGAGACCATCGAAACGCCGGGTCCCTCGGGAGCGGGGCCTGGAGTCGAGCGGCCATGGATGGGGTCTGGCACCTCCGCCTCAGGCATTGGACTCGTTGATCCAGGCGGAGCGTCGGTCGAACCGCAGCCGGTCGCGGCCGCGCCGTCGATCTGGCCGGCCATCCACGCGCGCGTGCTTGAGTTGATCCTCGCGCATCGCAGCACCATCGTCTTCGTCAACTCGCGGCGCACCGCAGAGCGCGTAGCCGCGGCCTTGAACGAGCGCGCGGGGGAGAGCGGCCCCATCTGTCGCGCCCATCACGGCTCGCTCGCACGGGAAGAGCGCGAGCTGGTCGAGGGAGCGCTCAAGGAAGGGAGCCTGCGCGCGGTGGTGGCGACATCGTCGCTCGAGCTCGGCATCGACATGGGGGCTGTGGATCTCGTCATCCAGGTCGAGACGCCGCCGTCCATCGCGAGCGCCACTCAGCGCGTGGGCCGCGCCGCGCACCATCTCGGCGGCGTTCCCAAGGCCTACGTCTTCCCGACGTACCGGGGCGACCTTCTCGCCGCCGCCGCCACCATCGATGCGCTGCAGCAGGGTGACATCGAGCCCGTCACGCTGCCCCTCAATCCCCTCGACGTCCTCGCCCAGCAGGTCCTCTCCATCCTCGCCGTCGACGAGATGGACATCGACGAACTCTTCGCTCTCGTTCGGGGCGCGGCTTCGTTCGCGAAGCTTCCCCGCACGTTGTTCGAGGGTGTTCTCGACATGCTGGCCGGACGGTATCCCTCCCACGAGTTTCGCGACCTGCGTCCACGGATCGTGTGGGACAGAGATACCGGCCAGCTGCGCGCGAGATCCGGGGTCCGCGCGACGCTCTTCGCGAATGCCGGCACCATTCCCGACCGCGGCCTGTTCGGCGTGTTCCTCGGCGGGGGAGAGACATCGGTCGACCCGCGCCGCGGCCCGTCACGCCGGGTGGGCGAACTCGACGAGGAGATGGTCTTCGAGAGCCGGGTGGGCGACATAGTGATGCTCGGCGCCTCTTCGTGGCGCATCGACGAGATTCAGCGCGACCGCGTGATCGTTACACCGGCCCCCGGGCTGCGGGGTCGCATGCCGTTCTGGAAGGCCGACCGGCCTCCGCGCCCGGTCGAAAACGCGAAGCGGATCGGCGCCCTCTCTCGCCGCCTCCTGACTCTCGGGCCCAAACGCGGGGCCGAACTTCTCGAGCGTACGTACACCCTCGACGAGAGCGCGGCAACGAACCTGACGTCCTATGTGTTCGACCAGAAGGCCGCGAGTGCGGTTCCCACCGATGAGACACTCGTTCTCGAACGGGGCCGCGACGAGATGGGCGATCTGCGATTGTGCCTGCTGTCGAGTTTCGGCGGCCGCGTCCACCAGCCGCTGGCTCTCGCGATCACCCGGAAGGCCAGGGCCGCGGGTCTTTCGGAAATCGAAGTCATGGTGAGCGACGACGGAATGATCCTGCGGCTCCCCGATCGGGAGAGCGCTCCCACCCTTCAAGATCTCCTGCCCGGCTCGCGCGAGGTCGAGGCTCTCGTGCGCGAGGAGCTTGCAGGTTCCACGCTCTTCGCCGCTCGTTTCCGCGAGGCTGCCGGGCGCAGCCTTCTCCTGCCGAGACGCCGTCCCGGTTCAAGGTCGCCGTTGTGGGCGCAGCGGCAGAAGGCGCACGCGTTGCTCGCCGTGGCGTCCCGCTTTCCCGCTTTCCCCCTCATCCTCGAGGCCTATCGGGAGTGCCTGACCGAAGACTTCGATCTCGCCGCCACCGTGGAGCTGCTGAAGCAGGTCGAGAAACGCGAGGTCAAGACTGTAACCCTGGACGTCGCCCGGCCTTCGCCCTTTGCGTCCGCCCTGCTCTTCGGCTACGTCGCGACGGTCATGTACGACGACGACACGCCGCTTGCCGAGCGGCGTGCCCACGCGCTTTCGATCGACGAGACGCAACTGCAGGCCCTTCTCGGCGCCGCCGCGTTCCAGGATCTTCTTGACGAAGCCGCGGTCGCCGAAGTCCACGAGGAGCTGCAGTCGCTCCAGGCCGGCCGTCGGGTGCGAAACGCGGACGGTCTTCACGAGGCGCTGCTTCGGCTCGGCGACCTCTCGCTGGAAGAGGTGGCGGCCCGCGCCGAGAATGCCGACGTGGCCGCGTCGGCCGAGTCGCTGGTCGCGGAGAAACGCGCTGTCGAGATTGCGATCGGCGGTGAGAGGCGGCTCATCGCGATCGAAGATGCCGCCTTGTATCGGGACACTCTGGGCGTCGTCGTGTCCCGCCACATTCCGAAGGTGTTCGCGGCCGCGGTCGACAGCGACGTGCCGGCGATCGTCGAGCGTTTCGCGCGCACCCGCGGCCCGTTCACCACCGCGGATCTCGCCGCCCGCTACGCTCTCCCGCCCGAGCGAGCGTTCTCCGAACTCATCGCACTCGAGGGCCGTGGCCGGCTGATCCGCGGTCCGTTCTCTCGCCAACCCGTCGATGTCGAGTGGTGCGACGTCGATGTGCTCCGACGCATCCGGAAGCTGTCGCTCGCGCGGGCCCGCGGCGGCGTCAGTCCGGTGGAGGTTCGGGACTACGCGAGGTTCCTCCTGACCTGGCATGGCCTCGGCGAGCCCGATGCCGAATCCGGGTCGGCGCGAGGGCTGGATCCCGACGATCGCGAGGCCGCCTTGTTGTCCGCGATCGAACAGATCCAGGGGTATCCCGTGCCCGCATCCGCGCTCGATGCCGACATCCTCCCGTGTCGCGTTCCCGGATACCGGGCCCAGGACCTCGACCTGCTGGTGGCCCGGGGCGAGATCGTTTTCGAAGGCCGCGGTTCGTTGGGCGCTCGCGACGGGAGAGTCGCCTTGTACTTCGCCCCGAATCGCGCTCTCTTCGGCGCCCCGGCGCCAGAGCCACTCGATGGTGAGACGCCCGCGCGATTGCGAGAACTGCTTCGTTCGAAGGGGGCTCTCTTCTTCCACGAGATCGAAGCGGCCTGTCCGCGCGTCCGGCGCGACGACCTCGTCGATGCGTTATGGGACCTCTTCTGGAATGGGGAGGTCACGAACGACTCGGCCGCAGCGCTGCGCGCGCGCGCCGCAGGCCCGCTGACCGTGTCGGGGCGGCGGTTCGTGCCTCCGCGGGCGGGGCGATACCGCGCGCGTATCGATGCGCCGCCAGCCGGCGTGGGCCGCTTTGCTCTCTTCCCTTCACGCGGCGCGGAGTCCATAGAGAGCCAACTCGCCCGCATCGAGCAATGGCTTGCCCGACACGGCGTGCTCACGCGCGAGGCCATCGCCGCCGAAGGAGTCTCGGGCGGATTCAGCAGCGTCTATCCCATCCTGCGCGCCCTCGAAGAGCGCGGTCAGGTCCGGCGGGGCTACTTCATCGACGGCCTGGGCGCACTGCAGTTCGCGGATGCCGCCGCAGTCGACCGCATGCGAGAGCTGAAGGGGGAGCGTGGAGAAGTCCGCGCCGCGGTGTTGGCCGCCACCGATCCCGCGAACCCCTTCGGCGTCACGCTGCCGTGGCCTGCCTGGTGCGAGGGTGCGGGCGAACGTCGCGCCCGCGCGAACGTGGTCATCGCCGACGGGCGGCTCATGGCACTCCTCTTTGCTGATGGCGCACGTGCCGTTGCTGGTCCGCTCGATGAAACGGAGACGGCCTCCGCGGCAGCCCAGGCCGTTATTGAATGGATGCGCCGGCGCGCGCTTCGAATCATCGGCCACGAAACCCAGGCGACGCCGCTCAACTTAAGCCCGCTGGCCCCGGCCCTGCGCGCTCATGGACTGTCGCCGTCGGGCCCCGGTTTTCGGCTGTAGTTCGCCCACGCCCTGAGCGGAAGCGATAATTGGGGATGCTTTTTGGAAAGAGACTCGTGGTCGTGCTTCCGGCGTACAACGCGGCGAAGACGCTGACCCGGACGATCAACGAAGTCCCCACCGGCATTGTGGACGAGTTCGTGCTCGTGGACGATGCGAGTTCCGATGAAACCGCCGAGGTCGCCCGAGCCCTGGGCGTCACCTGCGTCCGTCATCCCGAAAACCGCGGTTACGGCGGGAACCAGAAGACCTGCTACAAGCTGGCGCTAGAAAAGAACGCCGAGGTGGTGGTCATGCTTCATCCCGACTACCAGTATTCGCCGCGGCTCGTGCCGGCCCTCGCGTGGCTCGTGGCCTCGGATGAGTACGACATCGCTTTGGGCTCGCGCATCCTGGGCGGAGGCGCCATTCGCGGAGGCATGCCCGTTTACAAGTACATCGCGAATCGGTTTCTCACCTTCGCCCAGAACGTGGCCACCGGCGCCAAGTTGTCGGAGTACCACACGGGCTTTCGGGCTTTCTCCCGCCGCGCGCTGCAGACGATTCCCTGGCAGGAAAACTCCGACGACTTCGTGTTCGACAACCAGATCCTCAATCAGGCCCTCGGCGCGGGGCTGCGCATCGGTGAGATCTCGTGCCCGGCCAAGTATTTCGAAGAGGCCTCTTCCATCAACTTCCGGAGAAGCGTCACCTACGGTTTCGGCGTGGTTGGCGGGGCGCTCGCCTACCGGCTCAAGAAGAAGCCTGCAGGCCGCCTCCCCGCATGAGCGCTCGCCCTCGCCTGGGCCTGCTCCTCGGCGTCCTGACCACGCTCGCCTGCCTGCTCATCCTCGAGGCCGGGATCCGCATCGACGACTGGAGGGTGAAGGGACGGCCTCCGGTAGCACCACAGGAACTCGCGTTGCTTCAGGAAAACCCGGCCGGCACCGGTTCGTATCGCCTGCGTCCGAATCTCGACCTCGAGACACGCGTGGCGAACACCAACATCAGGATCCGGACGAACTCCCACGGAATGCACTGGCGCGAGACGCAGCTCGAAGCCGATCCGGCTAAACCGAGGGTGGCCTTCTTCGGGGATTCGTTCACGTTCGGGTCATGGGCGACGGACTGGGCTCACACCTTCGTGGGAGTCTTCGAGTCGCGGCTCTCCGGGAAGGTCGAGGCCCTCAATTTCGGAGTCGGGGGCTACGGCCTCGTCGATGAAGAACTTCTCCTGCGTGAGCTGGCGGTACAGTTCGGCCCGTCGTACGTCGTGGTCGTGAGCTACATGGGAAACGATTTCCGGGACACCTGGCTTGGACTCGATCGCGAGACCATTGTGAACGGCACGGCGGTGCTCAACCCCGCGACTCTGGAGGCCCGGGTGCCCGCGGAGTTCCTCGCGCCGGACGACCGGATTCCCCTTCCGTGCCCCGCTCCGCTCTGGCGTCGTCTGGCGAATTTCTCCGCGGCCTTCCGCCGCCTGGCGCCCCTCGTCGACCTCGAAGATCTGTGCGTGATCTTCCGGCCGAACCGGAGTTTTCTGCAGCCGGCGTTCTGGTCGAGTGTGCCGGCGCCAAAGGTCGCTTTGCAGGCGCGGGACGCGGTGTTCGAGTCCCTGTCGAGAATGGAGGAGTTCACCTCTGCGCGCGGGATCCGGCTGGCCGTGGTGGCCCTGCCCACATCGGCTCAGGTGTACGCGCTCGAACCCTCGAAACACAACTTCGATACCGCGCTGCCCCAGGCCTGGCTTCAGGAGTTCTGCCGGGACCGGAGAATCCCTTACCTCGATCTCCTTCCCCTGCTCAAGAAGCAGGCGGCCTCATCGAATCGCCGGCTCTATCTGAAGCGGGACATCCACTTCAATGACTTCGGCCACGCGAAGGTGGGGGAACTGATCGCGGAGTGGTTCGACACGCGGGTGAAACGCTAGTGGGCGTTCACTTCGGGGATGCCGAGCGGACGAAAGCCGTGGCCGCCGCCCCGGGTCCTAATCTCGAACCCTGAAACTTCGGTCCTGGGGAATCTCCACACCATGGCGGGATTCGTCGAGCCTCGTTTCATCTCCGAGAGCATCCCGCGCACGTCAAGCTCGGCTTCGATCACTTCCCACGCGCCCTCGCGGAGCACGCGGATCACGGGCTCTCGCGGGAAGTACTCGGGGGTGCGGCCAATACCGATCGAGACCGCGCTGATGCTCACGGGTTGAGGGAACATGACCTTGAGAAACTGTCCCGCCCCTTGAGCTTCGCGTCCCAGCAACAGGGTTCGCGGATCGCCATCGAGGGTTCGTTCACAGTCAGGCTCGGTGCTGCGGCATGTCCAGCCCGTCCGCGAGACCGGGCGAGACAGCGGCGGCAGGACCCCTGAAGCCATCGCGGGTTGGACCTCGAAAACGCTCTCTTCCCCGAGCCGCGCCCAGAGTCCCTCGAGCCGAGGCTTGTCTTCGAAGGACTTCAACAGGCGCAGTCGCTCGGGATGCGCGGCTGCGTAGTCGAGGAGTTGTTTCACCGCGTCATCGACCTCGGCGATCCCTCTCGGACGGGGATGCACGATGATCATGCGAACGCCCATCTCTTCGAGAATGATCATGAGACGTTCGTCGGGCCAGCGAAGTGCGGCCTCCATCACGAACTCATGCCAGGCCGGCCGGAAACTCGAAAAGCCGTTCGCCATGGGAAGGCCATGGATCGCCGCGGTGTGCAGCCATGTCGCCTCTTCCCGTCGCAGACGCTGAAGCGAGGGAGGGAACTCGAGGATCGGCCCTATGGACGGCTTCGACTCCTCGATCCAGCGATACACCTCGGGCAACTGGTTTCGCGTCGGCGTCACCCAGGTATCGAGCGGCACGGACCAGTGTTCAACGAAACAGCCGGCGGCGATGATGGATGCGGCGACCCACCGCCCTCGTGCGAACCGGCGCAGGATCAGAAACGCCCCAGCCGCGGCCACCACCGCGAGAGCCAGCCGCGAGAACATCAGGAAACGCGACGGAACTCTCGCCTGCCCGAGACCCGGCACCGCAGTGAACAGCGAGAGCGGCCCGGGTATCTCTCCCCAGCGGGTCTCGATGACCGTGCCGAAGGCGAAAACGAAAGCGGTGACACCGATGAAGACGACAGGCTTGAGCCCCGCCTGATTCAACGATTCATCGCCCTTCCTCCGCAGCGTCATGAACACGAACAGAATGGCGAGGCCGATGGGCAGCACGCCCGGAAAGTAGAGCGCGTCGTAGGCCAGCCGGGTGCGCCCAAGAACGTCGCCATAGATCAGATTGGTCGGGAGGACGTCGGTGAAGAAGGAGAGGCTGATCTGCTGAGCCTGCGGCCGGGTTGCGAGGACCGGATCCAGATGGAGGCGTTGCGCGATGTTGACGGGCACAACGAGCGCCACCGCGAGGAGCGCCCCGGCGGCGGCGCGCGGAAGACGCTGCCGGGCGACCGCGATTCCACCCGCGAGCCCGATCCACAAGGGAACCGAGAGGATCAGGAGGATGGCCAGGAAGATTTCGAAGTACGTGCACGTGAGGGACTGCAGGGCGAAGGCCCCGCCCATCAGGACCGCATCCTTCCACCGGCCGTGACGGCAGAACCGGATGATGTAGAGAAGGCAGAAGGGCGTGGCGTAGTTCGCCACGATCTGGATGCGCGCCGCGGAGTCGTAGTTGGCGGTCGTGAAGGCGAAGACCACGGCCGCCACCAGCGCGGCGGGAGCGCTGCCGGTGATCTCCCGGGCGAGCAGGAAGGCCCCGAGCGCGCACAACGCGAGAACGAGGCCGTAGGTCAGGTTGTAGAGAGTGACGTGGTCGAGATCGAGCGCGCACAGCGGCGCCACCTGGATCGCGAGCCCGAGGAGAGGCTCGGTGTAGAGGAGCGAGGCTTCGTCGGGGTAGAAGATGTTTCCCCGGAACGGATCGAGGGGCCGCGCGAGTCCGCCGCACATCTGTTTCAGGGTCCACGCGAAGACCAGTCCATCGGCGTTGTTGGGCAGCCGCGTGTTCCAATCGACGCTCAAGGGCTGCGTGGCGAGGAAGGCGGCCGCGAGAAAGACGACGAAGAGAACGCCGGCCACGGCGCGATGGTGTCCGTTTGGCCTGGCTTCGCTGCGCACGATCCGCGTGATGATAGGCCAGTGGCGCCGGGGTTTTCGGCGCCCGGAGTTCCGCACCGCGACGGAGCGATTCCCCGAAGGCCTGTGGACTGGCCGGCCTGTGCGCATCGCAACGTTGCTACAGTCCGTGCGATGAGCTGCTCTCGAGTATGTCTCGGCCTGGCGGCCCTTCTGCTCTTCCTCGGCCGCCCGGTCTTCGCTCAGGCGCCGCCCCCTCTCGAGGACTTCGTGGCCCTCGCCTCCAGGGACGAGAAGGTGTCGGATGACGCCGCCGCCCGCTTGACGCCGGTCTGGAAGGACTCCTACGCCGCGATGGTGATCGACCTCGCGCGTTTCTTCCGGCCGGCCCGACCGAACTCCCCGGCGGGGGCCGCCGACGACAGCCTGGGAGAGGACGACCCTCTGACCGGAGCCGCACCCCGGAGTGGCCGCGAGACGCCTTTTGTCGCGGGCGCGCGCACGCCGGAGTCGATCATTCGCGGAAGACTCATTCGCTTCCTCGCCCAGCGCACGAAGAAGAACTACGGCGGCGATCTGAAGAAGTGGCGGAAGTGGTCGTGGACGCTTCCCTACGAACCTCACCCCGAGTTCTCGATGTTCAAGGCGCGCCTCTATGCGAACGTGGACCCGCGCATGGCGTCGTTCTTCGAGTCCACGGTTCCTCCGAGGATCCGGCTGGATGAGATCGACTGGGGCGGCGTAGGCGTGAACGGCATTCCCCCTCTCGATCAGCCGAAGACCCTGCCCGCCGCCGAGGCGAAGTTCATGGGTGATCGAAACGTGGTTTTCGGCGTGGTCATCAATGGCGAGGCGCGCGCGTATCCGAAGCGGATCCTTGCCTGGCACGAGATGGCGCTCGACACCCTCGGCGGCGTGAAGCTCGCGGTCGTCTACTGCACGCTTTGCGGGACGGTGATTCCGTACGAAACGGTGGCGTCGGGCCGCGCCTTCACCCTCGGGACGAGCGGTCTGCTCTACCGCTCGAACAAGCTCATGTTCGATCTCGAAACGAAGTCGCTGTGGTCGACCCTCGAGGGCCGGCCGGTCATAGGCCCGCTCGCCGACAGCACGATCGTTCTCAAGTACCGGCCCGTGGTGACCACAACGTGGAAGGAGTGGCGGACGAAACATCCGCAAACGACCGTGGTGTCGCTCGAAACCGGCCACGCCCGCGACTACGACGAAGGTGTGGCCTACCGCGGCTATTTCTCCCACGACGATCTGATGTTCGAAGTTCCCGCCGAAGACAAGCGTCTCAAACGAAAGGCCGAAGTCGTGACCTTCTTCGCGGGTGAGGAACGAAAACTCGTTCCGGTGGCGATCGATTCGGCGCTATTGAAGAAGAACCCGGTCCACATGTTCGAAGCGGCGGACTCTCTCTGGATCGCCCTGACCACGGAGGGGGGCGCCAACCGGATCTACCGGGCGGGGGCGACGCGCTTCGTTCGTATGACCGAGAGCGAAGTGTTCGACGAACAGGGGCGCGCGTGGAAGATTCTCGAGGACTCTCTTGAGGGTCCGGACGGCGAAACACGGCCTCGGGAATCGGCACGCCGAACGTTCTGGTTCGCGTGGTTCGCCCAGTTTCCCGAAACCGTCTTGTTTCGCTAGCCCGTCGACGCCCGGACGCAGACTCCTAGAAGTCGAGCGTCAGGCCCAGGCGCAGCGCGCGCGGGGCCTGGAAGAGCTGATCCTTCATGAACCGTGGATCCTTGTTGGCCGCGGGGATGGCCGCGATGACCGCCTGATAGTTGTATCCGCCCGGAGCGAAGTAGGTGGCCACAGGCACCGGCGTGGTAGCGGCGGAGCCGAGCAGGATTCCCGGGAAAACGCTGCGGCTGGTGTCCTGATCGAAGACGTTGGTGATGTTCGCCGACGCGGTGACCCTCATCTCTTTCCCGACCTTGATTCCGTACTGGAGGAAGAAGTCGGTCTGGGTGAAGAAGGGCGTCCGGCCCCGGCTGCCGCGGCCCTCGGGATGGGTGATGGGCGCGGCGTTGACGCCAAGCTGCGGCGTGATCACGGTGCCGCTCGAGGCGCGGAAGAACGCCCCGAGCGTCAGGCCCGCGTCGAACGCGTAGGAGCCGCTGAGCTTGAACTGATGGGGACGATCGAGGGTGAGAGTTCCCTTGTCGACCTCTCCCTTCCCGTTGTAGCAACTCTCGAGGGTGGTGCAGTAGCGGCCGGAGTTCGGGTTCCCGCCGCCGAGCACCTGCTCGTCGGAGTCGCCGAGGCCTTCGTAATTGCCGTAGAGGCGAGACAGGGTGTAGCTGCCGCTGGCCGACCAGTGGTTCGCCATGCGCCGCGTCATCTCGATGGTGAACCCGTCGTAGGTGCGCTCGAAATCGGGGAGGACCGGCAGGCCCGCGAAGGGCTGGGTCAGGATTCCCCGGCCCGGGTTGCCGATGATTTTCGTGTAGCGGACACCGTCGACCGTGATCGGAGTGACGTCGAAGTCTTCAATGGCGTTTTGGAGCCCCCGGTGGATGAACTGCGCGGAGAGCGCCCAGTTCTTTCCGAGTTGATAATCCGTGCCGAGCGCGAACTCATCGCTTCGGGTGGGCCTGGTATCCGGCGGAACGTAGGCGGGGGCGCCGCCGAAGTTGAGAACGAAGAAGGGTGCGCCGGCGGCGGCGGCCGCGGCCTTCCCGAGGCCTCGCCAGTTCAGGGTGTCGAGCCGGTAATAGTCGAACCGGAACTCCCGGGAACCGAACAGGAGCTGGATCGCGGTCTGCTTCAGGACATCGTAGAAGTAGCCCGCGTTGGCGTACACCCGCCAGGTCGAGTCGCCCCTGACGTCCCACGCGATGCCGACACGCGGGGCCACCTTCTCGCCCCAGCCGAATCGGATCTTGCGGTCGACGCGATCGGCGGACGAGACCAGGGGCTCGTCGACCTCGTTCTCGAGACGGAGGCCGAGGTTGAAAGTGAGGCGGTCCTTCGTCCACTGATCCTGCAGGAAGACCGCGGCGGTCTTTGCTTTCGCCGCCCCCCGGTTCGAGATCGTGATGTTCCTCCAGTAACCGTACTGGCCGCGGATGCCGATCTGGGAGAGGTTCCAGTGAAGATCGAAACGCTCGCCGGTGAGGAAGTTCTCGATCGTGCTCTTCGGCAGCGCGTACTGGGCCCCGATCTTGAGCGAGTGGTTGCCCGCGGCTTTGAAGCTGATGTTCGCCGACCCTCCCATGCTCAGACGGTCGTTTTCGTCCACCGGCGTGCTGTTGTTGCTGACCAGAGTCTGGAAGTTCGCGTCGCAGGCGAGGTCGCCGGTGATGCCGGCAATGCTGCGGTTCGAGGTGACGCAGCGGATGTGGTCGCCCACGGGAACGCCGAGGGTTCCTCCACGCTGGGTGTAATACCCGGCGAAGGCGTTCACGAACACGGAGGGGCTCGCCACCCAGTCGGCGCTCAGGGAGTAGGTGCTGCGATTGCGATCCGTGCCGAGATCGGCGAAGTTGTTGGCCCGATCGTCGGTGAGGTCGAACGAGGGGAGGCGGCCCACGTCCTTGCGCGGCGCGTACTGGTAGCCCAGGTTCACGGTGATGTCGCTCGCCGCGCGCCAGGTGAGTTTCGAGGAGACGAAGGGCCGCCGCACCGAGTTGTCGACGGTCACGCTCTGCGCGGCCAGGGTTCCCGTCGCGGGGTAGTTCACCGTGCGCGTGGTGTCGGTGTTCTGGGGCATGAGGCCCGCGAAGAACCAAAGCTTGTCCTTCTTAATGGGGCCGCCAAGGAAGCCGCCGAAGTCGAGGACGCGGCTCTCGTCCTCCGGGTCGGTGACGTACGTCCCGTCGGCGCGCAGGCGTGGCCGGGGATCACCGGTCAGCCGGGAGCCGGAATACTGAAGGTTGAGACCACCCCGGAATTCGTTGGAGCCAGATTTCGTCTGCATGTTGACCACACCGCCCAGGGCGCCGCCGTACTCCGCGCCCAGGAATCCCGACTTCACCTGGATGTTGTCGAGGAACTCGAACACCACATCCTGCCCCTGGGAGGCGGTGAGGGTTTCCGTGGAGTCCACGCCATCGACGATGTAGACGTTCTCGTGGACAGAGGCCCCCTGGAAAGAAAGGCCTCGTGTGCGGTTGATGTCCTCGGTGTTCACCGAGGGCGCGATCTCGACGATCGACTCCCACGAACGGCCCTTGGGCAGGGCGCCAAACGTCTCCGCGGAGATGTTGTTCTGCTGCTCCACCGAGACCACGTCGATGATTGAACTCCCTTCTACGGTGACGGTTTCCGTGAGGCCCGCTTTCATGACGAGGTCGGCCCGCAGTGTCTGCCCGGCCTTGAGATCGAGACCTTGAACGACACTGGACGCGAAACCCGACAGGTTCGCCTGGATCTTGTAGGCGCCCATGGCGAGACCGGGGAAGTCAAAGGCGCCATCCGCACCGGTGACCACGGTGCGCAGGCCCACGAGACTGGGGCTCGTCGCGGTGACGCTGACGCCAGGCAGGACGCCTCCGGTGTCGTCCTTCACCACGCCACGTATGTTCCCGGTGGTCTTGCCGATATTCTGGGCCGCCGCGGGCGCCACGAGAAGGGCCAGCAGGGCAACCATCGCCGCCGCCCGCGTCACGGAGAGAACTCTGATCATGGAAACCTCCACAAGGGCTCAGAAGCCGCGCAAAACATTGTCATAAAGTTATGACAATCAGACGTTGCGGAAAGCGTACGCAGATTCCGTGACCTCGTCAAGCCGGGGTTCGCGAGCCGTGCTCTGGCCCAGACGGTTTCTGGACCGCCCTCGTCCGGTTCCACCACATCGCGGCTCCGCTGAGCGCGAAGCCGAGGGGGAGCAGGCCCAGACCCAACCACATCAGCCGGGTGGGGAGGCCGCCGAACTTGCCGTAGTGCACCGGCTCCATTCCCTTGACCACACGGGCGCCAAGGGCCATGTCCGCGGTGTCGTCTCTGCGAACGGGCTCGAGGGTGAACGGGTTCAGATGGAGGGTCGGCCCGCTGTCGGCGCTCTCGCCAAGGTCGCCCGGGCGATGGAACGTGGCGGTCCAGGCCGCGCTTTCCCGCGCCGGGATCCGGAGCACCGCCAGGCGTCCTTCGGGAAACGCGGCTCGGGCCGCCGCCGCGATCTCATCGATCGACTTCGGCGGCTCGGATGGGCTCGGGGGAGGCACCGGTGGCGAGCCGCGCGGTGGTAGTGAACCGGTCACGGCTTGAATGGCCGCGAGGTAAGAATCGCGGAAGGAGTAGTAAGCCCCGGTCACGCAGACGATGATCAGAAGCCCGAACGTGACCAGGCCGGTCTGCCGATGCAGGTTCCAGATCACGCTTCGGACATTGCCGCGCAGGGAGAATCGAAAACGCTGGCGAGCCGGCGAGGCCTGAATCCACAGGATGAAACCGCTGGCGCTCAGGAAAACGAGGGCTATGGCGACATACCCGTTGAAGGTCAGGCCGGCGGGCCCCGCGAAGAATGCGAAGTGGAGGTCCCGAAGGCGACCCAGCACACTCGCTTCCCGGCGGCGTGATCCTTCGACGACCCCGGTGTAGGGATTGACGTAGACCGCGATCTGGTCGGCTTCCTTGAGGGTGCGGGCGTCCCGCTTCTGCAGGATGAACTGCGCCGGACGGTCAGGGCGGTCCGGCAGGATCAACATCGAGATCCGCCGCGTGGGTTCGACCTCAGCCGCGCGGGCGCGCAGGGTTTCGAGAGAAAGCGGTGTGGTTCCGGCGACGACGCGCGGCTCGTACAGGGCCCGCTCCAGCTCCGGCCGGAAGACGAGGGCGCTCCCCGAGAGTCCGACCGCGATCGCGAAAATGCCGAACACCGCGGTGGCGATGAGGTGAAGTCGCCGAACCAGCGAGTGAAGTGCTCTCATCGGAGGTCAGTCGGGGACGCCGTCGGAGCCGAAGTACTCTCGGTAGCCTGCGATCCGATCTCCGCGCACATCGAGCGATACCGCCACTCGATTCCGATATTCGCGGGGCGGTTGTCCGGGGATAACCAGCGTTCCCCAGTCGCGGAACTCGAACACCACCGTGCTGTCGTTAGCGGTCACGCGATCGACCTCGAGCTCCAGGCCTTCCGGATAGACCTGCCGAACGTAGGCGAAAAACTCAGCCGCGTCACCCTTGCCGCGATGTTCGCCCCGCCACCGTCCCATCGGAAAGTGGAAGGCGAAGTCGTCGGTCAGTGCATTGAGCCAGGGCTGCCAGTTTCCGCTGCTGAGTCCGTTTCGAAAGTGCTCGAAGGCCCTCTTCGCCACTTCCAGCGTTCGCGCGGCCGCCTCGCTCATGGCGCGACACCCACGTAGTCCAGTAGGACCTTCGCAAATTCGGCGGGCACCTCGTTGGCGGGGAACATACCCGCGTCGAGTCTGGCCTCGTGGCAGGGGCGGAGGGCGTGGCGAAACGGCTCGGCCTGCTCGGTCGGGGCGAACACGTCGCGTTTGCCGAATATGAGCAGCCCCGGGCAACGGACCAGCGGCAGACGATCTTCCATCCGATAGTTCGCGGCCCCGATGTGTCCCTGCTCGCTGGTCTCGCCCGCGCGGAAGATGTCGACCACGAAACGCTGGACGAGATCGGGCCGAGGCAGCCACGCGTGCATGGCGTCCCACTTCTTCTTGAGATGAGAGCCGTCTCCCTGGACCCGCCATTGTTCGAAGAGAGGTCGCAGGTGCGCGCGCGTCCCCGCGTCCATGTAGATCGGCCCCGAGAGGACGACACGGTCCACGCGCGCGGGGCTCGCCGCCGCCATCTCGACGGCGATGAGCGCTCCGGTGTGGTGTCCCACGACGATGGCTTTGGCGATGTCGAGTTCGTCGAGAACCGCGGTCATCGCGTCGGCGTAGTCGGCGATCTCCGGTTGGCCGGGAACGGGATCCGAGGCCCCGTACCCCGGAGTGTCGACGGCGATCACGCGACGATGCCCAGCCAGGATCGGCATCACTTCGGCGTACTCGTCGATGGATCGAGGGGTCTGGTGGATCAACAACAGAGGCGGCCCGTCGCCCGCGCCGGCCTCGACGCAGTGAACCTGACCGAGAGCGGTGTCACAAAGCCGGCGTCTCACTTCCCGGCGCCTGCGGGCCTTCCGAGAATCTGATTCAGTTCGACGAAGTACCCGTCGGCGTCCCAGACCATGCTGACCATGACCGGGATCGTCCCGCCATCCGCACCCGGATACTCGACCCGATGAGGTTCGGCGCTGACCTTCACCCCTGGGGCGCTCTTCACTCTCGGAAAGCGCTGATCCAGGTCCTTCGAGTTGATCACCAGGATCACCTGTCCCGCGCGCGCTTTCTCGTGCACAACCGGCAAGGAGGCGGCCTTCGCCCGCTCCTCCGCGGAAAGGCGCTGCATCAACCCCAGCGCTCCGATGAACACATCGTTGGCGCGGAGAAGGACGAGCCGCACACCGTCGTCGCCCCCGATCTTCTGGTCGTAGACGACCTTCAAACCAAGGGCATCGCGGTAGAGAGCGAGGGAACGGTCGATGTCTCTCACCACCAGTGTGGTTCGTCGAATGTCCACCGGCGTGCGCTCGTTCTCGGGGACCGGCTGGGCCCATGCGTTGCGGGGAAGGGCCTGGACGAGGACGAAGATCACCGCGATCCGGACCCCCACGAGCACGCTGGTCTTTTGAATAGTCATGGGTCTCCGGGGTTGCGCGAGGCGGGAGGGACTTGTCTTATCTCTATAACAATCAGCCGGCGAGGAGAGTAGGACGGGCCCGCCCGCGGTGTCAAGCATGCCGAGCGAACCCTCAGGCGGCACACCCGTAAGATCATCCCGTGACCGCGCTCGTCGAACTCCAGGACGTCACGAAGCGCTTCGCGTCCGCGTCGCCTGTCCTCGATCACATCTCGATGCCGGTCGAGGAGGGCACAATCGTCGCACTGCTCGGCGCCTCCGGATCCGGAAAAACCACGGCGCTTCGGCTCATCAATCGCCTGGCGCAGCCAGACGAGGGGCGGGTGACCGTGCTCGGCCGGAACGTGAATGACTGGGATGTGGTGGAGCTGCGCCGCCGGATCGGCTACGTGATTCAGGAAGGAGGTTTGTTTCCGCACTTCTCGGTCGAGCGGAACGTCGGCCTGGTGCCCGAACGCATGGGGGTTTCGGAAACGCGGGTCAAGGATCGCGTCCACGAGTTGCTGACTCTCGTGGGTCTTCCGCCGGGAGACTTCGTGGCCCGATTCCCTCGGGAGCTCTCCGGCGGACAGCGTCAGCGCGTGGGACTGGCGAGGGCCCTGGCCGCCGACCCGCCCCTCCTTCTGTTTGACGAACCGTTTGGCGCGCTCGACCCGATCACGCGGCGACGGCTGCAAGACGAGTTCCGCGCGTTGGTGAAGCGGCTATCGAAGACCGCGATCATCGTGACTCACGACCTCGCCGAGGCCTGTCGCGTGGCCGACGAGATCGTGGTGCTGCACGAAGGCCGTGTCGCGCAGCGGGCGACATCGAGCGAGCTGCTCGCGAACCCCGCACCCGGCTACGTCGCCTCGTTCGTCAGCGCGAGCCTTCCCGAATGAGCGACTTCCTCTCGTTCGTCTTCGAGCGTCGCGCCGAGCTGGGCCGGCTGACTCTCGAGCATCTCGCCATGTCGGCCCTTGCCACCCTGGCCGCCGCTCTGATCGGCCTCCCTCTCGGCGTACTGCTGACCCGCCGGACGCGTTTCGCGCCGCCCGTTCTCGCGTTCGCGAACGTGCTTCAGACCATACCGAGCCTCGCGCTCTTCGGCCTTCTGATTCCGCTTCCCCTGATCGGCGGTATCGGCCCCCGGCCCGCGATCCTCGCCCTCATCCTCTACGCGATCCTGCCCATCCTGCGAAACACCTACGACGGAATTCGTGGAGTGGATCCTTCGTTGCGTGAGGCGGCCGAAGCGCTCGGCCTTAAACCGATGGAGCGCCTCCGTCTGGTCGAGATTCCCCTCGCGATGCCCGTCATTCTCGGCGGAGTGCGCCTCGCCGCGGTTCTCTCCGTGGGCACCGCCACCATCGCCGCCGCGGTGGGAGCGGGCGGACTCGGGACGTATGTGCTTCGCGGCATCAGCACGGTCGATACCCGCCTCGTTCTCGCGGGCGCCATACCCGCGGCCCTCCTCGCCGTGTTCGTGGATGCGGCTCTGGGCCGGCTCGCCCGCTCCGATCGCCCGATGCGCGCGGGCCTCATCCTGATCGTGGCGACCGCGCTCTGCGCCCTCACTCTCCTCGACCTTCGCGCGGGCCCTGCGCGGATCGTGGTGGGTTCCAAGAACTTCACGGAGTCGGTTCTGCTCGGCGAGATCGTAGCGGCAACCCTCGAGACGCGGGGACTGAGCGTGGAGCGGCGCTTCAATCTGGGCGGCGCGTGGTTGTGCCATCGCGCACTTGTGTCGGGGGATCTCGACATCTATGTCGAATACAGCGGCACCGCGCTGATGGACATCTTCAAACACACCAGGGAAACCGATCGCGAAACTGTCCTCGCCCGGGTGCGGGCCGACTACGAGATGGTCGGGCTCCGAGCGCTCCAGCCTTTGGGGTATGAGAACAACTTCGCCTTCGTCATACGCGGGGACGATGCGGAGCGCTTCGGCCTCAGCCGCATCTCGGACCTTCAGAAAGTGCAGTCGCGGTTCCGGCTCGGGATGTTCGGCGAGTTCCTCGAACGCGCCGACGGTTTCCCCGGTCTCATCCAGACCTACGACCTGAAGTTTGTCCTCTCGCCCAAGGAGATGGACCTGGGCCTTCTCTATCAAGCGCTCGAGAGCAACCAGATCGACCTTGCGGTGGGCAGCACCACCGATGGCCTGATCGCCGCGAAGGGCTTCGTGGTTCTCGAGGATGATCGTCGTTACTTCCCGCCCTACGACGCGCTGCCGATCGCGCGGCAGGCGGCCCTCGCCCAACATCCGGGACTTCGCGAAGCGATGGAAGCGCTGGCGGGCCGGATGGACGCCCCCACCATGCGCCGGCTCAACTTCGAAGTGGACGGCCGAAAGCGGGACCCGCGCGACGTGGCCCGGGAGTTTGTCGCTGCCCTCAGCGCAGCAGGCGGTGGAGCAGGTCCGACTTGAAGCGGGCCGGCGGAGTCGAACAGTAGAGGGCGCGACGAGGCGATGACTTGATTGAGTCGGAGACGAGCAGGTAGGGCTTGCTCGAGACGGTTGTTCCCTGCATGCCCGGCTCGGTGATGTCGTCGGGCAACGTCTGGATCTCGATCGGAAGCGACTCGCAAGCGAAGCCGTTGGGGGAGACCACGTACCCAACCGCCAGAGTGTCGAACGGGTTGAAACCGTTGACGCTGAAGAGACGTTGCCAGAGGCCGAGCCAGGCCTTTGCGGGCGCGGCGAGCGCCCTTGCGGCGGGAGGCCCTGTGGCGAGACGGTCGATGTCCGCGGCTTCGATCCACACTTGAGAGGAAATCTCGAAGGGAGTCAGAACCAGGGGAACCTTCGATGCGATCACGACCCGGAACGCCTCGGGGTCGAGTTCGAAGTTGAAGTCGCGATGTCCCCTCACGTTGACCGTGCCCGTCCTGAAGCGCTGGCCGGGACGCCGTCCCGCCACGGCCACGATCCGAACGATTCGCTTCGCGAGTTCGGGATGGCGTTCGAGGAGTGTGGCCACGTTGGTCGCGGGGCCGAGGGCGAGGATGGTCAGCGGTCCCTGACGCAAGGTCTCGGCCAGTGCGCGCGTGGCGTCGGTTTCCTTTCCGCGTGCCTCGGCCGACGAAGCACCGCCAAAGACGCGCAGGCCTTCCGGACCCCACTGCCGCACGAGACCCTGGGCGATGGGGAGGCCCTGATCGAACGGCGCGTTCCCGAAAACCACGGAGACGCCGCGGATATTGAGTTCGGGCGAGCGGAAGGCCTGCAGAAGGGCGAAGCCATCATCGACGTCCCGCTCAGGTTCGCCAATCGCGGGGTCGGTGTCGATCCAGACGCGCTGGGGCTGAGCGCTTGCCGGCGCGGGGGCGGTCGCGACCAGGGCAAGACCTAGAGCGATCATCACCCGGGCCGCTACCAGCATGAGAGTTCCGCCTGCGGTGCGAGCACGAGAGATCTCGAAATGTCGAGGAGCCGTCGCTTCGTGTCGAGATCGTGCGAAAGCGGAAGCTGCGCCACGCCGATCAGCCGGCGCATGATCTCGACTCCGGCGAAGTTGAGAACGAGCGCGGTGTCGAGGCGCTCGCGCCGGCTTGCCGCCATGACGCGTTCCGCCGGAGCCACACTGGACCGAGCGAGTGCGAGGTGACCCAACATCACGCCGTAGTCGAACTCCCGGTCGCCCACGAAGCAGAACTCCGGATCGATGATTCGAATTCCATCCGCGGCCTTCATCCAGCTCCCCGGAAAGTAGTCGCCGTGGACGAGGGCCGGGCCGTCTTCGAGATAGCGCGAGCCGAGCACGCGAACGCGGGCCGCGTACGCCTCATCGGCCTTGAGGTCCTCGGCCGCTCGTGCCAGTCCCTCGGTGATCCGGTCGAGATCGAGACCGCTGTCACGCGCGAGGGGAAGGCGAAAGATGTGTTCGTGGTTGAGCGCGCGCATCGCGCGGTTGGTGAAGGCGTCCTTCCGATCGTTGGGGATGGTGACACTGCCGAGTGCTCTCAACCAGTCGAGGAGTTCGTCGACCGTCGCGGAGGAGATCGCACCGTCCTTGTAGATCGACGTGAAGTCACCGAGGGACCCCGCGTCGCTCAGCGCAAGCACGTGATTGTGAGGATCGAGATCGAGAATCTCCGGCATGCGCCCTGAAACTGCGCGAACGTCGCGAACCGCTTCGTAGAAGCGGCCTTCGATCAGCGTGCGGTCCCACGGCGCTTCGATGTGGTCGTACTTCTCCACCCACGGCCGGCCCTGCTTGAGGATGACGCTCCGGTTCGCGAGGGTCACGCGAAGCGTGAGATTCATGTTCCCCGAACCGGCGCTTTCGACCCGCGCGGGAAGCTCGCTGCCCTCGGCGAGTTTGCGGCGAAGCAGGTAGCCCTCGATACCCACGCGGTCGTGAGGGTCCAGCAGCAGCACGCCCGGGTGCGTTTCCGCGAAGCCGGTTCGAAGGAAAGGAGCCACGATCGAGCGAGCATCGCACGGACGCGAGGCTGATCGGGTGCGGCGGTTAGCCTCGTTTGGCTGTGGTCTTCAGCTCTCACCTCTTCGTTTACTACTTCCTTCCCGCGACGCTGCTCGTCTACCACGCGCTGCCGCGGCGGGGGCGCCATCTGTGGCTGCTGCTCGCGAGCTACTTCTTCTACGGCTGGGCCAACCCCGCGTTCATGGGGCTGATGTTCGTGTCGACCGCGATCGACTTCGTCTGCGGTCGAAAGATCGGCGCGCTGCCGGTCGAGGCGGCCCGTCCACGGCGCGCGTGGCTGATCGTCTCCATAGCCACGAATCTGGCACTGCTCGGTTTCTTCAAGTACTTCAACTTCGCGCTTGAGAGCTACAACGCCCTCCTCGGCATGGTCGGCCTCGCCAGCCACCAGGCCGATTTCGCTCTGCGCGTCGCCCTGCCCCTTGGCATCAGCTTCTACACGTTCCAGTCGATGTCCTACAGCATCGACATCTATCGCGGCCGCGCGCAGCCGCTCAAGAGCGTCATCGACTTCGCCCTCTACGTGTCGCTCTTCCCCCAGCTCGTGGCCGGGCCGATCATCCGCTACTCCGAACTCGCGGATCAGTTGCGGGACCGCACGCACACGTTCGAGAAGTTTTCCCGCGGAGTCGCCTTCTTCAGCCTCGGCATGGCGAAGAAGATACTGCTCGCCAATCCCTGCGGTTTCGCGGCCGACGCCGCCTTTGGCGCGGGATCGCTCCACGTCCTCGACGCGTGGACGGGAGTGCTGGCCTACGCCTTCCAGATCTACTTCGACTTC
>CAYNHK010000059.1:0-24047 GCA_964396875.1 uncultured Acidobacteriota bacterium | reverse complement strand
GTCCCGCTCTCTCCGAGCAGAAGAACCGAGGCGCTCGAGGGTGCAACCTGGCGGACGGCCTTGAACGCCCTCAACATGTCGGGACTCTCACCGAGGATGTTCTCGAAGCGATACTTCTCGGCCACGCGCTCGCGAAGCTGGCGGGTCTCCTCGAGGAGGTGTTTCTTCTCGATCGCCCGCTCGAGGACGACCTCGAGTTCCTCGACGTCGAGAGGCTTGGCCAGGTAGTCTTCGGCCCCGCTTTTCATGGCCCGAACCGCGTTCTTCACCGTGCCGTACGCGGTCATGAGGATGACCATGGTCTGGGGCCGCGAGAGCTTGAGTTGCTTCAGGAGTTCGAGGCCGTCCATTCCCGGCATCCGGAGGTCCGTCAGCACGACATCGGCGTCGTTTTGCTCGGCGACACTGAGGCCGGTGGCGCCGTCATGCGCGCAGGCGACTTCGTAACCGTCTTCCTTGAGGAGAGTGCAGAGCGCGGCCGCCGCATTGACCTCATCGTCGATGACGACGATGCGGGCCTTCGCGCTCACGGGGCGGTCTCCCCGCGGGTCATCGGCAGTGTGATCTCAAAACGCGCGCCTCCGCCTTCGGCGGATCCCGCGCTGATGACCCCGCCATGCTGGGCCACGATCTGGCGGGCGATCGACAGACCAAGCCCGGTTCCCCCCGCCTTGGTGGTGACGAAGAGCTGGAAGACGTCAACCCCTTCCGGGAGGCCCGGTCCGTTGTCTTCGACGCTCAGGAGCACGTGGCCGTCGTCGCGTCGAACGCGAACCCGCACCTCGCCTCCCTTGGGGAGAGCCTCGATGCCGTTCCTCACGAGGTTGATGAGGACCTGTTTCATCTTCTCCACGTCGATCGCCAGGTCGGGCAGGCCGGGCTCGATGTCGGCGATCAGGCGCACGCCGCTCTCGGCCGACTGGGGATCGAGGAGGCGCAGGACGTTTTCGATGACGCCGCCAAGTTCGGCCACACCCTGCTGGACGTGGTCGGCCCTCGAAAACTGGAGGAAGTCGCCGGCGAGCGCATCGAGGCGGCTCACCTCCTCGCGGATGATCGCAATCAGCTCCCGAATTCCCATGTCGGACTCGAGCTTCGCGTTGCGGCGTTCGATCACCGAAAGCTGAAGGGCGATGGAATTGAGCGGGTTGCGGATCTCGTGAGCCAGACCGGCCGCGAACGTGCCGAGCAGCGCCATCTTCTCGCTCTCGATGATCTTCTCCTGCGCGGCGCGCAGCTCGCGATAGGCGTTCCTCGCCTCTTCATGGCGCTGCCTTTCGGCCTCGCCCCTGCGAGCCCGTTCGACGGCAAGAGCTATCTGGTGTCCGAGGGTTTCGAGGAAACGGAGTTCAGAGGCGGTGAAGGCCGTCCCTGCAGGCGCCGCGACATTGAGAACGCCGCGGCTCCCGCCCCGGAAACGAAGGGGCACGCTGGCATGCGCGGTGGACGCATTCGGGCCTGACATCAGATGGGGCATGCGGGGGCACTGAGTGGTGTTTCGGGCCTGCATCGCATGGCCCGTCCAGAAAACCTCGCGGCAGAGGCAGTCGGTCAGGCCGTTCTTCCTGACCTCCGCCAGGTACTCCTCGGAGACGCCGCGCGCCGCGGCAAGGTGCAGGCGCTTGTCCTGGTCATCGCCAACCAGGACCCAGGCCGCGCTCACGCCCAGCTTCTCCCGCACCTTGTCGAGGGCGATCTCGAAGACCGACTGAACGCTCTCTGTACTGTGGATCTCGGCGGCCACCTCGGACAGCACCGCGAGTTCGCGCTCCTGGCGAGCCAGGCGCTCGGTCAACTCACGGACCTGCGCCTCGTAGGCGGAGCCCAGACGGTCCTGCGAATCCATTTCGGAGGGATCGTAGCAGCGAGAGGCTCGGGCACGCATCTTTTCGAGGGTTCAGGGATGCAACGGGGGTGCCAGCCGTGAAAGCTCCTCGAAACGTGGCGTTTCGCCGTGACGGCGCAACATGTGCGGAAGGGAACGGCCCGCCACGCATTATTTTCGCGAGCGATCAAGCTCAAGAACGGGAGAAGACCTCGATCGACCCCTCGGAGCGCACGAGCTTGAAGCCCCGACGGGTTAGCGCCTCAACCGGATCGCCGGCCAGTCTGCGGAGCGGCTGCTCCGAACCGAAGACCGCACGATCCCACACCACCACTTTCGCTGCGCGAAGAAGTGCTTCGGCTTCCGGGCGGCTGAAGCGAGTGAACTTGGGCCCGACCTCATGGGCGGCCAGCAGTGGGCCGCCCAACAGGGGAAGCAGCGCCGGATCGACGAGATACAGAACGCGGGGTGCGCCCCCCGCCAGTGCCTCCAGATGCTGCGCCATGGCGAACTGGCGGGCGCGCGCTCGGGTGGCGACATCGCGTGCGCACCGTCCGACATCGAGGCCGACACTTAGGAGGGCCAGGGCGAATCCGGCTCTACGAACGCGGGCGGACCAACCGGCCCCGGCCGGTGTGGGGACACGGAACATGAGCACGGCCAGAAACGGAATCGCGAAGTGCCAGTAGTGGCGGTACCCGCGGAACCAGAAGGGCAGCATCGCCGCGCCGGTGAGGGAAACCAGAAGGATTGTGGCACGAGCAGCCCCCGCCGGCATCGAAATGAACACGGGTGCGACGGTAAGGACGAGCACGGCGAGGAGTTCGGGAGCCGTCGCGAGGTTCGCCCACACCGGGTATCCGGGATAGGCGCCAGAGCGCAAGAGGGTCGAGAGGGAAGCGGCGTCCGTGCCCAGGCTGAGCAGGAGCAGGAATCCGGAGGCCACTCCCGCGAGCACTCCCCCGGTCACCTCGACCGCCATCCTGAAACGACGCTCCGCGACGCACGCCGCCACCAGTCCGGCCCAGCCGAGTAGTCCGTACTGCTTTGCCCAGAACGCGGCGGCGACCCAGAGGCCCGCACGGAACGGAGCCCAGGGATCCCTCGACCGCGCGAGAGTGTTGGCGGCGCACAGAAGGCACACGACTGCGAACGGCTCAATCTCGATTCCCCGCCCGTCGTTCGCAAGCAGGAGCGCCCATGCAATCAGGAAACTTCCGCGGGCCACACGCGGGTCGTGGCCGAGGGTGCGCGCAAGACGATAGGTGAGGACCGCGCAGAGCAGAATGGCGCCTTGAACGATGACGATCGACGGGAGGAGCGCGCCGCCGGCGATGGCCAGGATCGAGGTCGCGAGCGGCGTGTACTCGCACAGGAGATCACGACAGGGGACGGCCCCTTCGGCCTGCGCGCGGGCCTGGCGCAAGGTGAAGGCCGCGTCCGCATTGAGCGGGGCGAAGAGGAGAGCTTCAACCGCGAGGAGCACACAGAGCGCGGCGAGCACGACCTGAACGCGAGGAGACAGTTCGGCGGGATTCGCGTTGCTCGCCATGGGCCTCTGGTCGATCGCGAGTATAGGGAACCTCATCCCCTGTACTCTTCCCTCCATGCGAAACCTGATCACCGCAACGATCGTGCTGAGCCTGTCTTCCGGCATGGCCCAGGCCCAGACCGGCCCCAATGACGCGCGTGCCCGCGAGATCTTCAAACAGCTCATCGAGATCAATACGACCGACACGCCCCAGGGGAACGTGACCACCGCGGCCGAGGCCATGGCGGCGCGCCTCAAAGCCGCCGGCTTCCCGAACGACGATGTTCAGGTCATCGGTCCCGACCCCCGTAAAGGGAACCTCGTAGCCCGGCTGCGCGGCACCGGCACAAAGAAACCGCTCCTGCTGCTCGCGCACCTCGACGTCGTCGAGGCGAAACGCGAGGACTGGACCTTCGAACCCTTCACCTTCCTCGAGAAGGACGGCTACTTCTATGGCCGCGGGACGTCCGACGACAAGGGAATGGCCGCTCACATCGTGGCCAACCTGATCCGGCTCAAAGAGGAAGGATTCAAGCCCGACCGCGACCTGATTCTCGCCCTCACCGCGGACGAGGAGGGCGGCGACTTCAACGGCGTCAGCTGGCTCCTCAAGAATCATCGCCCTCTCATCGAGGCCGAATTCGCGATCAACGAGGGCGGCGGGGGCAGCATGCGCAAGGGCAGGTATCTGACGAACGAGATCCAGGCCAGCGAAAAGGTGTACCAGGACTTTCTCCTCCAGGTCACCAACGCCGGCGGACACAGCTCCCTTCCGATCAAGGACAACGCGATCCATCACCTTTCGAACGGACTCGCGCGGCTCGCGGCCTTCGAATTTCCGATGCAGCTCAACGAGGTCACGCGCGGCTACTTCGAACGCTCCGCGACAATCGAACCCGACGCCGCTTTGGCCGCGGACATGCGCGCGATCGCCCAGCCGAGCCCCGACCTCGCCGCCGCGGCCCGGCTTTCCGCCGCATCTCCCTACTGGAACGCACTGATGCGGACCACCTGCGTCGCCACACGGCTTGGGGGCGGTCACGCGAACAACGCTCTCCCCCAACTCGCGACCGCGAACGTGAACTGCCGCATCCTCCCCGGCGTCCCACCGGCCGCGGTGAAGGACACGCTGGTGAAGGTCTTGGCCGACCCGAAGATCGCGGTGACCTTCGTGGGCGAAGCGACGCCGAGCAGGCCTTCTCCCCTGCGGCCCGATGTGGTGAACGCCGTGGAGACGCTCGTGAAGCAGATGTTCCCGGGCGTGGTCGTGCTCCCGGTGATGAGCACCGGCGCCACCGACAGCCTGCATTTGAGGAACGCGAACATCCCCACGTACGGCATCGAAGGCACGTTCGGCGACATGGACGACGTCCGCGCCCACGGCCGCGACGAGCGGGTGGGCGTAAAGCAGTTCTTCGAGGGCCTCGAGTTTCTCTACCGACTTATGAAGAACCTCGCGAAGTAGCTCAACACCGCCGGGCCGTACTCACACGATGTCGCGGGGCGCGGAAGAAGCGTAACTCCGGCCGATCGCTTCGATCCAGCAGGCATCGTTCACCGCCTCGTCCACACCGAGGCGCGGCGCCTTGCCGGCGAGCACGCTTTCGCGGAAGTGATGGACTTCGGCGCGGAACGCCTCTTCATAGCTCACCACACGGTCTTCGACGACCAGCGTTTCGCCGTCCATCCTCTCCACCTCGAGTCGGGTCGGAGCATGTCGCAGGTAGGGCGACGGGAAGATCAGGGTCACGCGCAGATTCGGCGAGACGAAGCGAAGGCGTTCCTCGTAGTGCTTGACCCCGGGAAGTGAAACCCAGCTCATCGACACCCGGACGTGATTCCTGAATTCGGTCAGCGAGTGCTGAGCCATGCCCTCGTTCCAGACCGCGGCGGAAAGAACTCGCTCGGGCTCGCCGAGGACCCCTCGCAAGGCGTTCACGTCGTGAATGAGGCTCTGCCACAACATCAGGGCCGCCACCCGCTCGTGCTCCGTGGCTCCCGGGCGAAGCGTCGCGTCAAGCCCCGCCTTGAGGCTTTCGTCCCGCGCGCCGCGCAAAGCTCCGGCGTTCATCTCCGCCTCGGTGGTTCCAGGCCGGACGGGGTCGCGGTGAGGGAGAACCGCGTGGTGCTCGCGGTACGAGCCATCGTCGGGATGAAGGACCGTCGCTTCAACGTAACGCAGGTCGGGCATCGCGCGGACCAGAGCGCTCGCCGCGAGATAAGCGGGATCAAAACGCTTGTGATAGCCGACCATGGTCAAGCCGCGCGCGGCGCGTGCCTGGGCGGCGACGGCGTCGGTCTCGGGTCGGCCGAAGCCCAGGGGCTTCTCGACGAAGACGTGCTTTCCCGCTGCGTAAGCAGCGGCCAGAGCCGCGTCGTGACGGCCCGAGGACAACACAAAGATCGCGTCTACGTTTGGGGCCTTCGCCACATCGCGAAAATCGCGCGATCGCTGCGCAACGTGGTATCGCTCGCCAACCGCGTGCAACACTTCCTCGGAAATATCCGCGAGGGCGGTGACCTCGAAAAGATCCGGCCGTTCCGCGAAGGTGGGCAGATGCATCATCTGCGCGATGCCGCCGCAACCGATGACGCCGACCCGGAGTTTCCCGCTCACAGTCCCAGGGCCTCCCTCACGTACTTCCGGCTTTCCCTCGCACTCTCCGTGGGGTCGGGGTTGAGTCGCCCCGACGCGTCGGGAACCACGTCCTGTTCGACGATCATCCATCCGTCATACCCGCGTTTCGCGAGGGCCGCATACACGCCCTTGAAGTCGACCACGCCCTTGCCGAGCGCGCAGAAGATGCCGCGCTTCCAGGCCTCCTGCATCGAAATGTCGCTTGTGCGCACATGCTCGAGCTGCGCTTTGTCCGCATCCTTGAGATGGACGTACTTCACCCGCGCGCCGTGGCGCGTGGCGATGTCCACCGGGTCGGCGCCGCCGTAGACCGCGTGGCCGGTGTCGAGGAGCAGGTTCACGAGCTCGGGCCGGGCGCCATCGAGGAGACGGTCGATCTCTTCTGAAGTCTCGATGAACGTCCCCGCGTGGTGATGAACGACCACGCTCAGACCATGAGCGTCCTTCACCCGGCGCGCGATGGTCTCGAGCGTTTGGATCGCGGTCGCCCACTGCGAAGCGCTCCAGCCTCTGGACCCATCCTTCGGAATTCTCCCGGCCGCGGCGGCCCGCGCAGGGTCTTCGTCGTCGGCCACGATCAGTTCCTTCACTCCAAACTGCGCGAGCAGGCTCGCGACGTTGAGGGAGTGAGCGATCACGGCCTCACGCGCGGCCGGATCTTCGAGAGACACCGGCACGAACGAGGAGCCGAGCGTGAGCTTTCGCGACTCGAGTTCCCGGGCGAGGGCTTCTTTCGTGGTCGGGAGATATCCGTAGGGACCAAGCTCGGTGCCTTCGTATCCCGCCTCGGCGATGGCGTCTAGAACCGTGGTGAAGGGCGGATTCGGGAGATGGGCTTCATAGACGGCCCAACTCACAGGGGCGTTTCCAATGCGGGGCTGGCTCATGTTCTTCCTGATTTCCGGAAGCGAAGGCTTCCGAAGGCGGTGCATGTTACCCCGTCTCGTGGAACGTTCCAACGGGCGGCCCGTCTCGCTGGAATCGGCGGTCAGAACGTGAGGGTCAGGCCGGCTCGCGCCCCGCCTTTGGCCGGACGAAGACTCAGCCGGACGCGGCCGATGGGTGCGTCCGACCAGGTGTCGGTTTTCCTGCGGCTGCCGATCCAGGCGCCGATCCCACCGTAGAGACCGACCGCGAAGGCGCTGTAGACGGCCTTCTCGGAGTTGTCGCACAGCCGGGCCGGTTCGTTGTATCCGTTACAGGTGAAAGTCTCGTCACCCGCGATCGCTATGGCCCCGAGCACGCCGACCGCCGCGCCGATGAGAAGACCCCTTCGTGCACGCGAACTCCGGCGGCTCACTTCAAACCGCTGCACCGAGTCGAGAGGGAGTTCCGAGACCAGGCCTCCCTTGGGGTCCACGATCATCAGGGTATCGGGGCCCACCTTGACCAGTGTGCCGGTGACCGAGCCGGTGAATGCGGGTGAAGCCGCGGTGACGCGCACGCGCGACCCGACCGCCATCGGCGACTCGGACCGCTCGTCGTCGGCGTGGGACATGGGGGACGCGGCAGCGAGGAAGAGCGCAGCGGCGAAGAATGTGGGGCGGGACGCAAAGTGTTTCATGGGAGGCTCCGTTACCAGGAAGATGGGCGGTTCCGAGAAATTCGGAACCGGCATCTCATGAGGAGCGACCCTAGAAGTGGCGGACGAGCCCCTGACCGCGTCGTGTGACGGTTCGGACGGCGTCCCAGCGGCGCGAACGCGCTACGGAGTCGGGGTGGGCGTCGGAGGCGGGGGCGGCGCGGGCATCTTGTCCTGCGGAAAGCGCGGCAGCATCTGGTCGCGCATCGCCACGTGATACACCGCGCCCGCGATGGCGATCGCCGACTTGATGACGTCCTCCTCGACGACTCGCTCGTAGGTGTCGAGGTTGGTGTGCCAGGTGTGCGAGTTGTACTGGATCGGGTCCTGTCCAAGACCGATGCCGGGCAGGCCCGCCTCGTTGAACGATGTGCTGTCGGTGCCGCCCGAGCGCCGTGATGCGGTGACGGTGGCGCCGAGGACGCCGAGATCCTCGAAGGGTGAAAACGCATCGCGGAGAATCGTGCCGGCCTCCTTCGGTCCGAACACGCTGGCGCCGCGGATACGTCCGGTGCCGGAGTCGACGTTGAAGTACCCGCTGAACGTCGCGAACTCGGGCTTGGGATTCTCTGCGGTCCCGAAGTGCTCCTTCACATACGCCTTCGATCCAAGGAGCCCCTGCTCTTCCCCGCCCCAAAGGCCCAGACGAATGGTGCGACGAGGCTTGAGGCCCGCGGCCTTGATGATCCGCGCCGCTTCCATCATCACCGCCACGCCGATCGCGTTGTCGGTGGCGCCGGTGGCGGCGTGCCACGAATCGAGATGACCACCGAGCATCACCACCTCGGCCTTTTTGTCGGTTCCCGGGATCTCGGCCACCACGTTGTACGAGGTCTTCCCTTCCGGATGGGTCTGATTGACGATGTTGAACTCGAGCTCAACCGCGGTTCCGCCATCGAGGAGCCGGCTAATCCGGCCGTAGTCCTCGTTCCTCAGGACGACGGTCGGTACGGCCTTGGCGACATCGAAGGTGCGGTTATTGAAGGCACGGATCTGACCGTGCTCACGGCCCGCGTCGTTCAAGCGAACGAGCGCGCCGTTCGTCACGAGGAACTGGTCCACGATCTCGGCGATCCGGTTCGCGGTGAGACGGTTCGGTTCAGGAGAGGGCGTGGGCGTCGGATTTCCGAAAGGCGAGGGAGCAGGATTGTCGAGGTCGAAGCGGCGGCGCATCTCCTCTTCGTCACTGCGCGTGGCCGGAGGATTCAGCGTCACCGCCACCTTCGTGGGCAGTCCCACCAGGACGATCGCCCCCTTCACCTTGGCCTTGAGGGCGTCGAGCGCGGACGTCAACTCCTCGAGAGTAGGGCATGCCGGCCGGGCAGGGGCCGCTGGAGCACCAGCGCCCGGACGTCCGGCGGCGGCTCCGGCGCGACCTGGTCCGGCGGCAGCGCCCGGGGTCGGGGTGGCGCATCGGGGATGGTCGATCCGAACCGCCTTTCCCCGCACGGCCCCGTTCGTCCCCGGAGTCCACGCGAGCACCTCGCCCACAAGTGAGTCCTTGACCGGCGACACGATGAAGCCGGAGAAACGTTCGTTCGACCAGCCCGGATGTTTGAAGTCCCACGGCTCGAGGCGGGCGTTCTCGAAACCCCACGCCGTCGTCTGCTTCACGACCCAGTCGGCCGCAGCCTTGTAGTTGGGCGAACCGGTGAGCCGCGGGCCGTGAACGTCGGTCAGCATGTGCAGCGTCTTCAGGATCTGCGAGTTCGCGCGGCCTTCGCGCCTGATCTTCGCGACCGCCTCGTAATCAATCCGCTCCTGGGCGTTCAACGTATTGGAGAAGGCCACGAGGGTGCACATCGCGGCCACGCTCATTCGGCTGGGGGATTTCGTCATGGCCGGACGTTATCAGTTCAAAAAACGGCCGGGCGCAGCCCCGCTATCGCGGGCCGCAATGGCTACTTGCCCGGCTTCGGCAGCTTCGCGCGTTCCGCCCGAACCTGGGCCACCGTCAGCGCGGATTCAAGCCCGGCGAACTTCCGTCTCGCGTAGTCAAGCGATGCCACGATCTCTTCGTCAGTGAGCGACGACAATTCCGGCATCGGATTCTGATACGTGGGTCGATTCTTGGGCAGAACAGCGTCGGGCCCGTAGAGGACGAGTCGGATCAGCGTCACCGGATCGCCCGACAGCAGGCCCTGCTTCGTCAGGGGCGGCTGCATGTTCGGCACGCCGGCGCCGTCGGGCATATGACACAGCGCGCAGATTTCGAGATACACGGTCTCGCCGCGATCAGCAGCAGGGCTGGCCGCAACCGGAGTGGCAGAGGTGGCCGGCGGCGCGGGCGTGGGCGTTGGAGTGGGAGTGGCGGCCGGAGGCGCTTCCCCCGTGTAGAAGATCCTCCACACGCGACCCCGCACAGTGTCCGCAACATAGAGCGACCCGTCGGGGCCGACCGCGAGTCCGCCGGGACGGAAACGCGCGTCGCGCGGGGTGAGGACTTCATCCCGCCCGGCAAAACCATCAGCGAAGACTTCGTAGCCGCCCGCGGGCATCCCCTTCGCGTCGAAAGGAACGAACGCCACGTTGTAGCCCTTCTGCGGTTTCGGCGCGCGATTCCACGATCCGTGAAACGCCACGAACGCGCCGCCCCGGTACTTCGCCGGGAACTGATCGCCCGAATAGAAGGCCATCTGCAGAGGCGCCCAATGCGCCGGGAAAGTGACGAGCGGATCCGGATACTTCCCCGCTTCCGCCTGCTTGTTGTTGTCGCCTCCGTACTCCGGCGCGACCATTCGCGCCTTCTTGCGGAAGTCGTAGTAGGTAAATGGCCATCCGAGGACTCCGCCTTCCCGAAGCAGGTGCAACTCCTCGGCCGGGCCTTCCGCGTTGTCCTCATCCGTGTAGAACTCGGGAGCCACGGTGTTGAGCTGATCGCGCCCCATCATGACTACGAAGAACTGCTTCGATACCGGTTGTCGCGCGATCGCGAGGACGTGTCGATGCCCGGTCGAAAATCGATACCCGTCCGCCTGCGTCTGGTTGAGCCGTTTCGGATCGAACCGCCAGAAGCCGCCGTGCTTCTTGAAAAACTCCGTGGGATCGCCGCCCTTGGCGCCACGCACGCGATCGGGCTGACCGAAACCGTTCGAAGGCGAGCCGACTTCCACATACAACATCCCGGCTTCGTCGAAGGCGAATGACTTCGCGTTGTGCTGCCGCTCGTCGGGAAGCCCCGAAACCACCGTCTCCGGTTCGCCCTTCGGTACGAGTTCTCCGGGGCTCAGGCGATAGCGCAAAACCGACGTGCTGGTGGAGTGGTACAGAAAGCCGTCGCGAATCGCGATGCCGGTCCCGCCGCCCGAGCCGAACGCCGCCCGTTCCTCGGCACGCCCGTCGCCGTTGGTGTCCCGCAAGGCGATGATGCCGACGGTTCGCATCTTCACGTAGACGTCCCCGTTTGGAGCCACGGTGATGAAGCGCAACGGCCCGAGGTCGTCAGCGACCACGGTCGCGCGGAAACCCGGCGGGAGTTTGATGGCGCCGTCGTCGCGATCCGGGGTCGGCAGCTTCTGGGCGAACAGGGCCGCGGAGGCGCTCAGAAGGAGAACGGCCGCGGGAAGGGGACGCATCATGAGGGGTCTTCGCTCCAGGTGAGGGGCTATGAATCTAGCAGGATGGCGAAAAGCTATGCTCCCGCGCATGAGACAAGCCTCCGCCCTTCTCGTCCTCCTGCTGGCGCCTCTCTCCGTCTTTGCCCAGCAGCGCGCGATCACCCACGAAGATGTCTGGATGCTCCATCGCATCGGACCGCCGGCGCTCAGTCCGGATGGGAAACTCGCTGTGTTCTCGGTGACCGAACCTTCGTACGACGCTGCGCAGACCGTGTCGGACCTTTGGCTCGTGCCCACCGACGGATCCGCTCCTGCGAAAAAGCTGACGAACACCCGCGGCGGCGAATCGGGCGCGGCTTTCTCGCCGGACAGCAGGACACTCGCGTTCTCGGCTCGCCGGGACGGCGACGAGGCGGAGCAGATCTACCTGCTTCCTCTTCACGGCGGCGAGGCCCGACGTCTCACCAACATCCCCACCGGGGCCGGATCGCCGAGTTTCCGGCCGGACGGCAAGGCCGTGATGTTCACGGCCAACTTCGCCGAGGGGGCGAAGAATCTGGACGAACACAAAAAGCTCTCCGACGAGCAGAAGGCGCGCAAGGACACCGCGCGCACCTACGACGCCTTCCCTGTGCGCTTCTGGAACGCATGGCTCGAGAAGCGGGAGCCGGTGTTTGGCTGGCAGGAAATCGACGGGAAGACGCCCACGATGATCAGCGTGGCGCCGCTTCGCGGTTCGTTCGGCGGATCGATCAACGAGGAGTTGAGCCCGGTCTGGACGCCCGACGGGAAGTCGATCGTCTTCCAGGCCATTGCGAACCGGGCGAATGGAATGTTCGAAGAGAGCGAGATGGGGCTCTACGTGGTGAGCGCGGGCGGAGGCACACCGAAGCGAATCACTCCCGCGGGCACCGGCTATTCGAATCCCACATTCAGTCCCGACGGACAGGCGCTCTACGCGACGGAATCGCGGACGTCGACGCCGAAACAGATCTACTTCGTCAACCGGCTCGCGCGTTTGACCGGCCCCGACTGGTCGCAGGTCCAGATCGTGACCGCGGGCTGGGATCGCGCGGTGGGCGGCCTCTCGTTCGCCGACAATGGACGAACGCTCTACATCGAAGCGCAGGATCTCGGCACCACCAAGATCTTCCGAACCAGCGCGACCGGGGGCACGCCCGAGGTCGCTTACGCCCCCGAGACCGGCTCCGTCACCGGACTGCAGTCCGAGAACGGCGTGATCGTCGGTCGGTACGCGGCCTCGACCGACCCCGGCCAGATCGTGCGCTTCGACCCCGCGAAGAAGAGCTACACCGTTCTTACTTCATTCAACAAGGAACGCCTCACGCAACTCCGCCTGCCGAACCCCGAGCACTTCTGGTTCACCGCGAAAAACGGCAAGAAGATCCACTCGATCATCGTCCCCCCGCCTTTCGTCGAGGCCGGAAAGAAGTATCCGATCCTCGCCTTCCCGCACGGCGGGCCGAATTCGATGTCCGACGACTCTTTCTCGACGCGGTGGAACTCTCACCTTCTCTCATCGCCCGGCTACTACCTCATCATGACGAACTACACCGGCTCCACCGGCTTCGGCGAGAAGTTCGCGGATGACATCGAGCGGGATGTGTTGCGCGGGCCGGCGATCGAAACGCTGGAGGCCATCACCGAAGCCGCGAAGAAGTACCCGCAGATGGACCTCTCGAAGCAATGCGCGGCCGGCGCGTCTTACGGGGGCTACCTGATGAACTGGTACAACGGCACCACGAACCAGTTCAAGTGCCTGGTCAATCACGCGGGTGCGGTGAACAACGAGTCACAGTACGGACTCAACGACGGCGGCCTCACGCGCGAGTTGCGCATGGGCGCGCCCATCTGGGAGACCGGGAAGGGTCAGTGGTTCGATCAGTCGCCGATCCGTTATTCGAAGAACTGGAGAACGCCGATGCTCGTGACCCAGGGCGAGATCGATTTCCGCGTTCCGATCAGCGAATCGATGACCACATTCAAACTGCTTCAGCGGCTCAAGGTGCCCACCCGTCTGGTGGTCTTCCCCGACGAGGGCCACTGGATCTTGAAGGGACCGAACAGCAGGAAGCACATGGAAGAGATCCTGAGCTTCCTGGCCAGGTACCTCGGCCCGTCCTCCTGAACGGCGGCGACGGCAAGGGGCAACTGCGGTCAGGGGCTAACCTGACAAGCGATGGCTCCGAACAATCCTGACGCGCTGGCCGCGCTCATCACAAAGGGACGCGATTCGTTGTTATCGCGGTGGAGGGAACAGGTACGCCTGCTTCCCTCCGCGCGTCACCTCGACACTCCGACGCTCAACGATCACATTCCCCAGTTGCTCGACGAACTGGCCGCAGCTCTGCGAGCGGGGTCGGAGCAGACCATCCCGGAGGCCCTCCGCGAAGGCACCCCCCCGGCGCACGGTCAGCAAAGGGCCCTCGACGCCTTTGACATCGAAGAGGTCGTCGCGGAGTACAACATCCTGCGCGGCTGCGTCCACGATCTTGCCGGCGACCATGGATTGAACATTCAGGGCCAGCCGTTCCACGTCATCAACCGGGTGCTGGATCAGGCCATCGGATTGGCCGTGCAGAGTTATGCCACGCAACGCGCCCTGGAGGTGCAGCAGCGTCGCGAGGAGTACCTTGCCTTTGTGGCCCACGACCTTCGCACCCCCCTCCACGCCATCTCCTTGGCGGCCAAGGTCCTGGAGACGGCGTTTCCGGGGGCCGGCGAAGGCACTTCCACGCTGCGGATGTTGAAGTCGTTGCGCCGCAATGTCCAGCGACTTGATGCCCTCGTCAGCAAGGTCCTCGATGAAAGCGCCAACCTCCAGACCGAAGCCGGGATCAGGGTCGAGCAGCGCCACTTCGACTTGTGGCCTCTGGTGGAGAGCCTCATCCACGATATTCATCCGGTGGCGGGGACGGACCGCACCCGGCTGATCAATCAGGTGCCCGACGACCTGGTCGTATACGCAGATGCGGCTCTGTTGAGGCGCGCTTTTCAGAACCTGATCGCGAACGCCATCAGATACACCCCGGGCGGAGAAGTGGCCATCGGCGCCCGCGAGTTGGATGGAGAGGGCGGCACCGAAGCCTGGGTTGCCGACAATGGCGCGGGAATCCACCCCGACCTCCTCTCGAAAATCTTCGAGAAAGGGGAAACCGGTCCAGAGAGTGGCGAGGGTCTGGGACTTGGTCTCGCCATCGTGAAGACGTTCATCGAAGCGCACGGTGGGCAGGTGACCGCGCAGAGCAAACCAGGCGCGGGCTCGACCTTCCGACTTTCGCTTCCCGGCAAGGGCAAATAGGTCCCTGCTTCCGGGCTGCCTCGACGGGCAGGCACCCCAGAACGTCGGTCCGCGGACTCCCGCACTGTGACTAAGCTTGGCAGCATGAAGCGCTTTCCCCAGACCACCGTCTCCGCCCTCCTGCTGACCATCCTGACGCTCGCGGCGCCGAGTCCCGGCGCGGCCCAGCCTCAGGACTCCGCGGCGCGGTTCAATTCGCTCTACACGCGGGAGTGGGCCTGGAGACAGGCCCAGAACTCCGGCCTCGACGAAGATGCCGACCGCACCGCGGCGGTGCGCGACCGTTTCCCGAAGGTGGACGCGGCCACTCAAGGCGAGCGCCTGCGGTACTGGACGGACGTGCTTCGTGAGCTGAACACCATCAAGGTGGCGGAGCTTTCGGCCGAGGACCAGGTGAACCACGCGATCTATCGCGCGCAGGTTGAAGCCCTCGAGGCGAGCGTCCGCTTCCGCGATTTCGAGAAGCCGTTCAATTCGGATTCCTCCTTCTGGGCCGAAGTGACGGGGGCGGCGCAACGGCCGCTTCGAAACCTCGCCGACTATCGGGCGTATCTAGGACTGCTTCGCGACATTCCAAGATACTTCGCCGAACACACCGTGAACATGCGCGCCGGTCTCGCGCGCGGCTTCTCGGTGCCGCGGGTCACCCTGACCGGGCGGGACGCCTCGATCTCCAGTGTGTCGGAGGCGCGCGATCCGGAGAAGAACCCCTTTTACACGCCGTTCGCGAAGATGCCCGCCCGCTTCACCGAGGCCGAACAGAAGAGTCTGCGCGCCGAGGGGGTGGCGGCCATCCGCGACGCAGTGCTCCCCGCCTATGCGGATCTTCTGAAGTTCATGCGCGAGGAGTACATGACCAAGGCCCGGGTGGCCCTTGACGCGACGTCGTATCCCGACGGCAAGGCCTATTACCAGTCGAAGATCCGCGAGTTCACGACCCTCGACCTCACTCCCAACCAGATCCACCAGATCGGGGTCTCCGAGGTGGCGAAGATCCGCGCGGAGATGGAAGACACGAAGAAGAAGACCGACTTTCAGGGCGACTTCGCCTCCTTCCTGAAGTTCCTGCGGACCGACCCGCGCTTCTACGCGAAGACGAAGGAAGAACTCCTGATGCGGGCGGCGTGGATCTCGAAACGAGTGGACGGAAAACTGTCCGACCTGTTCGGCGTCCTGCCCCGCGCGCGCTTCACGATCATTCCGGTGCCCGATGACATAGCACCCTTCTACACCTCTGGCCGCGGCGGACCCGGCGTCTATCTCGTTAACACCTACAACCTACCCGCTCGCGGGTTGTACAACCTGCCCGCCCTCACCCTCCACGAATCGGCGCCCGGTCACGCGATGCAGATGTCGCTCGCCGCCGAGAACAAGGAACAGCCTGAGTTCCGCCAGAAGGTCTACATCTCCGCCTACGGCGAGGGCTGGGCCCTTTACACAGAGAAGCTTGGCGTGCCGATGGGCATCTACGAAACGCCTTACGAGCACTTCGGGATGCTGACCTATCAGATGTGGCGCGCCGCTCGCCTGGTGGTCGATACCGGTCTGCATTCGAAAGGCTGGACCCGAGATCAGGCCCTCGCCTTCCTGCGCGACAACACCGCGCTCGCGGAGCACGAAATCACCACCGAGATCGACCGCTACATCGCCTGGCCGGGGCAGGCCCTCTCCTACTATCTCGGCCAGATGCAGATCGAGAAGTCCCGTGCGCAGGCCGAAGCAGCGCTCGGAGCGAAGTTCGATCTGCGCGCGTTCCACGACACTGTTTTGTCTCTGGGCTCCGTGACGCTTCCCCAGCTCGAGGCCCGCGTCAACCGATTCATCGCCGAGGGCGGCAAGGGCCCGGAACACCGGTAGGGGCGGGCGGCTCGTCGCGCAGGCGAACCTCCCACCACGACACGTCGTGCCATTGCCCAAACTTCCAGCCGGCCCGGTGAAACACGCCGACGGGAGTGAAACCGAGCGATTTGTGGAAAGCGACGCTGGCGTCGTTCGGCAACGCGATCCCCGCATAGGCGTTGCAGTAGCCCTGCGCTTTGAGGACCTCGAACAACCGACGGTAGAGCCCGCCGGCCACCCCGCGCCCCCGATGGGCTGGATGGACGTACGCGGACACCTCGACCGTGAAGCGATATGCGGCGCGGGTGCGGAACGCGGATGCGTACGCGTAACCCGCGACCTCGCCCGCGCGCTCGGCGACCAGCCACGCCCACTGACTCTGCGCCGAGGCGATCCGGTTCTCGAATTCCAAGATCGTGGGCGGAGTCAGTTCGAACGAGACTGCCGAATCGAGAACGAAGGGACGGTAGATGTCGAGAAGCGCCGGGGCGTCGCCGGCACGCGCGTCACGAATGGTGACGTCGGGCGCGTTCAATGCCTCGTCTCGCCGCCGCCCGCAGACTCCGCGGCCAGGTCTCCCTCGGTGAGCTTGCGCTTGAAGAGGTCGATGGCGAGGCGGTAGCAGGTCGCGGCATGAGCCGGGTCGTAGCGCGGACCCTCGTCGCGCAGGAATGCGTGAGCGCCGTTGAATTCGTGCCAGCTGAACAGAACCCCCGCGTCGATCATCGCCTTCTGAATGAGGGCACGCCCTTCGTTCGGAATATGGGGATCCTGGCGGCCCCAGATCATCAGCATCTCGGCTTTCAGCTCACCCATGCGCGCGAGCGTGTTGTCGCCGCCCTTGCCCAGGGAGCCCTTGTGGATATCCGTGGCGTAGAAACACACCCCGGCGAGGATCTCCGGGTTCATCGAAGCCCGGAAGGAGAGGTGGCCGCCGATGCAGATGCCGATCGAGCCGATCTTTCCGTTGCAGGCCGGGTGCGAGAGAAGGAATCGGATTACCGCGCGCGCGTCGTCGTCGTAGGCGATCACCGGTCGGCCGATCTTGTCCGCGTTGCCCCGGTCCGCGCCCGCCGCGTCGTAGGCGATCTCGCAGCCCGGGGCCTCGAGGTCGTGGAAGATTTCGGGCACCGCGACCACAAAACCGTGACCCGCGAGAAGGGCGGCGGTGCGCTTGATGGGCCCGGTCCGCTGGAAAATCTCCGAGAAGAAGACGAGCCCGGGGTATCGTCCTGCCGCCACCGGCCGGTAGATGTAGGTCCGCATGGGCCCGGTGGGCGTGTCGAGATCGACGCTCGGGTCTTCCTGAAGAATCATGATCCCTCCATCGCAAAGAGCCGGACGTCCCTGCTGTCACCGTCGAGCCGGATGATCCCTTCGAACTTCATCCCCATCTTTTCGAGGGCGCCGATGGAAGCGGCATTGTCCGTCGACGTGATGGCGACAATGCGTTTCATGCCGAGGGACTCGCAACCGTACTTCAACACCGCGGATGCGGATTCAAACGCATACCCCTGCCGCCAATAGGCGGGAAGGAAGGCGAAGCCGACGTCGGGATCTTGAAGGGTGTCCCGCTTCAGCAGGCCGCAGATCCCGATGGGATCTCCCGTTTCCTTGAGGAAGGCGAGCCAGAGGCCGAATCCATTCTTCTTGTAGCTCGCGATCGGTCCATTCAGGATGTACTGCCGCGCGTCCTGCTGCGAGCGGACGCCGCGGTCTCCTATGAACCGGAGAAACGACGGCTCGTTCAGGAGTTCCACGATGAAAGGAGCGTCGTTCAAGGTCAGATGACGCAGAACGAGGCGGTCGGTTTCGAGGACAATCACGGCGTTTACCGGACGGGAGCCTACCGCGATCGCGGCGTGCCGGGTTCGCACCGGCTAGGATCTCCCCCACCATGACACACTGCCGCCCCGCGACTGCCCTTGGCCTGTCGACCCTTCTCGTCCTCAGCGCGGGCCCCTCCATTGGACAACCCGCGGCTCGCCCTCGGAAGGCGTGGCCCCCCATCCGGCCGGAGGCGACGAACTTCGCAGAGACGAGCCGGTATGACGACGTGGTCGACTACATGAAGGCGATGGCCAGGACCTCGCCGCGGATCCACCTCACCAGCTTCGGCTACTCCTACGAGGGACGATCCCTTCCCCTCGCGGTGGTGGGCGCCAAAGACGCCACGGCGGCGAGCGTGCTCGAGACCGCCAAGACCCGCGTCTTCCTTCTCGCCAATATCCACGCCGGCGAGGTGGAGGGCAAAGAGGCGCTGCTGTCGCTCCTTCGCTCAATCGCCAAGGGCGAGCGGGACGCCTGGTTCCGCGACGTCGTGCTGCTGATCGCTCCGATCTACAACGCCGACGGCAACGAACGCGTGAGCGTGGCGAACCGGGGGGCTCAGCACGGACCGCAGGGCGGCATGGGGACCCGACCCAACGCCCAGGGACTGAACCTGAATCGAGACGTCATGAAGATGGAGACCGCCGAAGGGCGATCCCTCGCCCGCTTGCTCAAGGACTACGACCCGCACGTGAACGTGGATCTCCACACCACTAATGGAAGCGATCACGGGTACTACCTCACCTACGAAGCGCCCGGAAACCCCAACACGTCGCCCGGCATCACCAGACTCGTGCGCGAGGAGCTGTTCCCCGCGGTCACGCGCGCGGTGAAGGCGAAACACGGCTGGGACTTCTTCTACTACGGCGGAGCCTCGTCGCGTGGCGGCGAACGCGCATGGTACGGCGACCTCGACCTCTACAAACCGCGCTACACCCACACCTACTTCGGACTGCGGAACCGGATCGGCATCCTCTCGGAGACGTATTCCTACGCGACGTTCGAGGACCGGATCAAGGCTTCGTATCGTTTCGTCGAGGAGATCGTGAACTTCGCGGCGCAAAACGGCGAGGCGATCCGAAAAGCGACGGCCGCGGCCGACGCGGAGTCCATCGTCGGCGTCGCGCAGGCGGTCCGCGGAAGGCTCGTCCGAGCGAGCGACGCCGTTCCCATCGTCCTCGCCAACACCGTGGAGGAGATGAATCCCTACGTGCCCGACCGGCCAGTGCGGCGGCGCCAGAACGGCAGCGAGAGAGTGGAGACCATGCCGCACTACGGCCTGATCGAGCCGACCGAAACGAGCCTCGCGCCAGCAGCCTTCGTGCTCCCGGCGCCCATCCCGGGCGCCATGCCCTCCCCCACGCCCGCTCCCGCCGGCCCGCCCTTCGGCCCGACCCGCGATCCCGCGACACGCGTGATGGCCTCCTTGATAGATCGACTCGAAGTCCACGGTGTGAAGTACTTCAAGACCTCATCGGAGACGACGATCAGGGCCGAGCGCTTCCGAATCGAATCGTCGAAAACCGAGGAACGCGACTTCGAAGGGCACAAACTGCGGACGCTCACCGGCGCGTGGCAGTCCGCCGCGGAAACCCTCGGCACAGGCTCCCTGGTGATCCCGATGGACCAGCCCCTGGCCCGGCTCGCGTTCCTCCTCCTCGACCCAAGATCCGACGACGGTTTGATGGCGTGGAACATCCTCGATCCGATTCTCGCGCGGAGTCCGGGCCCGGAGTTCTATCCCGTGTTGCGGACGATGGATGCGGTCCCCCGGTAGGGGCGCCGAAGACATGCGTCAGTTGGCGGCGATCGATTCGGTCCGGTGCCGGCAGCCGGGACCATGGCCGCACTCGCCGTTCGCGCATGTGTCCCCGAAAGGGATGGAGATCGCGAAGGGCCAGGCCTTGTGGATGGTGCGTGGTTCGAACGCCGCATGGACGAAGTCGCGAAGCTCCTGGCTCGCCTCGGCCTTGTTGATCGCGATGAAACCCAGGCCTAGCTCGATGGAGAGTCCGCGAGCCTCGCGCAGCGCGCGGGCCCTGGTCTCGGCATCGAGAGACTTGCCCTCACTCAGATCGAGCAGGGCACGGAGCGTCGGGTGCTGCTCGTACGCGGCGAGCACATCGTCATCGACCCGGGAGAGGTAGCCGCCCAGCAGGCGCTTGCCGTGCAGGGCCTGACGAAACTGGACTTCGGAGCTGAAGCGCCCGCGCTGCCTCGTCCCGTCCTTGATGCCGGTGGGCAACCGGAGGACGACGACGTCGCAACGGTCCCGGGCGACGATCCGGTACCTCTCGGGCAGCGCCGCCTTGAACATTCTTCGCGGTGGAGCCAGAGTCTCGGCTCCGATCAGGACACCCAGGGCCGCGATCGCCAATCCGCGCCTTCGGCCAAGTTGGGAGGTCGCGAGAACGTGGGCGAAAACGACGACGAAGCCGAGGATCGCCATCACCGCGAAACGCGTGGGAGACCGGACCATGCCGATCCCCGGGACGTACCGAAGCAGGGCCCAGGGCCCGGGCACATGGGTGTCGATGCCGCCGACCACGATGAATGGACCGAGAGCGAGAACACCGAACACGGCCGCACACAGAACCCAGAACCGCGGAGCGGCCCCGCGGCGGAAGAGGACGAGGCCCAGCAGGACCAGCACTGCGGTGAGGGTTAGAGACGCCACGCCTTCCACGAACGCGTCCGCCCGTTCCCGCGCCATCCACGGCTCCAGGATGCCGCGGACCAGCAGATGCGTCGGATTGGGCATGAAGTACGAAAGGAGATCGACACCGGGGGGCGAACTACGCCACAGCGGAGCCTCGATTCCGCGTTTCTCGACCACCTCGACCGCCGCCACACGGAGCCACGGGAAGAGCAGGATGGCCGCCACGATGGTTGCGAAGATGGGGCGCCTCAAGGCCTCGAACGCGCCGGTCTCGAGGGTGAAGCGCAGAGGCCGCCAGGCAAACAGAAAAGCGCCGACTCCCAGGGTCAGGACCAGGATCGGCGTGTAAAGGCCGCGCATGCCGACCTGAATCGCGCCGATCGCGAGTCGTCCCCCGCCGGTCACCAGGATCCACAGGACCGCGGCAAGGGAGAAGGCGCTCACCGCGAGGGCCGACCACTTGAGCCATCGCATGCCCGCCGCCTCGATCGGCTGAACGGCTACGTGCGCGTAGGACCATACGAGGCCCAGGCCGAGGAGCCCGAACACCAGGTAGTAGGGATCGGAGGCGGCGCAAAGCGCAAGCGCCACACCGACCAGAGCCCACGCTCCCTTCGAATCGACCACGATCGCCCGGCGAGCGGCAAGAAGAACCAGAGGCAGGGCGAACGCGGTGGCGAGGCTCATGTGTCCTTCTACGCGGGCGCTGATGAACGGCGAGAAGCCGAACAGGGCCCCGGCGATCCACGACGGTCCCTCGCTCTTCGTTTCGTACCGTGCGAGCAGATACGCACAGAAAGGGTTCAGGATCAGGATGAGTATCAGCGCGACATTGAAGCTCGCGACCACGCCCACGGCCGGGATCAAGGGCGCGGCCAGCGCGCTCAACAGCAGCGAGTTGTTGTGAAGAGCGAGGCTCGCCTCATGAGTGAACGAGAGGATCCGGTCGGTTGCGAAAAGAGCACCTCCGGTCGCGAGATTGTGAGAGAACACGTAGGCGTTCCACACGTAGGCCCCGGCATCACCCGCGGGATCGCCGGTGATGTGGTCCGACAGTTTGGCCGGGAGGGGCCAGACGAAAAGCACGGCGAGGAGCGCATACGCGAGCAGCGCTACGAACACCGAACCCGCCTGACGTCGCGGTTCCGTGGAGGGCATTGATTGAAGAGTGTATCTGCTGCGCCGTTCGATTTGTCGGACGCGCAGGTTTTTCGGGGTCGGAATCGGGCATAGACTGGCGGCCAACATGCGCCTTGCCGCGATCGGCGTCGCCCTGGGGCTTGCGGCATGCGCTCCCGCCGCGTGGTCCGCGGAGGATCCTCCCGCGGTGGTGGCGCTCACTCTCGACACGTCGGGAAGCATCCGGCCCGAACTCATCGAACAGACCCGCGCGCTCGCGGTGTCGGTTCTCTCCGCCCTGCCCGCGGGAAGTGAAGTGGCGCTCTTCGTGTTCGACGATTCCTCGCGGCTCATTCTCGCGCGCACGAGCGACCCCGAAGCCGTCCGTCAGGCCCTCGCGGGTGTGAAGCGCGCGGGCCGGTTCACGGCGCTGTACGACGCGCTCTACGACGCGAGCCGCTACCTCGAGGCGGCCCCCCGTTCCCGCAAGGCGATCGTGCTCGTGACGGACGGCAAGGACGAAAACTCCGCACTCCAGCAGGAGGACGGCCTGAAGGTCGCCACGACAAACCGGATCCCCGTGTTCGCGGTCGGTATCGGACGCATCGAAGAGGCGGTGCTTGCACGCATCGCGAAGCTGACCGGCGGTGAGTTCGCGGCCATGAACAATGTGGACGCCTCTTCGATCGGCGCGCGCATCGCCGACCTCGAGCCGGTGGGCGCCCTTCCCACTCCAACCCCCGCCCCCCCTCGCGTCGCGCCATCCCGTCCGCTGCCGCAGCCGACTTCCCCCGGGGGAGTTCCGTTGAGCGTCATAGCGCTGATTGCCGCCTCGGTTCTGCTTTTCCTGGCCGCGGCGCTTCTCGTGGTCATGAGACTCCGGCCAAGGCCGGCTCCGACCCTCGCTCCTCGTATGCCCTCCGTTCCGAATCTCACGAGGGACCCGGACGCTTCGGGCGCGACGATGGTGCAGCGCGGCCCCGATCCCGAGCCCATCGACCGCACGGTGGTGCTGCGCACCCAGGCTGCTCTGCGCGTGATGACGGGCCCGGCCGCGGGCCGGACCGTGCCGCTCAAGGCCGGAGACGCGATCACCATCGGGCGCTCGCCAACCAACGACCTGCCCATGGCCGACCCATCGGTTTCGGGAGAACACTGCCGGATCAAGTCGGAAGACGGCGCGTTCGTGGTGTACGACGTTCAGAGCACCAACGGGACGCTCGTGAATGGCCAGCAGATCCAGCGCCATGCCCTCCGGCCGGGCGACGTCATCACCCTCGGCGCGGTGAACATAAAGTTCGTGCGGGAGTAGTCAGGCCGCAGCGGCGGAGCGCACCACCCGCCATTTCCAGATCCGCCAGGCGAAGAGGATCGCGAAACAGGCGGCGAAGATCAGGGGCTCGCCGATGTCGGCCTTCACCGACATCCAGAAATGGATGACGCCCAGAACCGCCGATGCGTAGACGAGCTTGTGCAGCCGATTCCAGTTCTTTCCACCGAGGCGCGCGATCATCTTCTTCGTGGAGGTGAGGGCGAGCGGGAGCATCAGGAGCAGGGCCAGCGAACCCACAAGAATGTAGGGGCGCTTGACGATGTCAGCCACCATCTCAGCGAAATCGAGCTGGATGTCCAGGAGGATGTAGACCAGCCAGTGCAGCACGCCGTACGCGAAAGCGAAGAGACCCAGGGTGCGCCGATGTCGTGCGAGCCAGTTCCACTTGAGGATCTGACGAAGTGGTGTGATCGTGAGCGTGAGGACCAGAAAGCGAAGCGTCCACTCCCCCAGGAAGTGTTCGCCTTCCTTGATGGGATTCGAACCGAAGATGCGGGTGCCCCGCAAGATGTCGGAAGCGAGTCCGTAGACGGCGTAGGCCGCCGGGATGAGCGAGGCCGCGATGAGCGCCGCTCCGAAACCGCGCGGTTCGCGCACGCTGCTCAGTAGAACTTCTTGAGGTCCATGCCCGCGTAGAGCGTGGCGACCTGATCCGCGTAGCCGTTAAAGGGCAGCGTGGGACGCCGAAGGAACTCGCCGATGCGCCGTTCCTTGGCCTGGCTCCAGCGCGGATGATCGACCGCCGGGTTCACGTTCGAATAGAAACCGTACTCCTGAGGCGCCGAGACGTTCCACGCGGTCTTGGGCTGCTT
>CAYNHK010000058.1:0-24079 GCA_964396875.1 uncultured Acidobacteriota bacterium | reverse complement strand
CCTCATCGCCTCCGGACTCGAGGCCAGCGTGATCGACCGGCCCGGCGGCATCTTCGTGCGGCCGGCGGCCCAGATCTCCAACGAGGACAAGGTCCTGCTTCAGTCGGTGGCGCGTGTGGTCATCGCGGACAGCGCGGGGGCGCTTCTCGAGCAACTCGATCTGGGCGAGCGAAAGGAACCGCGGCCTCCTCTCTTCGTGCCGACCCGGAACGACCGCGTGAATCCCACACCTCAAGCGGCGCATCCCGCTCGACCCCTCCTCCTTGGAAACGGCGCCGGCGGTTTCGCGCCGGATGGAACCGAGTACGTCATCACCCTCGGTCCCAATGAGACAACTCCCCTGCCCTGGGTGAATGTGATCGCGAATCCCCAGTTCGGAACGGTGGTGACGGAGGGCGGCGCCGCCTACACGTGGAGCGAGAACGCGCACGAATACCGGCTGACCCCCTGGTCGAACGATCCCGTGACGGACGCGAGCGGAGAGGCCATCTACATCCGCGACGAGGAAACCGGGCAGGTGTGGTCGCCCACACCCTCGCCGGTCCGGACCACGTCCACTTATGTCATCCGTCACGGCTTCGGCTACACCGTATTCGAGACCCGCCACGCGGGTATCGCTTCAGAGTTGTGGGTGTTCGTCGCCATAGATGCCCCGGTGAAGTTCTCGGTGCTGAAACTACGCAGTCTCTCCACTCGTCCGCGGCGTCTCTCCGCGACCGGGTACGTGGAATGGGTGCTCGGCGATCAGCGCGAGAAGTCGGCCATTCACGTGATGTCCGAAGTGGACCCGCGGACCGGCGCCCTCTTCGCGCACAACGCCTACAACGCGGGCTTCGGGGATCGTGTGGCCTTCCTCGACGTCGATGACGAGACGCGTTCGGTCACCGGCGACCGCAAGGAGTTCCTTGGCCGCAACGGCACGCTGCGCAACCCCGCTGCGCTGCGGCGCACGCGTCTTTCCGGCTCCGTGGGCGCGGCCCTCGACCCTTGCGGCGCCATCCAGACCGCGTTCGACCTCGTCCCCGGGCAGGAGCATGAGGTTGTCTTCCGGATGGGGGTGAGCCGGGGTGCCGTCGCCGCATCGGAACTGGTACAGCGTTTCCGGGGCGGAGGTCCCGCGCGCACGGCGCTTTTGGCGGTGGGCGCGCACTGGAGACGGACGCTTGGCGCGGTGCAGGTCGAAACCCCGGACCCCGCCCTCAACGTTCTCGCAAACGGCTGGCTCATCTATCAGACGCTCTCCTGCCGCGTGTGGGCGCGAAGCGGCTACTACCAGTCGGGCGGAGCCTTCGGTTTCCGCGATCAGCTCCAGGACACCATGGCCCTGGTGCACACACGGCCCGAGTTGCTTCGCGAACAGCTGCTCATCTCGGCGGCGCGTCAGTTCAAGGAGGGTGACGTTCAGCACTGGTGGCACCCGCCTTCGGGCCGCGGTGTCCGGACGCGGTGTTCCGACGACTATCTCTGGCTTCCCCTCGCGGTGTCCCGCTATCTGACGACCACCGGCGACCGCGGCGTGCTCGACGAACCCGTGAGGTTCCTGGAGGGCCGTCCGGTCAATCCCGGAGACGATTCGTACTACGACCTCCCGGCCCGCTCACCGGATGCGGACAGCCTCTACCAGCACTGCGTGCGTGCCATCCGTCACGGCCTCACCTTCGGCGAACACGGTCTTCCCCTGATGGGATCGGGGGACTGGAACGACGGCATGAATCTGGTCGGCATCGAAGGCAAAGGGGAAAGCGTCTGGCTTGGCTTCTTCCTGCACGAGGTTCTCCGGCGCTTCGCGGACGTGGCGCGCCTCCAGGATGACGATCTCTTCGCCCGCCACTGCGACGAGGAGCGGGTCCGGTTGCGCGGAAACCTCGAAGCGCACGCGTGGGATGGCGGCTGGTACCGGCGTGCCTACTTCGACGACGGTACGCCCCTCGGTTCGGCTCAAAACGTGGAGTGCCGGATCGACTCGATCTCCCAGAGCTGGTCGGTGCTCTCGGGCGCCGGCGATCCCGAGCGCTCGCGCACGGCCATGGCCGCGGTCAGCGAGAAGCTGGTGCGCCGCGCGGAGGGTCTGGTTCAACTGCTCGATCCTCCGTTCAGCACCTCGAGCCTCAATCCCGGTTACATCCGCGGTTACGTTCCGGGCGTGCGCGAAAACGGCGGCCAGTACACCCACGCCGCGATCTGGACGGCGATGGCGTACGCCGCGCTCGGCGACGCGGACCGCGCGTGGGAGGTGATGAACCTCATCAACCCCGTGAATCATTCCCGATCGGCCGGGCAGGCCGCGACGTACAAGGTCGAGCCCTATGTCGTCGCCGCGGATGTCTATGCCGTGGCTCCGCACACCGGCCGCGGAGGCTGGACCTGGTACACGGGGTCCGCGGGATGGATGTATCGCCTGATCGTGGAATCTCTGCTCGGGTTGAAGCTCGAAGGAGACGCGCTCCACCTGACCCCCTGCCTCCCCTCGGATTGGACCGGCTTCACCGTTCACTACCGCCATCGCGACACGACCCATCACATCGTCGTCTCCAGGCGACCCGGCGACCCGGCGTCCGCGACGCCCGCGCTCGCCCTCGTCATTCCGCTGCGGAGCGACGGGGGCGAGCACAAGATCGAGGTCGCGACGTAGGCTCACAATCACGGCGGCGGCGGAGCTGGTGTTACGCTCCGCGGGGAAACTGCAATGGCCGAGAAGACCACACCCCAGCCGGGATCGACGCCGGTCGCCGACCGGATCCGGCAACGCCTCCTCGCCGCGGGGAAACGGTTCCACGCGAACGACAACATCGCGGCGTTCATCGAGGAGGGTGAACTCGAGGCCCTGCGGATCGAGGTCGCGGAGAAGATCGCGGGCCTGCTTCATGCCCTCGTGATCGACACCGAAAGCGATCACAACACCCAGGACACGGCGAGGCGCGTGGCGAAGATGTACCTCATGGAGGTGTTCGCCGGCCGCTATCACGCGCAGCCGCCGGTGACCGAATTCCCGAACGTTTCGCATCTGAACGAGCTGATGATCGTGGGCCCCATCACGGTGCGCAGCGCCTGCTCTCATCACATGTGCCCCATCCTCGGCCGGATCTGGGTGGGCGTGATGCCGAACGAACACTCGGCGCTCATCGGTCTTTCGAAATACGCCCGGCTCGTGGAGTGGGTGATGACGCGGCCGCAGATCCAGGAGGAGGCGATCAATCAACTCGCCGAACTGCTTCAGGACAAGATGCAGCCGGACGGCCTCGCCATCGTGATGGAGGCGGACCACTATTGCATGCAGTGGCGCGGGGTCAAGGACATGGAATCGAAGATGACGAACAGCGTCATGCGCGGCTCGTTCCTCAAGAATCCCGACCTGCGCCGGGAGTTCCTCTCGCTGCTCGCCAAGGGAAAGACATAGGTCAAAGACAAACATGCTGGTACGACTTCTTTACGCGAGCCGGAGCGTGTCGGAAATCGATGATGCTCTCCTGAGCGCGATCATGGAGCGATCGGGCCGGTTCAACACCGAGTTCGGCATCACCGGGATCCTGTGCAGCTGCGCCCAGAGCGGGACTTTCCTGCAGGCCCTCGAGGGCGGGCGCGAGGCGGTGAACGCTCTTTACGGAAACATCGTCCGCGATCCGCGTCACCGGGACGTGACTCTGCTCGACTACGCCGAGATCACGGAGCGCCGGTTCTCGAGCTGGCGCATGGGCAGCGTGAACATGAGCCGGGTCAACGTGGGAAGCATCCTGCGCTTCTCGGAGAAGCCCGTGCTCGACCCGTTTTCGATGACCGGGACCACCGCGCTGCTCCTCTTGCAGGAACTCGCGTCCACCGCCGCGATCACCAGCCGCGACTGCGCGTAGGCCTGGCCGCTTTTACATCTTCGAGTCGGCGTAGTCGCGCAGCGCGTCGCGGAGAGAGTCGGGGCTTTCCTGCTCCCACGAAACGAATCCCGTGGTTTCGGGAATGAGACCGAGCCAGGCGGTCCCCTCCTCGGTCCGGGCGACCCCGCCCATGGCCACGAGTTGAGCCGAGGCGGCGAGGGTCTGGAAGGTCCCGCGATGCCGCTTATGGACGGGGAGGATGGTGATCGAAAGGAGTCCGCCCGTGGGGGGACGCAGCCGCACCACCCCCGGGCCGTCGTGCGGCAGGGTCAGCTCGGGCATCGGCGCTTTGGTGTCGGCGGCGACCGTGGAGACCATCTTGAAGATCTCATGCGGCCCGTCCTCGGGGTGAGTGACGAGCAGGATGCGTGAGCCGCCGCCGCCCAGGAACAGGAGTTTCTGGTGCCACGAGTCCATGATGCCCTGCAGCGCAATGGCCTGGGTGTTGTATTCGCCGAGGATTCCCGCGGAGGAGAGCCACGCGACGGCGAGACGGATCTTTATCGAAGCGAGCGGAATCGCGGCCATGAGCTGGGGCGTTGTGATCTTCGGCTTGTTGGCGATGACCTCGAGCACATGGGGAGCGCCGCAACTGAGGTCGTCGGTAACCACGCGGATACCGCGGGAACTGAGGCCGAGGCGCGTCGCCTCGTCGGGGAAATAGGAGACGTTGCGTTCAAACTCGTCCTCGAGGCGCACCGTCTCCATGAGAAGCGTGGTGAGATCAAGGGCGCCCTTTGCGTCGGTCGGGGGGGCCGCGGTGAACGAGAACACGCCGTTCTTGGTCGACAACATCTCGATGACGGCTTCACTGTCGCTCAGCCGGAGTATGGAAGCACTCACGAGTCCGCCGCGGTTGATGGCGCAGCGCCCCTCGGCGTAGGGCGTCGTGATCTTGAGCTGGCCGCTCTTCCGGCCGCTCGAGAGCATTTCGAACACCTCGTAGAGCGAGAAGACTTCAACCCGGCCCGAGAGGTCGGCTTTCGAGGTCGAGCCCGTGGTCGTCCCCGCAGGGCGGGCAATCTTTCCCGTCTTCGCCAACTTCGCCGTCCTCCTGGAATCGCCCCGGTCTTGTGAATGAAGCTGCTAGCTTAGCTTTCGAAGGTTGGGTTCGCGAAAGACTTTGCTCATCGCCTGTGAGCGAAGTCTCGGCGCGGTGCGTCGGGCGGGAGCGGCTCATCCACAAGAGATCCGCGACGGGTCCACAGGTCTTCCACCCGCGATCGTACGGTCAATCCTCAGCCGATCCGCGCGAAATCCACAGGGTTATCGACAGGTTTCACACAGGGCTCCGCTTCGTCTGCGGTTTGGGTGCCCAGCGTCGAACCAACGTCTAGACGCGGACGAGGGGGTCGAACAGGCGGCGGTGTTCGTCGACCGCAAAGCGGTCGGTCATGCCCGCGATGTAGTCGCAGATCACGCGGTGGACGCCGTCGGCGTCGAAGCGGGCCTGGTATTGCGGCGGTAGCTGGAGCGGCTCGGAAATATAAGAACCGAAGAGGTCGCGAAGGATCCGGCCGGCCTTGTCGGCCATGCGCATCACCCGCCAGTTGCGGTACATGTTCGTGAAGAGGAACGCCTTCAACTCGCGCACGCTTTCCGCCATCTCATCGGAATACGAGACGAGACGCCCCCCCACGGTTCGGACATCCTCGACGGTGCGGACCCGGCTCGCCTGAATGCGGTGGAGTGTGGTCATCACCAGGTCGTTCAGGCACCGGTCGATGATCTTCGAGACAACCTGGCGGCGGAGCACGGAGTCTTCCCCCGGGCCCTCGCGCAGGACGGACTCGTGAGCGGAGCGGAAGATCCCCACGGAGCGGATCTGCTCGATCGTGAACATCGCGGAGTTGAGGCCGTCGTCGATGTCGTGATTGTTGTAAGCGATTTCATCGACGAAATCGACGAGCTGGGCTTCAAGGGTCGGCGCCTCGCCGCGGGCATACTCCTCGGGGGCCTTGGCGTCCGAGTCGGACTGATGCTTGATGATGCCTTCGCGCACTTCCCAGGTGAGGTTCAGGCCGGGGTAGTCGGGAGACCGTCGTTCGAGGGTCTCGAGAACGCGGAGGGTCTGGCGGTTGTGCTCGAAACCGCCGTGATCCTTCATCAGCTCGGCCATGACCCGCTCGCCGGCATGACCGAAAGGCGTGTGGCCGAGGTCATGTCCCAGGATGAGGGCTTCCACGAGCTCTTCGTTGAGGGCGAGGATGCGGGCGGCGGTGCGGCCGATCTGCGCGCCTTCGAGGCTGTGGGTGAGGCGCGTGCGGTAGTTGTCGCCTTCATGGTTCACGAAGACCTGGGTCTTGTACTCGAGCCGCCGGAAGGACGAGGTGTGGATCACGCGGTCGCGGTCGCGCTGGAAACAGGTCCGGAGCGGATGCTCGAGTTCGGTATACCGGCGCCCGCGGCTCAAAGCGCTCTTCATCGCCCAGGGCGACAGGCGCTCGGTTTCCCAGCGTTCCTGGGCGACTCGATCGACGAAAGTCATGGGGAAGATCTTAGTCCCCGCGCGGTATCGTGTAGTGGACAAAACCAAGGAGATTTCCAAGAATGGACGAAAAGAAGTCGGTTAACTTCACCGTGGTACCAGCCGACGACTCGTCGCCGCGGACCTATTCGAATTTCTGCGCGATCCAGCACTCGCCCTTCGACTTCACCCTGACGTTCTGCGAGATGATGCCGATCACCGAGACGCAGTTCGTCCCCGGCCAGGATCATCAGTTCATCAAGGCCCCGGTGAAGACACGCGTGGTCGTGCCGGTGCAGATCATCCCGGGCCTGGTGGCGGCACTTCAGGAGAACTACCGGATGTACCAGGAGTCCTACGGCCCCGCGAAAGGACCCATGCATTGAAGCCGTCGAAACTCTCGGCCCGCACCGGCGAGATCCTCGACCGGCTGGAGAAGATCTACCCCGACGCCGATTGCGAACTCGACTATCGCAACGCGTTCGAACTTCTGATCGCCACGATTCTCTCCGCGCAGTGCACGGACAAGCGGGTGAACGCGGTGACGCCCGCGCTCTTCGCCCGGTATCCCGCGGCAAAGGACCTCGCGGCGGCGAAACTGCCCGAGGTCGAGGAGATCATCCGGTCGACGGGCTTCTTCCGGGCGAAGGCGAAGAGCATCACCAGCTGCGCGCAGGCCCTGGTCGCGAATCACGGGGGGGAGGTCCCGAAGGACTTCGGCGCGGCGGTGAGACTCAAGGGCGTCGGGCGCAAGACGGCGAGCGTCGTCCTCGGCCACGCCTACGGCATCGCGGAAGGCATCGCGGTCGATACCCACGTTCTGCGGCTCACCTCGCGGCTCGGCCTCACGAAGAACGACGATCCCATCAACGTCGAAAAGGACCTGATGAAGCTCGTGCCGAAGGAGCGCTGGGTCAAGACCACCGATCTCATCATCTTCCACGGCCGGCGAACCTGTGACGCGCGCAAACCCCGATGCGGCGAATGCGGCATCTTCGATCTGTGTCCGTGGCCGTCGAAACAGGCCTTCGCGCACGGTGATTCCAAAGTGAAAGGTAGGAAGCGATGACCACAGAACGAGCGGAGGCGAATTCACTTCGCCGCAGCGCCGGGGTCTGGGGGCTGAGCATGGGTTCGAGAAGGATCCTGCGGCCCCCAGCTGGCGAATGAGTCGGCAACCTATTACCGCGGCGGTCTGCCAGATGCGCTCTGGCGAAGACGTCGCCGCGAATCTGACCTCCGCGGAAACACTGGTGCGAAACGCGGCCCGGGCGGGCGCGCAGTTCGTGGCTTTGCCCGAGTGCATGGTTTTTCTCCGGGCCGAGGGTGAAAAAGCGCCCGAGGCCCAGAGCATCGCGGGACCCTGGGCGAATCGTTTTTCGGACCTCGCCCGTGAGCTGAAGATCACGATCCTGATGGGTTCGTTCCCGGAGACCGCGGACGAGACGGGGCGTCCCTACAACACCACCATCCTCTTCGGTCCAACCGGGGAAAGGGTGGCCGCTTACCGGAAGATGCATCTTTTCGACATCGACGTCCCGGGCATGGAACACCTGAAGGAATCGAAGGCGACCACGCCGGGAACCGAGATCGTCGTCGCGGACGCGGGTTTCGCGAAGCTCGGTCTGTCGATCTGCTACGACCTTCGTTTCCCCGAGCTGTATCGCGCGCTATCGGCGCAGGGGGCGGAAGTCTTGCTGGTCCCCTCCGCATTCACCGATCGCACCGGCCGCGATCACTGGGAGGTTCTGCTGCGCGCGCGCGCCATCGAGAACCTCTGCTACGTGCTGGCGCCGGCGCAATGGGGCAAACACGGAGGGAATCGCGCGAGCTACGGCCACGCGATGATCGTCGACCCCTGGGGCGCGGTCCTGGCCCAGGTCCCGGATGGTGAAGGTTTCGCCCTGGCGGTTCTCGACTTCAACCGCCTCCACCGCCTGCGCACGGAGCTGCCGGCGCTACGGGCAAAGAAGTTATAGCGAGGGTGCCTACCAAGTGCCTTGGACACTCACGTCACCCCGGCGAAAGCCGGGGCCTAGCGCGAAGATCGTTTCGCGGCCGCGAGGTCAGTACGCGATCGCGTAACAATCTCTCCGCGGGTCCGCGCCCGCGATCCGGTTCTGCGTCTTTGGGTCGAGCAGCACCGCGGTGGCGCAACCTGACATTCCGAACGCGCGAAGGCGACTGACGTCGTGGCCGCGAGCCTTCAGTTCATCGAAGACCGCATCGGGAATCGCGGCTTCGAGGTTGAGTTTGTTGAAGCCGGGGCTGTGCGGCCAGAACGATCCATGGAAGTGCAGGGTCTGGAATCGCGGCCACTCGAAGGCCTGATGAAGGTTCGGGTACCAGTCATCCCAGAACTCGACGATGTTGAGGAACGCCTGCAGGATCGTCTGATCCTGATTGTCGCCGCCGGGCGTGCCAAGGCCCATGAGGGGCTGGTCTCCCTTGAAGACCAGACTCGGCGTGAGGGTGTAGCGCGGTCGTGCGCGCGGGCGGATCTGGTTCGCCATGGTCTTGTCGAGCCAGAACTGCTCGCCGCGGATGCTCATGCCGATTCCGGTGTCGCCGAGGATCACCGCTCCGGGGATCCATCCGCCCGACGGCGTGACGTCGAAAATGTTGCCGGCCTTGTCGATGATGGCCATGTGCGTGGTGTCTTTCGAGACGCCCGCCGAATCGAGTCCGCGTGACCAGAGGCCATCGTCGAGTCGAGCGGTGGGGGCTTTCGGGGCTGCCGCGGTCCCGTCCGCGATGTTGAACTTCGAGTACGTCCATTCCTTCACCTTCGAGTCGTACTTGAGCGGGTCGCCGGCGATGAACGAACGCGAAGCCGCACGCGGGTCGATGAGGGCGGCGCGTTCCTTCGCGTACTCCTTCGACAACAGGCCCTCTGCGGGAACCTGGACGAACGCGGTGTCGGCGTAGTAGGTGTCGCGATCGGCGTAGGCGAGCTTCATCGCCTCGGTCACGGTGTGGATGTAGTCGGCGCTGTCGTGCCCCATGCCCGCAAGGTCGAAGGTCTCGAGAATGTTGAGGGCCTGCAGGAGCACTGGACCCTGGCTGGAGAACGAGTGTTTGTAGACGGTGTACCCGCGGTAGGTCGTCTTCGCGGGCTCTTCGACGCGCGCGTGGAACTCCGCGAAGTCGGAGAGATCGAAGGGCGCCTGGTGCTTCTGCAGGAACGCCACCATCTCCCTCGCGATGTCGCCCTTGTAGAAACGATCGCGGGCGGCGGCGATTGCCGCGGCCCGGCCCTTGCCGCGAGCTCGACGCTCGGCTTCAACCATTCTCTTCAGAGTTTTCGCGAGTGTGGGCAACTTGATCGTCTCGCCCGCCTTGTACGTCGAGCCGTCGGCCTTGAGCCAGTACCGCTGATTGTCCGGCCACTGCTTGAAGAACTCGAGCTGGCGTTCGATGCCGCTGGCCGTGCTGAGGCGAATCGGAAAGCCGTTCTCCGCGTATCCAATCGCCGCGCGCGAGACGTCGGCGAAGCTCATCGTCCCCCACTTCTCGAGAACGGTGAGCGCTGCATGCAACGCGCCGGGCACGACCGCGGGATCGAGCCCCGCGCCTTGAAGCGTCTTGCCGCGCGTCAAATACCAATCCACGTCGACCGCTTTCGGAGCCCAGCCCTGGCCCACGATCGACGTGACCTTCTTCTCCTTCACCGGATAGACAAGAACGAGCGCCTCGCCGCCAAGGCTGTAGAGATCCTGCTCGACCACACCTCCGACAAGGAGCGAAGCCACACCCGCATCGAAGGCATTGCCGCCCTTGAGGAGAATTTCGAAGGCCGCAGCCGTGGTGAGCGGATGGCCGGTCGAGACCCCGGCGGTGGGTCCCGCCACGGCGGGCCGCATCGCGGGCGGGCGGGGCAGCGGCCTTGGGCTCGGCGCCTGAGGCTGGGCCAGAACACCTGAAGTGGCGAGGAGAATGAGGGAGGTGGCGGCGAGTCGTGTCTGAGTCATCAATAGCCTTTCGCGCAGTCTCTTCCGGATTGCGGCTGCGGACCAAACCGGCGGCGATTTCGTTTACCCTCCCCGGATCATGGCCCGATCCGTCGCCTCCCCCCACGCCATCAACATCGACGATCTGCGCCGAATCGCGAAGAGCCGTCTGCCGCGCATGACCTTCGACTACATCGATGGCGGAGCCGACCGCGAGATCACGCTCCGCGACAACTGCGCAGCGTTCAATGAAGTGCTCTTCCGCCCGCGCTGCGCGGTGGCGACGCCGAGCTGCGACCTCACCACGACCGTGCTCGGCGCGAAACTCGATGTGCCCTTCATCCTCGCCCCGGTGGGAAGCAGCCGGATGTTCTATCCGCGGGGCGAAGAGGCCGCGGCCCGCGCCGCGGGCAAAGCGGGTACGGCGTATGCCCTCTCGACCCTCTCGGGGTGCCGTCTCGAAGACGTCAAGGCCGCGACCACGGGACCGGCGTGGTATCAGCTCTACCTCGTGGGCGGACACGACGTCGCACGGGCCGCGATGGAACGTGCCAGGGCCGCGGGCTACACCGCGCTCGTGGTAACGATCGACACGCCGGTCGCGGGGATGCGCGAACGCGATCCACGAAACGGCACCAAAGAACTGCTCACCCACAACCCGTTCGTGATGTTCCCCTACGTCGGGCAGATCCTGACCCGGCCGCGCTGGCTGGTCGAGTGGCTGCTCGACGGCGGCCTCATGAAGTTTCCCAACATCATCTTGAAGGACGGACCCATGGGTTACGCGGACGTGGCCGCGGCGCTCGAGCAGTCGATGGTGGCCTGGAGCGATCTGGCTTGGATCCGCGAGGCGTGGAAGGGGCCGATCATCGTCAAGGGCGTTCACATCGGCGACGACGCGCGGCGCGCCATCGACGAGGGCGCTTCCGCGGTGGTGGTTTCGAACCACGGCGGCCGTCAGCTCGACACCGTGGCTCCCACGATCCGCGCGCTTCCGGAGATCGTGGCGGCGGTGAACGGTCAGATCGAGGTGTTGATGGACGGCGGCATCCGCGCCGGAACGGATGTCGTGAAGGCGCTATGTCTGGGAGCTCGGGCCGTCCTCATCGGCCGCGCCTACGCCTACGGCCTGGGCGCCGCGGGCGAAGCCGGGGTCACGCGCGCGATCGAGATCCTGCGCACCGACGTCGTCCGCACGCTGAAACTCCTCGGCGTCGATTCCACCGCGAAGCTGGACCGTTCGTACGTCGATGTTCCCGCGGATTGGCTGAAGGCGAGAACTACGGCTGCAATTCCGCAGTAATTGTTCCTTGCGGGCGAGTCGAAAGGATCTTCACCACGCGGCGGAACTTGGTATCGATCCACAACGTGGTCACGCCGGGCTCGCCTTCCGCCGATGAAACCTCGGCCTTCCAGGTTTCGAACGTGCCCGCGGGCACGGTGATGGACTCGGAGCCGATCACCTTGATCTGCTTCAGCCCGACCTTCTGCCTCTGAACGTCGAGATTGCGGAACGTCGCAGAGTAGCCGGCGGCAAGCGGCAAGCGCGCCAGAACGTCGTTGGCGCCCGCGCCGTCCGCGAAGAGCGGGCCGCCCAGATCCACCGACACCGGCCTCTCCTGACCACCCATCGACATCTTGCCCGTGGCCTTCGCGTCATCGAAGACGAGGTCGATCGCCACCGGACCTTGTCGAATCGTGCGCTTCTTCACGAGCAGAGTGCCCTTCTCGACCACCGCCTCGTCCGTCGCCTCGCCCATGGGCATCTTGGCGCTTTCCGTGATCACCCAGAAAGCACCTTCCTCCTTGATCACGCGGTTGATCGACATCGACATGTTCTGCGGTCCCATCGCGATGGTCGCCTGATACGCGGACGTCCCCGCGACCAGATCCATCTCGGGCTTCGGCGCGCCCACTAACTTCGCATCGACCACCTTGGCGAGGACCACGGTCTTGGGATCCACGGTGATCTCACCCAGGCGTTTGGCAACCTCGGGGGTCATGTCCTTCTGCGCTCGCCCGCCGAGATGCTTCGCGAAGAAAGCTTCGCTGGCCGCCCACAGGGCCATGTTGTTCACCGGGCGCTGAAAGCCGTGGCCTTCGTCGGGCGCCATGAGGTACTCCACGGGGAAGCCGCGGTCGCGCAGGGCGATCACGATCTGCTCCGACTCCGCCTTCTTCACGCGCGGGTCGTTGGCCCCTTGAACCACCATAAGAGGCGTCTTGATCTTCTGCGCGGAATTGAGCGGCGACTGCCGTTCGAGCTGGGCTTTGCCCTCGGGCGTCTTGGGGTTGCCCATGCGTTCGTAGAAGGTGATGCGGCCGGCCTCCCAGTAGGGAGGGATGGAGTCGAGAAGGGTGATGAGATTCGAGGGAGCCACGATGGCAACCGCCGCCTTGTAGAGGTCGGGCGTGAACGCGACACCGGCGAGAGTCGCGTAGCCACCGTAGGAACCGCCCATGATCCCGACTCGCGCCGGGTCGGCGATGCCCTGGGCGACGAGGTATTTGACGCCCCAGGTGATGTCGTCCTGCATCTTGTCGCCCCACTGTTTGTTTCCGGCGTTCAGGAACTTCTTCCCATAGCCCGTGGAGCTGCGGAAGTTCGGCGACAGCACCGCGTAACCGCGGTTGGCGAGGAACTGGGCGAGATTGTTGAAGCCCCAGGCATCACGCGCCCACGGGCCGCCGTGCGGCACCACGATGGTGGGCAGCCCCTTCGCGGGAACACCTTTCGGCAAGGTGAGGAAGGCAGGAATCTCGAGGCCATCCGACGAGGGGTAGCGCACTGGCTTCATGGCCGCCATGTGTTCGCGCGGGATGCGCTCCCGCATCTTGTACTGCGGAATCATCTTCTTGGTTTTCCGATCGAACAGGAGCCGCTCGCCCGGGTCGGTGTCACTGAGAGCGGTGATGAACCAGAGGTTGTCGTCAGCCGTGGACGAGCCGAGTGCGATCTCCTTGCCCGGGAGCTTCGACTGCAACAGCTTGTAGTCGGCCTCGAACCCCTTGTCCCGGAAATACACCCGGGAGCGATCGTCGAGGTAGGAAGTCGCCACCAGCTCGTCGGTGGCCTCCGAAAAAACCGCCTGCCCGAAGTCCACGCGCTTCAAGGGATCGGAGTCGACCGGCTCTTCCCGGCTGGTCAGGGGATCGAACAGGACCAGTTCGGTGAGGTCCTTGTCGCCCTTGTTGGTCTCGAGATAGACGCGCTTTCCGTCCTTGTGAAAACGGGTCGGCCCGCAGCTCTCGAACACCGTGCACGAGTAGACCTTCGTGAAACCCTCGGCATCGACGCGCAGGATCTCGGTGTCGCCGGTGTCGGTCGTGCGCAAAGCCAGGCGGAGCGCGCCACTGAGGTCGAACACCCAGCCCGCGACCTTGTCGGTGTTCTTCCGCATCAACTCGCGTTTCCCGGTGGAAATCGACACCTTGTAGAGGTCGTGCCACGCGGCGTCGCGATCGTTCAGGCCCACATAGATCGTGTCGGGCGCGCTCTTCGGCACAGAGTAGATAAAAGCGCGAGCGCCTTTGGCGTCGGTTATGTTGCGCGCGGCGGGCGCGTCCTTCCCCGCTTCAGGCCCGGCGGCAGGGTCGACGGCGTACACGTTGAAGTTCTCATCGCCGTCCTTGTCCTGGACGAAGAGCAGGGCGCGGCTGTCGCGGGTCCAGAAGAAGTTGGGGATGGGCCGCTTGGTCTCGGCGGTGACGAGACGCGCGGCTTCGTAGGGCTCGGACGTCTTCTTGACCCAGACGTTGCGGGTGTCCTTCCATGGCTTCAGGAAGGCCACGTACTGACCATCGGGCGAGACCTGGGCCGCCGCTATCTCGGGATTCCCGAAGAACAACTCGCGGTCGAGCAGCGGTGGTGCGGTCGCCGGCTGAGCGGAGGCCGTAGCGGCGAGAAAGAGAGCAAGACCGATGGCTGAGAGATTCTTCATGATTTTGTACCTGCTGAAGTGTACGTCTCCAGGAGCCCGCGCGGGGGCTAGAACCCCTGCGCGTTGCCGAGGCGTCTCGCGTCGGTTGAGCCCATGAGCTTCCCGGTCTTCGGATCGCGCCAGACGATCTGCATCGAACCCGTGTGGTAGTTGTAGGCGCCGAGGTCTTCGAGAGCGAAACCACGGGCGCGCAGGCCGGCTGCGACTTCGGGAGCCAGGCGGGACTCGTACTGAATCTTGAGACCATGTCCGCCCGGCGCGCCGTCATCCGGCACGGCCCAGAAGCGTGGAGCTTCGGCGGCCTGGTCGGGCGAGAGACCGAAGTCGAAGATGTTCAGCAGGACCTCGGTGACTGGCTGCGGCGGATTCCCCGGCGTGCCCATCGCGAGCCACGGCTTGCCATCCTTCATCGCCAGAAGCGCGCTGATCGGGAGGATGAGACGTCGGCCCGGGCCACGCGAGGGGGCGGGCAGGCCGCTGCCGGTGGCGCGCACACCGTCGATGAAGATCCCGGGAGCGCCGCCGTGAATGGTGTGAAGCATCGAGACCCAGTTGCCTTCCGCGTCGGCGACCACGATGTGATTGCTCCCCACGGTCGTCACAACGGTGGCGCCAGGAATCGGCGCCTCCGCGCTCCTCGCGGCGAGGCTCACCTTGGGCATCGTCTGCTTCACGAACTCCGCCACCATCCGGCCGTAGTCCTTCGACAACCACAAGGCGCCGGGGACGTTGTAGGCAAGGGGATCGCGAATGGCGCCGCGGGTCTCCGTCTGGACCCGTGCCATGGTGCGGGCAACGATCTCCATGGTCTCGGCCGACTTCGCGTAGCTGCCGAGACGGGGCAGGTCGAAGTTCTCGAGCACATTCAGATTGAAGCCGATGGCGAGGCCGCCGGTGTCGGGCGCGGGAGAACCCTGAAGCTCGTGGCCGCGGTACGAGAATCGAACCGGCTCCATCCACTCGGGCTGGTACTCCGCGAGGTCCTCCGCGGTGACCGACATGCCGGCCTTCTTCACCGCATCGACGAACTTCCTGCCCCAGGCGCCGGTGTACATGTAGTCGGGGTCCTTCGCGACTTCACGCAGGGTCGCGGCGAGAGCCGGCATCTTCCACCGCTGGCCAGCACCCACAAGGTGACCCTCGGGCATGTAGAACTTTCGAGCGGCGGCGTTGCTCCGGAGATCGCTCAGGAAGCCCGTCTCCCACATCCCGAAGTTGAAGCCATACATATAGGAGGTAACGAGCGGACCCTCCTCGGCCTCGCGGATGGCCGGTTCGATGAGGCTCGCCCAGGGCTTCGATCCGAAACGCTTCGATAGCGCGGCCGCGCCGCGGACCGTCCCGCCGATCACGACCTGCTCGGTCCCCTTCCCTCCATTGCGATCAGGATCGGGGTGAGCGCCGATCGCGACCAACGCGTGGGTCTTCCCGGTCTTCGCGTCGTAGTAGAGGGCGGACATGGATCCGAAGAGGAACACCATGTGGTAGTCCGCGACTTCCTGGTGGAACATGGCGGTGATCGCGGCATCCACGGCGTTTCCGCCATCCTTCAGCACGCGAAGCGCCGCCTCGGTCGAGGACAGGAGTTGCGTGCTCACCATCGCCTGCTCGCCGGTGGCCACTGTCTTCGGGCCCTGGTTGATCCGAGGGTCGGACATGTCCACGCCCTTCGTCTGGGCGGAGGCCGTCGGAGCGCTGGCGAGGAGCGCCGCGAGCACGACCGCGACGGGCTTCTTCACGAGGGAGTTGGACGTGACCATGCGGGAATTCTAGGGGGCGCGGGGCCGGGCGGCGCTCCGTCCGGTGTGGAAGCGGCTAGGATCCTCCGCCATGCTCGGCCTGTTGCGGGATCTTGTCGCCCACAAGGGGCACGCAAATGCGGCCCTCCTCGCGGCAGTGCGTCAAAACGAAGCGGCGGTGGCGGACGCCGAGCTGATGGATCTCCTTCACCACGTCCTGATCGCGAATCGCTTCTGGATCACCGCGGTGCGCCGCGTGCCCTTCGTCGAGGCCCATGAAGGGAGCGTCGCACGCACGCTCCCGGCGCTGCTCAACGCCTTTCGGAGGACTCAGGACGAAGAGGCGGCGTGGATGGCCGCCGCTACCGAAGAAGAATGCGCCGCGACGCTCACAAACCCCCTGATTCCGGGTGGCGCGTGCACGGTGGGCGCGGCACTCACTCAGGTGTGCCTGCATTCGCAGGCACATCGCGCCCAGATCGCGAAGATGCTCCGACGCCACGGCGGGGTTCCCCCTCAGACCGATTTCATCCTGTGGCTTGTCGAACGTCAGCCGGCCGATTGGAGCGCCGGCGCGTCACGGGATCACGCTTAGAACCTCGCTCGTGCTCGGGCGATTCGGCGCCGTTGATCTTTACTGGTTGACGCCGCTGGCCAGGAAACCGCCATCCACGGTGAGCACTTCGCCATTGACAAAGCTCGCGCCCTCGGAAGCGAGGAAGACGCAGGCGGGCGCCAGTTCTTCGACCCGGCCAAACCGTCTGAGCGGAGTTCGCTCCAGCAGTTCCTGCCCGCGCCCCGACTCGTCGAGGAGGCGGGTGTTGAGAGCGGTGCGGAAGACACCTGGGGCGATCGCGTTCACGTTCACACCTCGCGGGCCCCACTCCACCGCGAGCGCGCGGGTGAGGCCGGCCACGGCGGACTTGCTGGCGGTGTAGGCCGCGACCTCGTGGAGGCCCACAAAGGAGGTCAACGAGGCGATGTTGATGATCCGGCCGTAGCCGTTCCCCAACATGCTGCGGCCGAAGATCTGGCAGGCCCTGAAGGTGGCGGTGAGGTTGGTGGCGATGATGGAGTCCCATTCCTGATCGGAAACGTCGAGACTGGGCGTGCGCTTTGTGATGCCCGCGCAGTTCACCAGGATGTCGACCCGGGTGAAGGCAGCGAGCGTGGCTCGGAGCGCTTCCTCCAGGGCGGCACGGTCGAGCGCGTCCGCGTTGAGGCGCAGGCTCTTTCGGCCGCGCGCTTCGACCGCGCCCGCGGCACGATCCACCATGTCCTTGCGGCGGGAAATCGGGACGACATCGGCGCCGCCGTCGGCCAGGCCCTGGGTCAGGGCGAGGCCGATGCCGGACGTGCCGCCGATGACGACCGCCACCCGGCCGGTGAGATCGAGTTCCTTCATCCTCATCCTTTCGCATGCTCCGGCGGCTTGTCCCCGGGCGTCACGGCCGCGGAATGACGCAGGGAAGAAAGCCGGGCGGCGAGTTCGGCGCTGAGTCGAATCGCGGTTGGCGTGGTGGCGAGGCCGCCGAGTGAGGTGCACCGGTGTTCCCGCGGCATCCTCTCGGAGACTCTTCGCGCCGCGTCCACGACTTCGTCAAAGGGAATGACCTGGTCGTAACCGGCGAGTGCGATGTTGGCGCATGAGAATGCGTTGCTCGCCGCGATGATGTTCTTGCCGAGGCACGGCACTTCCACGCGCGCGGCCACCGGATCGCAGATCAGACCGAGCATGCTTTGGAGCGCCATCGAGGCGGCGCTCGTGGCCTGGGTGAGGTTGCCCCCGGCGAGAGTGACAAGCGCTGCTGCGGCCATGGCGGCGGCCGAGCCGCCTTCGGCCTGACAGCCGCCGACTTCGGCGGCGAAGGTCCACGGCCCCGCGATGAAAATGCCGATGGCGCCCGCGGCGAGCATCGCCCTGGCCATCGCCTCTTCGTCTTGTTGCATCTCTTCGGCGATCGCAATCACCGAAGCGGGGAGCGCCGCGCAGGCGCCGGCCGTGGGCGCGGCCACGATCACACCCATGGAGCTCTTCACCTCCATCAGCGCCGACACATAAAGCACCGCGCGGTTCAGCGCGCCGCCGTTCAGCAGGCCGCCGGACTGCATCTTGGCCGCGAACTTGCCCGACTGGTGGCCGAGGACGCGGTCATGGTAGGTCGTGCCGGCGATGCCTTGCGCGATCGACTTGCGCAGGATCCTGACGATGTCGACCATCATGGCGATGACCTCGCGTTCGGTGAGGGCGCCGCGGGTCATCTCGTAAGTCACCGCCCACCGCCAGAGGGGAATCTCGCGGCCGGCATCGAGGGTCATCAGCTCGGCGCACGATCGGAACGGCAGGGTCACTCCCGGCCGTGTGAGTACGGGCAGGACGGGGTTGAGGGTGCGGCCGGCGAACACTTCGCGGGCGCCGCCGTCGATCGAGACCTTCTGGCCATCGATCTCGAGCACTTCGATCATGCCGCCGCCGGTGGAGATCGCGATCATCGTGTGGCGTTCCTGCGCATTGGTCAGGGTGAGCCGGTACGTGTTCGGGTGCGGGTCGTGAGCGTCGATGTAGCGGATCTCGATGGTCGTGCCCGCGGCGATCAAGGCCGCGCGTGACTCGGGCAGTCGTTCGTCGTCGGCGTTCCAGCCGAGCAGTCCGCCGAAGAGGCCCATGTCCGAGCCCTGGCTTTCGTGGGTCGCGGGCAGCGACCCGTTGGTGTCGAACTCGATCAGGACGTGGGCGATCTCGCGGTTCATCAGATCGCGGCAGAGTCGTCCGATGCGCAGAGCGGCCGCGCAGTGCGAGCTGGAGGCGCCACGCATCACGGGTCCGATCACGTCGTTGAAGATGCTGACGGCTGCGGGCATGAAGAGCATCATACGACTGAACAGATCGCGGGATACAGAATTGAATACAGTAGGTAAGATCAAATACATGACCCGACTTGTTCACTTCCTGCTCGTGCTGGCCGTGCTTTTCGTACCCCGGTCCGCGTTTGCCACCTGGTCGGTGGTGGCGCTCGATGCCCGCACCGGACAGATCGTCGTCGCGTCGGCTACCTGCGTGACCGGCGCCAATCTGGAGCGGCGAGCGCCGCCCTTTGGTTTGCGCAGCATTCAGGCGATTGTCGTCCCGGGCAAGGCGGCAGGGGTGGCGCAGGCCAACGTCGATGCTTCGTTCTCGAATCAGAAGCTGATCTACGACGAGTTGCAGAAGGGCACAGAGCCTTCGGACATCGTGCGGCTGCTGAGTTCGGACCCGGCGTTTGCGTCGCGTCAGTTCGGCATTATCAACATGAAAGGTGGGGCGGCGGGCCACTCGGGCGACGGCAACGAGGCGTCATCCCTGCACCGGCAGGGGCAGGTCCCGGGCGAGCCGATCCACTACTCCATTCAGGGCAACGTTCTCGCGAACGACGAGGTCGTGGTCGATGCGGTGGAGGCGTTCCTTGCCCAGAAGGGCGAACTGACCGATCGCGTCATGGCCGCGATGGAGGCGGCGGACGCCAAGGGCGGCGACCGCCGGTGCTCGTGCGACACAGCGCCCAAGACGAATGCGCCATGCATCACCAAGACCTCGCACGTCGCCTACATTCTGCTCGCCGAAAAGACCGACACGAACAAGGCGACCTTCAACGACGGTGACTACGCGATGTTCATCACGGTGACCGAGGGCGACATCAAGCCGGACGAAGACGGCAATCCGGTCAAGACGTTGCGGCTGCGATACAACGCATGGAAGAAAGCCGCGCGACCCTGATGACCGAATCTCATCGTCGTGCTTTTCTCGGCTACTGCGCGGCCACCGGTCTTGGCGGCGCCGCCTTTCCGAGAACCCTGCTGGCGCAGATCGCGCCCGGGGCCGTGGTCATCGACGCAGGCACGATCCGGGAAGCCGCGCGCCTCGCCGGCCACGACTGGTCGGAGACGGAGTGCCGAGACGTGGCCGACTCGCTCTCGAGTCTCGCCGCAAGTGTGACGCGCATCCAGAAGGACGCGCTCACCAACGCCTCTCCCCTGCCCATTCATTTCGACCCACGCCCGCCGGGTCAGGCGATTCCGATGCCGACCGGGACGCTGCGGCTCCCGAAGGCGCCGAGAGTAAAGCGGCCGTCTCGGCTGGAGGACGTCGCCTTCTGGCCGGCCACTCACCTCGCCACCCTGATCCGCGAACGGCAGGTGACATCGGTCGAACTCACGCGCATGTATCTTGATCGGCTGGCTCGCCGCGACGCGGCCCTCAACTGCGTCGTGACAACGACCGAGGCGCGGGCGATGGCGGAAGCCACAGCCGCCGACGCCGATATCAAGGCTGGCCGCGTTCGCGGGCCCCTGCACGGCGTGCCCTACGGCGTCAAGGACATCGTCGCCGCCCGCGGCACGCCCACCACCTGGGGGGCGACGCCCGGGCTGGCGGAGGTATTTGATGGTGACGCCACCGTGGTCGCGCGCCTGCGCGAGGGCGGCGCGGTTCTGGTGGCCAAGCTCTCCACCGGCGAGATGGCGTTTGGCGATCAGTGGGCGCGAGGCCGCACGAACAATCCCTGGAATCCTGCCGAGGGCTCGAGCGGCTCGTCGGCCGGCTCGGCGGCGGCGACCGCTGCGGGCCTCGTCGGTTTCGCGATCGGCACCGACACCGGGGGCTCGATCCTCTCCCCCGCCGTCCGCTGTGGCGTCGTCGGTTTGCGGCCCACGTTCGGTCGGGTCAGCCGGCACGGCGTGATGGCTGCCGGGACCACTCTCGACAAGATCGGGCCCATCTGCCGCACGGTCGAGGACTGCGGCGTCGTGCTGAGCGTCATCGCGGGGCCGGACGGCCTGGATCTGGCGGTACCCGATCAGGCGCCGCTCGCCTGGGACGCCCAGGCCAAAAGCGTGACCACGCGGATCGGCTATGTGCCCGCGATGATGGAGGCCGAGACGAGGGCCGACGCACGGGCCAATAACGCACGCGTCCTGGCCACGCTGAAAGCCATGGGATGCGAGTTGCGCGAAGTGTCGCTGCCGAGTGGCGACCTCTCGTACTTCATCGAGTACGTCGAGCGCGCCGCCGCCTTCGATGCCTTCACGCGCAGCGGTCGACATGCCTCGCTGCGTCCGCGAACCAGCCGCTACCTCCGCGCCTGTTCTCTCACCACCGCCGTCGACTATCTGCAGGCAAACCGCCGCCGCACTCTCATCATGCAGGAGGTCGCGAGCGTCCTCCGTGAAGTGGACGCCTTGATGTTCACGTCGCTCACCCTCGATTCGGCGACGAGCCTCAACCCGGTGATGAGCCTGACCGGCCATCCGTCGATCGCCGTGCCCAATGGCTTCGCCTCTACGGGCTCGCCCACGGGCGTGATGTTTTCAGGCCACTTGTATCGGGAGGGCGCGCTGCTCGCACTCGCCGCGGCGTACGAACGGGCCAGAGGCGGCGCGCCACTGATCCCACCACGATTCCTGGGCGCCTGACCAGGATCCCAATCGCGACTACCGCTTTTTCTCGAGAGGTCCATCAGCCCATGCGTCTGCTTCACGGAGTCATCCTCGCCGTCCTGGCCACCGTCGCCGCCGCGGGGCCTCAACCGCCCCCGCTGCCCGTCTCGTCATCGCCCTCGCCCTCGCCAACGACGCTCTGGTACGCCCACGCCGCCGAAAAATGGGAAAACGCGCTCCCCGTCGGCAACGGCCGACTCGGGGGGATGGTCTTCGGCCGGACCGATGAAGAGGTGATCCAGCTCAACGAGGACACCTACTGGTCGGGTGGCCCGTATTCGACGACAGTCGCGGGCGGCGTCAAGGATCTGCCCGAGATCCGCAGACTCATTTTCGCGGGCGAGCTGGTGAAGGCGCATCAGCTTTTCGGCCGATCTCTCATGGGATATCCGGTCGAACAGCAGAAGTATCAAGCACTCGGAGCGCTGGTGCTGAAGCTCGGAGGCGAAGGTCCGGTGCGCGCGTATCGCAACGAACTCGACCTCGACACCGCCATCGCGACCACAACCTACGAACAGGGAGGCGTCCGCTATCGGCGCGAAGTGCTCTCGTCGCCAGTCGATCAGGTAATCGCCGTCCGTCTCAGCGCCGACACGCCAGGCAAGGTGAGTTTCAGCGCGCAGCTGCGCGGCGAGCGCAATCAGGCCCACTCGAACTACGCCACCGACTACTTCCGCATGGACGGCCTCGGCCAGGACGGGCTCGTGGTGCGCGGACGCTCCGCCGACTACCTCGGAATCAAGAGCGGCCTGCGCTACGAAGCGCGACTGAAGGCGATGCCCCGCGGCGGCACCATGGCCGTCGATGGCAATCGGCTGGTCATCACCGGGGCCGATGAGGTGGTGCTGCTGGTGGCCGCGGCCACGAGCTTCGTGAACTACAAGGACACGAGCGCCGATCCCGCCGCGCGCGCCGACGCCGCGATGAACATGGCCGCGCGACGCTCCTTCGATCAGATCCGCGACGCGCATCTGATCGCGCACCGGCGTCTGTTCCGCCGTGTAACTCTCGGGCTTTCCCGCACCGCGAACTCGGACCTCCCCACCGACGAACGTCTCCGCGCCTTCGATGGCGCGAACGACCCCGACCTCGCGGCTCTGTTGTTTCAGTTCGGCCGCTACCTGCTGATCTCGTCGTCCCGCCCCGGCACCCAGCCCGCGAACCTCCAGGGGATCTGGAACAAGGACATGAATCCCATGTGGGATTCGAAGTACACGACCAACATCAATACCGAGATGAACTACTGGCCCGCGGAAGTCGCGAATCTCAGCGAGACTGCGCAGCCGCTCTTCACCATGCTCAAGGAACTGACCGACCAGGGCTCGGCGGTGGCGAAAGAGAACTACGGCGCGCGCGGATGGGTGCTGCATCAGAACACCGACCTGTGGCGGGTGGCGGCGCCCATGGACGGCCCGAACTGGGGCGGCTTCACCGCGGGCGGAGCGTGGCTGACCACGCACTTGTGGGAGCACTACCTTTTCACCGGCGATCGCGATTTCCTGCGCGAGTACTACCCGGTGATGAAGGGATCGGTCGAGTTCTTCCTCGACTTCCTCACGCCGCATCCGACGAAGGGCTTTCTCGTCACGAACCCGTCGACCTCGCCCGAGAACTTTCCCCTCGCCCCCGGGAACGACCGCTTCTTCGACGAGGTGACGGGCAGCATGAGTTCGGGCACAGCACTCGTCGCGGGCTCAGTCATCGACACCCAGATCCTCCAGGATCTCTTCGGCTACGTCGCCGAAGCGTCCACGACCTTGGGCGTGGACGCCGACCTCCGCGCGCGCCTGCTCGCGGCGCGGGGGCGTCTGGCCCCGATGAAGATCGGCAAGGCCGGCGACTTGCAGGAGTGGATGGACGACTGGGGCCAGCGGGAGGCGAGCCACCGCCACATCTCGCATCTATACGGGCTCTTCCCCGGGAATCAGATTTCCGCGCGGCGCACACCGGAACTCGCGGCGGGCGCGCGCGTGGTCCTCGACCAGCGCGGCCTGCCGGGCAACGGCTGGGCGTCGGCCTGGAAGGCGGCTTCATGGACGCGCCTCGGCAACGCCGCGAAGGCGATGGAGAACGTCGTGTACGCGGTGAAGAACTACACGACCGACAGTCTGTTCTCGATCTGTTCGAAGGCGATGCAGGTGGACGGCTCGTTCGGCATGACCGCCGCTATCGCTGAAATGCTGCTGCAGTCGCACGAGGGCGAACTGTCCCTGCTGCCGACCCTGCCCGAAGCCTGGAAGGACGGCGAGGTGAAGGGCCTGCGCGCGCGCGGCGGCTACGAGGTGGCCGTGGCCTGGAAGAACGGCGCGCTCAGCGAAGCCACGATCCGCGCCGACCGCACGGGTCGGGCTCGCATCCGCTCCGCCCAGCCGCTACGGGTGAAGTCGGCCGGCAAGACGATCCGCGTCACCCACCCTGAACCCGGCGTGACCGAGTTCGACACCACGGCCGGCAGCACGTACGTCCTGTCGACGGCCCCGGCCACCGGTAGAAGCCCGCGGTAGTTCCGCTTTTCAAGGGTAGCGGCCTGACGACCCAGCCCTCGCAGAGGTGTAACGGGCGGAAGCCGAAAAAACAGCCACTAGATGTGGTTTCTCATGACGTTGTTCACCCCTGAGACCAGCCTGGACATGGGAGTGGC
>CAYNHK010000057.1:21632-24219 GCA_964396875.1 uncultured Acidobacteriota bacterium | reverse complement strand
GGCATGAGCGAGGCCGAGATCCTCGAGTTCAACATTCCAACCGGCGTGCCCCTCGTGTATGAACTCGATCAGGATCTGCGTTCCCGGGGGCGGCGGTACCTCGGCGACGCGGCGGCGGTGGCGGCGCGGGCGGCCGCGGTCGCCGCGCAGGGCGCTTCGAAGAAATAACCCTCAGGAGTCAAGACCGTCATGATGCGTTCCGCGTTGTTGTGGGCGTCCGAGAACCAGACGCTTCGCGAGTCCTTCCCGAAGTACGCCTTCGCCAAGGCCGCGGTTCGGAAGTTCATGCCGGGCGAAAAGGTCGAAGACGCCCTGCGCGAAGCCGCGAGGCTCAACGAGCTGGGCGCCGGGGTTCTCCTCACCCGCCTCGGGGAGAACGTAAAGGACGTCGCGGCCGCCCAGGAAGTGGCCGATCATTATTCGCAGGTGTTCGCCACCCTCGCCGCCCAGAAGCGACGTGCGGAGATTTCGGTGAAGCCCACCCAGCTCGGGCTCGACCTGCCCGGCGGCCTCGACCTGTGCAACTCCCATCTCGATCGCCTGTGCGCCGAGGCCCAGAAGGCCAGCAACGTCCTCTGGATCGACATCGAGGGTTCGAAGTACACCGACGTCACCCTGGAGATCTACCGGCGCGCCAAGGGCAAGTTCCCGAACGTGGGCCTCGCCCTGCAGGCTTACCTTTACCGCACCATGGCCGATCTGGAGTCGCTGCTCCCTTTGAAGCCCATGATCCGACTGGTGAAGGGCGCGTATCTCGAGCCCGCCTCGGTGGCTTTCCCCAGGAAGAGCGACGTGGACGAGAACTTCTACAAGCTGGGCGTCCGCCTGATGAAGGACGACGCGGTGGGACAGGGCGCGCGCGTGGTCTTCGGCACCCACGACTCCGTCCTGCATCAGCGCCTCGCCAAAGCCGCGGCCCATCTCGATAAGTCGAAGTACGAGTTCCACATGCTCTACGGGATCCGGAACGAGGAGCAGAAGAGGCTCATCGAAGCCGGGTACAAGGTCTTCGTGCTCATCAGCTACGGCGAATACTGGTTCCCCTGGTACATGCGCCGCCTGGCCGAGCGCCCCGCCAATGTCTGGTTCGTCGTGAAGACGATGTTCCAGTCCTGAGGGTCCGGACGTTCGCTTCGCCTGATCGAGTGCGAGCGGTCAGACTCTCCTCATGAGCGAACACCAGACCGGGAGCGTTCGAACTCCTACCGGCAACCTCCGCCGGTCGCTCGCGGTCTATGCCGCGGCCGAACCCACCCTGCACCTGCTCGTCTTCCTCGGGTCGTCTTCGCGCGGAGACGCGGGAGGCGCCGCGGATATCGAACTCGGATACGTGGCGGATGAGGGTTTCGACGCGCCGACCTTCCAGCAGCTCGCCGCCTCCGTCCTCGATCTCGAGAAGGTCTCGATTGCCGATCTCCAGCGGGCCGCCACCACCGCGTTCCGGGCCGCCCGCGAAGGCGCCCTCGTCTATGAGCGGTCGCCGCAGGGTTTTGCCGAGTTCCGGGAGCGGGCGATCCACAACTGGTGCGAGATCGCCACGGTTCTGAACGCGGTCTACGATCGTATCGAGACGCCCTCCCCCCGGTATCCGCCGCGATGAAGGCCATCGATCCCGAACTCCTGCGCGAGCGCACCCGCGTGCTCGAGTACCACCTCGGCCGGATCAAGCAGTGCCTGCCCGCCGATCCGCTGTCCTTCAAACGCGGGACCGACGCCGCGGACGTGGTGTCCCTCCATCTGCTCTTCGGCATTCAGGTGGTGCTGGATCTCTCGATCTTCGCCTGCATCCACTTCGGCCTTCAGGCCCCCGCGAGTTATGACGACGCGGTGGCGCGCCTCGCCCATGCCGGGCGCATTCCGGATTCGCTCGCCGACCGGCTCGAGAAGGCGGCGACGTTCCGCGACGCCTTCGTCCACGCTTTCGAGCAGCTCGACGCTGCCTCCATCTATCGCGCGGCCCGGGTGCTGCCAGACGATCTCCGAATGTTCATGGCCGACATCGCCGGCCATCTCGGCGACTAACCACGCGAGAAACCGCGGTGAAGAGCGCGCCCGTCCCCATCGCCTCCGACCTCGTCTACTACTCCTTCGTCGTCCTGCCCATCGTGGTGACGCTCCTGATGTGCCTGGTCCATCGCCGCGCGCGGCCCCAGGTGCGGGGCGGTCCGTCTTCCCTGGGGGTGAGCGCCTTCGCATTTCTCTGGCTCTGGGGCACCGGGGGAATCGGTCTTTCCGGGGTGCTGGGCCGTTTCGATCTCACGCCTCCGCCTTTCGTCGTGCTTGTCTTCATCACACTGTTCGTCTGTGTGTACTTCGGCCTGTCGCGCATAGGCGCAACCTTCGCCGCCCTTCCCCTCGCGTGGCTCGTGGGCCTTCAGGCCTTTCGTTTTCCCCTCGAACTCGCCATGCATCGGGCCGCGGTCGAGGGAGTCATGCCGGAACAGATGTCCTACACCGGGTGGAACTTCGACATCCTGACCGGCGCGACGGCCCTCCTGCTCGCCCCCGCGATCGCCCTTGGTCGTGTGCCGCGTCGGGTCATCGCGGTCTGGAACGCGCTTGGGGCCCTGCTCCTGCTGAACGTGGT
>CAYNHK010000057.1:0-21532 GCA_964396875.1 uncultured Acidobacteriota bacterium | reverse complement strand
GTCGGGTCATCGCGGTCTGGAACGCGCTTGGGGCCCTGCTCCTGCTGAACGTGGTGAGCATCGCGTTTGCTTCGACCCCGGTCTTCCGAGCATTCGGCAAGGCTCCGCACAAGGTGAATACCTTCGTCGCGTTCTTCCCCTACGTCTGGCTGCCGACGGTGCTCGTCGCCACCGCCATCGTCCTCCACATCGCGACTGCCCGCGCCCTGCGCGCGGCCCCCGAGTCTGCGCTCTGACCATTCAGCGATGAAGGAACGGATCCTGATCGCGGGAGGCGGCATCGGGGGCCTCGCCCTCGCGGCCCTTCTTCATCGGCGGGGAAGGGAGTGTGTGGTGCTCGAACGCGCCCCGCGTTTCGATCCCGTGGGCGCCGGCATCGTGATCCAGCCCAACGCCGTGAAGGCCCTGCGCATCGGCGGCATCGAGGAGGCCATCGTGAATCGGGGCGCGCCGATGGAGCGGATGGAGATTCGGGACGATCGCGGGCGGATCCTCTCGTCGATCGAAGGCGCCGTATTCCGCGGCCGATTCTCCGTGGGGGCTTTCGGCTTCCATCGCGCGACCCTGCACGCGGCCCTCGCCGGGCTCATTCCCGAAACGTCGATCCGATTGAACGCGCCGATTCGTTCCAGCGGGGCGACTGCGGCGGGCGCCTTCGTTGAACTCGCGAACGGCGAACGGCTCGAAGGCCTTGGCCTCGTCGCCGCGGACGGGCTTCATTCGGTGGTGCGCCGCGAACTCGTGCGCGATGGCGAGCCGCACTACTCCGGATACACGAGCTGGCGTGGCGTGGTCGCGCGCGGGGCTCTCTGGCCCGAGGGCCGGATGAGCGAGAGCTGGGGCTGCGGCGCGCGCTTCGGCCTCGTGGCGATCGATGGGGATCGTCTTTACTGGTACGCGACCGCGAATGCGACCGCGGGAGGCCGCGAAGCGTCGAAGGGGGATCTCCTGCGCCGCTTCGCGGAGTGGCACGATCCCATCCGCCCGGTGATCGAAGCGACTCAAGACGATGCGATTCTTCGAACCGACATCGCGGATCGGGATCCCATTCAGAAATGGAGTGATGGCTCGATCACGCTTCTTGGCGACGCCGCCCATCCGATGACGCCCAACCTGGGACAGGGCGGGGGCCAGGCCATCGAGGACGCGGTGGTCCTGGATCTGTGCCTGAGCGCCTCGAGCGATGTCGCGGCCGCCTTCAGGGACTATGAAAGCCGACGCCTGGAACGCACCGCGCGCGTTGTGACCGAAGCCAGACGGTTCGGCCGGATCGGTCAGCTCGAGAACGCGGCGGCCCGGTGGGTGCGCAATCTCGCGGTGCGTCTCACGCCTCAAGGCGCGACCCTCGGCGCCTTGTCCTGGCTCTACGACTTCGACGTCTGACTCGACATCAAGGCCTGCAGTTAGCAGGGCGCTCTACAAACCGCCGATCTCCCTCAGGATGGCCCAGGCGAGGGCCGCGAGAACCAGCAGCCCGAGGATCATGCGCAGACATCCGCTGCCGCAGGACGCGCCGCCCGCCCCGATGCCTCCGATGGTCTTGATGAAAGCCGCGGCCTCGGCTTCGTCGAAGCCGGTCTGGCTCATCAGCTGAGTGATGGCACTTTCCTTCTCACCCGCTTTCACCATCGCGATGATCTGGGCGGCGAGTTTCGCGTTCACCCGCCCGTCCGTCCGGTGCATCACGGCGAGGGCGTCGACCGCCTCCTTCGCTTCCTTCAGCCCGACCTTCGTCTGCTGGCGGTATCTCTTGATCGCCTCGATGAGGTTTCCCTGGCGGATGGCGGCGAGGGCCGCCTGCTCCGCCTGTTTCAGGTTCCGGGGCGGCGCTTCATGGGCGCCCGCGTGGTGAGCCCCTCCCTCGATCGCCTCGATGGCCGCCTTGGCTTCGGCGAGGCCCACGTCCGCCATGTTGCGGAACTGTTTGATCGCCTCGAGCTTGTCGCCTTTGGCGATGAGCCGCCGCAGTTCCTTCAGTTGTTCGCTCGTCAGGTTCAAGGGGTGTGCCTCAGTAGTAGACGATCACGCGGAACGCGCCGCTGTTGTCCTGAAGATAGTCGTCATTGATGCCGAGGAACAGCGTTCCCCGGCCCCGCACGCGGATGGGCCCCTTCTCGTTGCCGATATAGAAGGGATCGCCGGACTCACCGATCCTGCCGATCAGGGATGCGCCGGGACGGCTCGGGATCGGGCGGTTTGCATTGCGGGGCGACCCGCCCTCGCCCCCCGGTCCGTCCTTGCGGCCCGGCCCCCAACGGACCTCGCCGCGGGAGTCGAACCAGATCTCCTGCCCGTCGCGCAACTCGATCGCGGTTCGAGTCCACGCGTCGGCGCCCGGGACATCGACCTCACGTTCGCGGAGACCGTTTGGACGCTGGTTTCCGGGCAGACGGTTGTCGCGGTCACCGCGATCGCGATCGCGATCGCGGCCGGAGAACTCGACGCGGTCGACTTCGTCCAAAAGGAACATCTCGGTCCGGCCGCGATCGGTTCGGAACTCCATCCGTCCCTCGCGCACCGAGATGAGTTCGCCGGTGAAGGATCGGCCGGTGCGAAGGACCAGGGTGTCGCCAAGGGCCGCGGTCGCGGCGAAGGCGGCGAGGATCAGGGCGGAGGCGAGGCGACTTCGTCGGTTCATCGGTAGCTCCAGTCGAAACGGTGCAGAGCGAACTTAACCCGAACCAAAGTCAGTGAAAATCGCGGTCGAAAAGAACCGGGGCCGCGCGTCCTTGAGGGTTGAACGGCAACAAAGGAGCAAAAGACCATGGAAACCTACTACCTCATCCTCCGCGACGACCCTCAGGTGTTCGAAAGCGTCTCCCCTTCCGACATGCAGGCGGTGGTGCAGCGTTACGTGAAGTGGCGCGAGGACAACTCGAAACACGTCACCGGCGGGCAAAAACTCGTGGACGGTCAGGGCCGGGTCATGAGAAAGCGCGGCGGCGCGATCAACGTCTCCGACGGGCCCTTCATGGAGGCCAAGGAGGTCCTCGGCGGCTTCTTCGTGCTGGAGGTCTCGAGCTTCGAGAAAGCGCAGGAGATCGCGAGCACCTGCCCGCACCTCGAGTTCGGCAGCATCGAGATCCGACAGATGGAACCGACCGAGTGAACGTGGGCCCCCGCGGATGACCGCGGACCTCGACGACATCTTCAGGAGGGAAGCCGGACGACTCGTTCCCTACCTCCTCCGGCGTCTGGGTCCGCGGCATTTCGATCTCGCCGAAGACGCGGTGCAGGACGCTTTCGTCCAGGCCCTCCGCCACTGGCCCGCTCGGGGTGTCCCGGACGACCCGCGCGCGTGGCTTCTGCGCACCGCGCACCGCAAGGCGCTCGACCGGCTGAAGCGCGATAACACCGCCTCCAGGAAGGCCCATCTGCTCCTTGTCGACGCGGACGTCAAGGAGCTCGAGCCCGCCCGCGAAATGCCGGACGAGATCGCCATCCTGCTTCTCGCTTGCCATCCTTCGCTCCCACGCGAGAGCCAGGTCGCTCTGGCCCTGCGGACGCTCGGGGGGCTCTCGACGCCCGAGATAGCGAGGGCGCTCCTGATTTCGGAGCCTGCGGCCGCGCAACGGATCGTCCGCGCGAAGCGCGATCTCGAACGTCTGGGCACCGCGCCGGTTTCGGACCAGGACATCGAGGCGCGGATCGATGCCGTGCTGGATGTGTTGTATCTCATCTTCAACGAAGGCCATCACGCGACCGGGGGCGCTGACCTCGTGCGCCTGCACCTCGTGGGGGATGCAGTCCGACTGGCAGAAATGACCGTTTCGACTCCCGCGACTGCTCGGCCTCGTGTCCACGCGCTCCTTTCGCTTATGCACTTCGGCGCGTCGCGACTGGGCGCGCGCACCGACGACCTTGGCGACCTCGTCCTGCTCGAAGATCAGGATCGATCGCTCTGGGACCAGAAGCATCTGGCGCGCGCTTTCCACCACCTTGATCGCGCGGCACAGGGACCCGAGGTCAGCCGGTTTCACCTGGAGGCGGGAATCGCGGCGATCCACGCGGGTGCGGTCGATTCGGACGCAACCGACTGGGCGCAGATCCTCGCCCTTTACGACGAGATGCTGGCGCGCTGGCCATCGCCGGTCGTGGCCTTGAACCGCGCGGTCGCGGTTCTCCACGTGCGTGGAGCCGACGAGGCCGAACGCGCTCTCGCTCCGGTGCAGGCCGATCCGAGCCTCGCGTCGTACGCGCTGCTCCACGGAGTCGCCGCGGAGTTCGCCCGCCAGAAAGGCGATCTCGCGAAGGCGGCCCGTCTGCTCGATCGTGCCCTCGCCTGCCCCTGCTCCGAACCGCAGCGCCGTTTCCTGGAGCGAAGGAGGTATGTTCTCGAGGTCAAGGAGGATGAGAATGGCTGATCGTCTGCTGACTTCGCTCGTGGGTTCGTGGGAGGGCACGTGCCGCACCTGGTTCGAGCCCGAAAAACTCGCCGACGAATCGAGCGTGCGGGGCACGATCCGGTCCGTGCTGAACGGGAAGTTCTTCCGGCACGAGTACGAGGGATCGATGCAGGGGAAGCCGCGAAAGGGTGAAGAGACCCTCGCGTTCAACTCCCAGACGAAGCGGTACCAGATCTCATGGATGGACAGCTTCCACATGAGCGGGTGCCTCCTGATCTCGGAGGGCGAGGGGACTCCGCGCGGTTTCTCGGTGAGCGGGAAGTACGACGCTCCCGAGGGGCCGCCGTGGGGTTGGCGAACGGTGTTCGATCTGATCGACGAAGATCATCTGACGATCACCGCGTATAACGCCACTCCAGACGGCGAGGAAGCGAAAGCGGTCGAGACAACGTACACCCGCGTCAAAGCGTGAGCCATGCGGACGACAGGCCTTCTTCTCCTCCTGGCTTTGCTGCCAGGCTGCGCCGCCCGCGGTCGGAGTCCGGTTGCTTCGGTGGCGGTGGAGAGAAAAACCCTCCCTCAAGACAGAATCGAAGCGCTTGTCGCGGAGATGAACAGCGATGATCCGGTGCGCCAGGCGAAGGCGGTCTGGGAGCTTTCGGAATCCCGACAGGTCACGCCCGAGGCAATGTCCACCATCGATCGCCTGATCGATTCGCCGGTGCCGGCGGTGGAAGCGGCCGCCGTCTGGGCGCTCTCCCGTTTTCCGGGCGCCGACCGGAAGAGGCGGGAGTCCTGGGCATCCGATACGCCTCCCGCGGTGGTGCAGCAGCCGACGCCCGAGTACCCGAGGCAAGCCTTCGACCGAAAGATCCAGGGCGTCGTTCGGACGACGATACTCATCACCGCCGCCGGCGACGTCGCGCACGCCGAGGTTGACCGATCGATTCCCATGCTCGATGAGGCGGCCCTGCGATGCGTTCGCCAATGGAAGTTCAAGCCGGCCACGCGAGCCGGGAGGGCCGTGCCAGTTGTCGCCGCTGCTCCCGTGGCCTTTCGGATCTATTAGCTCGTGAGCAGCCTCGAGCATCACCGCACCTGCCACCTCTGTGAGGCGATGTGCGGTCTGGTCATCGAGACGCGGGACGGCGTCATCGAGAAGATCCGCGGTGACGACGACGACCCGCTGAGCCGGGGTCACATCTGTCCGAAGGCGATCGCCCTTCAGGACCTGCATTCCGATCCGGACTGGCTCCGCGCGCCTCTTCGTCGGCGGGGAGCGGACTTCGAGGAGGTCTCGTGGGAGGCGGCGATAGACGAGGCCGCGGGACGTCTTCACGAGATACAGAAGAGCCATGGACGATCGGCGGTCGCGATGTACCAGGGCAATCCCGTGGTCCACAACTATGGCGCGTTGATCTTCGGCCAGCTCTTCGCGCGAACCCTGGGCTCGCACAGCAACTTCTCCGCGACCTCCGTCGATCAACTCCCGCAGATGCTCGCCGGCTTCCTCATGTATGGGCATCAGCTCCTCATGCCGGTGCCGGATGTGGACCGCACCCGGCACTTCCTGATCCTTGGCGCGAACCCGCTCGCGTCGAACGGCTCGCTGATGACGGCGCCGGGGATTCGAAAGCGCCTGGTCGACCTTCGCGCACGGGGCGGGAAGATCGTCCTCGTCGACCCGCGTCGCACCGAGACCGCGGCGTACGCCGACCGCCATCTGGCGATCCGGCCCGAGACGGATGCGCTGTTCCTTCTCGGCATGATTCACACGGTGTTCGCCGAAGGCCTCGCGAAGCCCGACCGGCTGGCTGCCTTCACCGATGGCCTCGACGATCTGGCGAAGATCGCGCAGGACTGGAGCCCCGACGTTGTGGCCGAAGCCGTTGGCCTCGAGGCCGAAGCGATTCGCTTCGAGGCTCGAGAATTCGCGCGGGCGTCCTCCGCCGTCTGTTACGGACGGGTCGGCGTCTCCACGCAGTCGTTCGGTGGCCTCGCGTCGTGGCTGATGAACGCGCTCAATGTCATCACCGGCAATCTCGACCGCGCGGGCGGCTTCATGTTCACGAAACCCGCGATCGACGTGGTGGCGCTCGCCGCTCGCGCCGGGATGCGCGGCCGCTTCGCGAAGTACCGAAGCCGGGTGCGAAGCGCTCCTGACTTCGGGGGCGAATGGCCGGTGGCGACACTCGCGGAAGAGATCGAGACCCCGGGGAAGGGGCAGATCAAGGCGCTTGTGACGCTCGGCGGGAATCCCGTCCTGTCGTCTCCGAACGGCCGGCGGCTCGAGGGCGCTCTGCGTGGCCTCGACTTCATGGTCTCGATCGATCCATACGTGAACGAGACGAGCCGCCTCGCGAACCTGATCCTGCCGACCACGTCGCCGCTGACGCGCGATCACTACGACCTTGTCTTTCATCTGCTCGCGGTGCGGAACACCGCGAAGTTCTCTCCCGCGTTGTTCGAGAAGAAGGCGACCGAGCGTCACGACTGGGAGATCCTTCTCAGTCTCACCGATGCCCTGGCGCGAAAACGCGGTGGCGCGGATATCGCGGGCCGGGCCGTTCGCACCTTGATGGGTCGCCTTGGTCCGCGCGGAGTGGTCGGAAAGCTCCTGCGCTTCGGTCCCTATGGTCCCGGCCTTAATCCAGTGGGTGGGGGAGTTACGCTCCGACGACTCGACCGCGAAGTCTCGGGCGTCGACCTCGGCCCGCTCAGCCCCTCGCTCCCGGCGCGGCTTCACACCAGGGACAAGCGGATCAAGCTCGCGCCGAAAGCCCTCGTCGATGACCTTCCGCGCCTTCGGGGGTGGATGGAGGCAACGCGCGACCGGGCCTCCCTCACTCTGATCGGCCGCCGCGAACTCCGCAGCAACAACTCGTGGATGCATAACGCGGCTCGCCTGATGAAAGGCGCCGATCGCTGCACCCTGCTCATGCATCCCGACGATGCCGCCGCGCGGTCGATCACGAACGGCCAGTTGGTCGCGATCGCGTCGCGGGCGGGTGAAGTGAAGGCGCCGGTGGAGATCACCGACGCCATCCGGCCGGGTGTCGTCTCACTTCCGCACGGCTTTGGGCACGATCGGGAGGGAGTTCGACTGAGCGTCGCGCGCGCTCACGCCGGCGCGAGCTTCAACGACATCGCCGATGAACTGCGCATCGACGAACTATGCGGGACCGCCGCGTTCAGCGGAACGCCGGTGGAAGTGCGAAGCGCGGAACGCGGAACCTAACGTCGCGGCAAGGAACGCCAGTTCGCGCTAGGCCCCGGCTTTCGCCGGGGTGACGTGAGTGACCAATGGGCTGATAGTTGGAACTACTCCAACGCATTCAGTCCGGTCAAATCCCTACCGATAATCAATGTGTGGATGTCGTGGGTGCCTTCGTACGTATCCACCGTCTCGAGGTTCAGCATGTGGCGGATGATCGAGTATTCGGTGGTGATGCCGTTGCCGCCGTGCATCTCGCGGGCGAGGCGCGCGCCTTCAAGCGCCACGCGCACGTTGTTCCGCTTGGCCATGCTCACCTGCGTGTAGCCCATCGTCCCGGCGTCTTTGAGTTCGCCCAGCCGGCGCACCATCAGGAGGCCGAGCGAATGCTGCGTCGCCATCCGTGTGAGCTTGTCCTGGATCAACTGCCGCGCGCCGATCGGCTTGCCGAACGTCGTGCGTGACTTCGTGTACTCGATCGAGGCGGTGAGGACGGTTTCGAGCGCGCCCAGAGCACCCCACGCGATTCCGTAGCGCGCCTGGGTGAGACAGCCGAGCGGCGACTTCAAGCCCCCCGACTTGGGAAGGATCGCGCTCGCGGGGACGCGCACATCCTCGAGCACGATCTCCCCGGTGATGCTGGCGCGCAGGCTCATTTTGTTCTTCGTCTCGGGCGCGGACGCGCCCTTGGTGTCCATGGGCACGAGGAAGCCGCGGATCGTGCTTTCGTCGCCCTTGTTCTCGAACGTGCGCGCCCAGACAATGGCGATGTCGGAGCCCGGGCTCGAGGTGATCCACATCTTCGAGCCGTTGATGACGTACGAATCGCCGTCCCGATCCGCGCGGGTTCGCATGGCGCCGGGGTCGGAGCCGCCATCCGCCTCGGTGAGGCCGAAACAGCCGACGAGTTTGCCCGACGCCAGCTCGGGCAGGTACTTCTTCTTCTGCTCTTCCGAGCCGTAGGCGAGAATCGGGAACATCACAAGGCTGCCTTGAACGCTGCCGCTCGAACGGACGCCCGAGTCGGCGCGCTCGAGTTCGTAGCAGATGAGGCCGTAGGCCGTGCTCGAGACGCCCGCGCCCCCATACTCGGGAGGTGTCGTGGGACCGAGGAAGCCCATCTCGCCCATCTTCAGCATGAGGTCGCGAGGGAGCGTGTCTTTGTCCCACCATCCCTGGACGTGCGGGATGATCTCCTTGTCCACGAAGTCGCGGGCCGCCTTGTGGATGTCTTTATCTTCGGCGGAGAGGGTATCGAGCACGCGGAAATAGTCGAACATGGGCGAATTCTATTCCCCCGTCCCAAAAGTGGTTTCGAACGGCAAAATCCGTGATCGGCTCAACCAGAGTCGCCGCTTGCGAGTCAAAGTCCAATGGCGGTCCTCTGAGAGAATGGCGGGGTTCTCGGAATCGTTGTCGGATTTGAGGCGGGGTGCGGATGCGGCGCTCCCTGGCCATTCTCGAAAGAAAAGGCAGGCTCATGCGCAGGTTGCGGCTCTTGGTGATGTTTCTCGTTGCGTCCACGGCACTTACAGCGTGCAGCCGTGGCTCCGCGCAGCCGGCCCAGGGTGGTGGTCCTGGCGCGGGTGGTCCGGGCCGGGGAGGCGGGGGACGTGGCGGCGGCGCACCCATTCCGGTCAAGGCCGGTCCGGTGCTCGTTCAGCAGGTCACCTATGCCATCCAGGCCGTGGGTTCTCTCGAAGCCGAAGATCTCGTCCAGGTGACCGCCGAAGTGGACGGCGTTCTTACCGAAGTCAGGTTCCGCGAAGGCGATCGCGTCACCAAAAACACCGTCATCGCCCTGATCGACCCCGATCGCTACAAGCTCGAGGCTGATCGCGCCGAGGCCAACTACCGTCGCGCCGTCGCGGATGGCGCGCAGGCCGAGGCCACACTGGCGCGCCGCGAGGCTCTCGCCAAAGAAGACCTCGTCTCGGTTGAGGATCTCAACCAGACCCGCACCGCCAACGAACGTCTTGCCGCCGAGGTCGCTTCCGCGAAGGCCGCGCGCGATATCGCCGCTCAGAACCTCTCTCGCGCGTGGGTCAAGCCGCGCCACGGAGGCGTCATCGACAAGCGCCTCGTCGCAACCGGCACCTTCGTCCGCGCGGGCACCAATCTCGCCACCCTCGTCGACCTGGCCCGCCTTCAGCTTCGTTTCCGCGTCTCCGAGACAGAGTCGCTGCGCGCCATGAAAGGCCAGGAGGCGAAGTTCAAGGTCGCCGCCACGGGCGATCGGCAGTTCACCGCCCGCATCTATCACGTGGGCGAAGTCGCGGACCCCGCTTCCCGACAGGTGGAAGTGCTCGCCTGGGTTCAAAACCCCGGTGTGCTGAAGCCGGGCTTCTTCGCCGAGGTGAGCCTTCCGAGCGAGAGCAAGAAGGACGCGATCGTGGTTCCCGAGACGGCGATCCAGGCGAGTGACCGGGGCTTCATAGCGTTCACGATCCTCGATGGCAAGGCCACGGTGCGGCCCGTGGAAATCGGCCCGCGCACCGGGGGCGGCAACGTCGAGATCCTGTCGGGTCTCAAAGCCGGCGAGATCATCGTGTACGAGGGCTCCGACCGCATCACCAACGGAACCGCGGTGACCACCGGGGGCAGCGCGCCCGGGAGCTCGGGATCTCCCCGCGAAGGATCCGGCGGTGGGAACAAGGGCGGCCCAGGCGGAACCAATCCCGGAGATCGTCGATGACCAGCGAAAAGACGACCAGCGAGCACGGGCACGCCCACGGCCCCGAGCCTGAAGAGGATCCGAAACAGATCGCCACCGGCATGACGTTCGCGGACATCTCGATCCGCAATCACGTCTTCGCCTGGATGCTGATGGCCGGCCTCATGGGCTTCGGCATCATCGCCTTCTCCGGCGCGGGCGGCGTGGTCAAGGGCCTCGGCATCAGCCAGAACCCCGACGTCGACTTCCCGGTCGTCAGCGTGTCCGTGAGTTACGAAGGCGCCTCGCCCGAAGTCATGGAGACGGACATCGTCGACGTGATCGAAGACGCGATGACCTCGATCGAAGGGGTCAAGGAAATCTCGTCGACGTCCCGGCAAGGGTCGGCGAACGTCTCGGTCGAATTCGACCTCTCCCGCGACATCGACGCGGCGATCCAGGAAGTCCAGGCCAAGGTCGCTCAGCTTGGCCGCCGTTTCCCGCGTGACGTCGATCCGCCGACCGTCTCGAAGAACAACCCCGAAGACCAGCCGATCATGTGGGTCGGCATCTCGGGCGACCGCACGCCCACCTTCCTCGCCGACTACGCGCGCAACGTCGTGAAGCCCGCGTTCCAGACCGTCGAAGGCGTGGGGGAGATCCAGTTCGGCTATCGCGAGCGCAACGTGCGCGTGTGGTTCGATGCCACGCGGCTCGAGGCCCAGGGCCTCACGGTTCAGGACGTCACCGCCGCCATCGGTCGCGAGCACATCGAGATGCCGGCCGGCCGGATCGAAGGTGTCGGCCGCGAGATGAACGTGCGCGCCGAAGGCGAAGCCATCGACCTCGCCGCGTTCCGCAATCTCGTCATCACCTATCGGGATGGGACGCCCGTGCGCCTAAGCGACGTGGCCGTGGTCGAGGATGGTTTCGAGGATCAGCGGCGCATCCAGCGCGCCATGGGCCAGAACGCGCTCGGCTTCGGCATCCGCAAGATCCGCGGATCGAACGCGGTTCAGGTGGGCAACGACGTGCGCGCGCGCATCGAGACCCTGCAGGCGCAGGCTCCCGAGGGAGTCACCCTCGCGGTCAACTTCGACTCGACGAAGTTCATCGAGGAGTCGATCCACGAGATCCTCTTCACCCTGGTGATGGCGGCGATTCTCACGAGTTTCGTCTGCTGGCTGTTCCTCGGCTCGTGGACCTCGACCCTCAACATCCTGCTCGCGATTCCCACGTCGATCCTCGGCACGTTCATCGCGATGTACTTTCTGGGCTTCACCTTGAACACGTTTACGGTGCTGGGGCTTTCGCTCGTGGTCGGCATCGTGGTCGACGACGCGATCATGGTGCTCGAGAACATCTACCGGCACCGGGAGCTGGGAGAGGGCAAGATAAAGGCGGCGAGCATCGGCGCGCGCGAAGTGACCTTCGCGGCCTCGGCCACCACCGCGGCCATCGTGGCCATCTTCCTGCCCGTGGCCTTCATGAAGGGCATCATCGGCAAGTTCTTCTTCCAGTTCGGCGTCACGATATCGGTGGCCGTCCTTCTCTCCCTGCTGGAAGCGCTCACCCTCACCCCGATGCGCTGCTCGCGTTTCCTCCAGGTGGGCGAGAAGCGCGGACGCGTGGGCCGGGCCGTCGACCGCACGTTCGAACGACTGGCCGCGGGCTATCTCAAGGTTCTCGAGCCCGCTCTGCATCACCGTTCGTGGGTCATCGGCGGATCGCTCATCGTCTTCGTGGCTTCCTTGTACCTGCTCGTCCTCCTGCCTCAGGAGTTCGTGCCTCGTCAGGACACCGGACGATTCCGCATCGGCTACACCCTTCCCATCGGCACGAGCCTCGATGTCACCAACCGCTTGTCGCTGCAGGTGGAGGAGTATCTGGTCCGACGCCCGGAGATCCGCCGCTATTACGGGGGCCCCGGCGGCTTTGGCGGCGGTGGTGGCGGTGATGTGTCCTCGGGCAACGTCATGGTGACGATGCAGGACCTGAAAGACCGGCCCGATGATCCGAGATACGGACGTCCGCTGACTCAGACCGAACTCATGGACGAGATGCGCCGCGACCTTTCGAAGATCCCGGGCGCTCGTATCTCCTTGTCCGAGAACTCCCAGCAGGCCTTCACTTCCGGGCGCGGGTCACCGGTTGAGTTCTCCATCCGCGGCGGGAACTGGGACACCCTCGCCCAGAAGGCGACCGAGATCATGGACGCCCTGCGCACGTCGGGCATCGTCGCCGATGTCGACAGCGACTACCGCCTCGGCATGCCCGAAGTCCAGGTGATTCCCGACCGCAACAAGGCGGCCGACCTTGGCATCTCGATGAGCGCCATCGGCGAAACCGTGAACGCGGCCATCGGAGGCGTGCGCGCCGGACGCTTCAAGGATGGCGGCCGTCGCTTCGACATCCGCGTGCGCCTCCTCGCGAATCAGCGCGAGAAGCCCGAGGACATCGCGCGCCTCCTGGTGCGCACGCGAACCGGCGACCTCGTTCGGCTGGGCGATCTCGTCCGCATCGAGCAGGCCCCTTCGCTCCAGGCGATCACCCGCCTCGACCGTGAACGCGCGATCCGCATCTCCGGCAACATCGGCGCGGGTTACTCCCAGGCGCAGGCCATCGATGGAGCGCTCAAGGTCGCCCGCGACATCCTGCCCGACGGTTATCGCGCTCTGCCCGCGGGTTCGTCGCAGGCCTTCGCGGAGAGCTTCGAATCGCTCGGCTTCGCGTTCTTCATGGGCATCATCGTCGCCTACATGGTGCTGGCCGCGCAGTTCAACTCGTTCACGCATCCCATCGTGGTTCTCCTCGCGCTGCCTTTCAGCGTGAGCGGCGCGCTGCTCATGTTGTACCTCATGGGCCAGTCGCTCAACGTCTACAGCGTCCTCGGTCTGATCCTGCTGATGGGCATCGCGAAAAAGAACTCGATCATGCTCGTCGACTTTACGAACCAGATCCGCGACCGGGGTGTCGAGCGGCACGAAGCGCTGCTGCAGGCCTGTCCGATCCGTCTCCGGCCGATTCTCATGACGTCGATCGCGACCATCGCGGGTGCGTTGCCCGCGGCTCTGGCGATCGGGCCGGGTGCTGAGACCCAGCGTTCGATGGCCATCGGCCTCGTGGGCGGCATGCTCGTGTCGACGGTCATGACCCTGTTCGTGGTGCCCGCCGCCTACAGCTCGTTCGACGACCTCGTGAACTGGAACGCGGAACGCCAGAAGAACGGCGTGGGTCTCTTCGCCGGGATCCTGTCGCCCAAGAGCGCCAGGGTGGCGGCGGTAAGCCAGAACAACTAGTCGGCTCCCGCGAAATGCGGGGCTACGCCATCGACCAGCGGACGCCCGCGGCGTCGAGGAAGTCGCCGTAGGGCACGCCCTTCTTCGGCTCTGATCCGATCCGCAGGACGTTGCCGTCGAGGTCCTCCACCTGCATTTCGTACGCCCACTCATAGTTCGTTGGAGGGAAGCGGATCCGAGCGCCCCGGGCGACGAGTTCCTCGTGCACGGCGCCCGCATCCTCGACCCCGATCCACACCCATGTGCCGTGGCTGCCCTGGTCCCAGATCGTGAGAAAGATCGTGCAGTTGCCTCGTGAGACCGAGACCAGTCCGGAATCGCCCCAGTCCTGCTTGAAACCGAGCGTCTCCGTGTAGTACGCGAGGCTCGAAGCGAGATTGGCGACTCGAAAGATCGGAGCCGGAGAACCGAACGAGCCAGCCATTGCGTGCTCCTCTCGAACCTCAGGTTTGAAGGAGGGCCTACGCCGAAATCCCCATTGCCTTCAACACTGGAGCCACCTGATCGGCGCGGTTTAGCGCCGTTCCTACCCGGCCCAGCGCTTGCGCCACCTCCGCGGCCGGGCCGTGGAAGGTCGCGTGGCCGACCTTGCGGCCGGGCCGTGATGTCTTGCCGTAGTCGTGCCAGTGGCCGAGGGGCTCGCGCAGCACCGGCAAGGCGTCCGGCACTTCGCCGATCCAGTTGAGGAGAACCGAGGTCTCGGTCTCAACCGTCGAGCCGAGAGGCAGTCCGAGCACCGCGCGCAGGTGATTCTCGAACTGGCTGGTGGCGGCGCCCTCGATCGTCCAGTGGCCCGAGTTGTGAACACGGGGGGCCATCTCGTTCGCGAGCAGCTTCCCCTGGTGGACGAAAAGCTCGAGGGCGAAGACGCCGACATAGTCGAGCTCCTCGGCCAGTTTCTGCGCGTATCCCACCGCCGTCTCTCCGAAGGCCGCGGTGTTCGGAGCAGGCGAGAGACTCGCCGAGAGAATCGAGTTCTGATGGAAGTTCTGAGTGAGCGCGTAGGTCTTGAACTCGCCGGTGCGGCTGCGGATGCCGATCACCGAGATCTCGCGTTCGAAGGCGACGAGGCTTTCGAGAATCAGGGGAGCGTCGCCGAGCTTCGCCCAGGCAGCGTCCAGGTCATCGGCAGAGCGAAGGCGGATCTGGCCCTTGCCGTCATAACCAAGGCGACGAGTCTTGAGGATGCCGGGGTAGCCGACTTTCGCGACCGCGGCATCGAGGTCTTCGCGCGAGTCCACGGTCGCAAACGCCGGCGTGGTCATGCCGAGCCGGGTGAAGAGTTGCTTCTCCTCGAGACGGTCCTGAGCCACCGCGAGCGCCTGGGGATTGGGGAACACCGGCACGCGCGAGGCGATGAACATCGCGGTGTCCGCGGGCACGTTCTCGAAGTCGAAGGTGACGACGTCGATGCCGTCCGCGAACGTCGAGATGGCGTCGAAGTCGTTGTAGTCGGCGCAGGTCAAAGGCGCCACCTGCGAGGCGCAGGCGTCGGCGACGGTGTCGACGACCTTGAATCTCAAGCCGAGACGCGCACCCGCGAGCGCCATCATCCGGGCCAGTTGCCCGCCTCCAAGGATCCCTACTGTGGTGGCCATGGTCTTCCTTAGTGGTCTTCCCTAGTCCCGGGGGTTGGTCTTGGCCAGTACGGCCGAGGTCTGCTCGTGTCTGAAGGCGGCGAGTGCCTTGGCTACCTTCGCGTCATGGGAGGCGAGCATCGCGGCCGCAAACAGGGCGGCGTTGGTGGCCCCGGCGGATCCGATCGCGAACGTGGCGACCGGAATGCCCGCGGGCATCTGGACGATGGAGAGAAGCGAGTCCATTCCGGAGAGCGCCTTCGATTGGACCGGGACGCCGAGAATCGGAACGGCGGTCTTTGCCGCGAGCATTCCCGGAAGATGAGCGGCTCCGCCGGCGCCCGCGATGATCGCTTTGAGGCCGCGCGTCGACGCGGTGGACGCGTACTCGAAAAGGCGATCGGGTGTGCGGTGGGCCGAGACGACCTCGACCTCGTGGGTGATGCCCAGGCGATCGAGCGTCTCCGAGGCGGCCTTCATGGTTTCCCAGTCCGAACGGGAGCCCATGACGACGCCGATGCGCACTCCGCCCGCCTTCGTTTTCGCTTTCGCCATAGCTGGCGAGAGTCTACTTCGGCGGATAGTGGTCGGACGGGGTTGCTTCGTCGGTCGCTTCTCGACGGCCTCCTCGCACTGACGACCGGAAAATCAGCTAATAGTGGCTCCCACTATCGGCTCATTTGGCCTCTCGTCATTGCGAGGAGGCGTCCAGGGTCTCCCGACGAAGCAACCCCGTCCTCCAACTACTACTGGCTGAGGATCTTCTCGAAAAACGCGAGGGCGCGGGGGTCCTTTGACTGGCCGAGCCAGAACATGGCCTGCTTGCGCACCTCGCGGCTCTTGTTCTCCTGGGCGACGCGAATCAGGTCGGGCACGCCTTCACCGCCGGGGATCTGGCTGAGCGCGAACACCGCCTTCTTCTTCACATCCGCATCCGGATCGTCGGTGGCGGCGCGAATCACGTCGGCGTCCGACTTCTTCTGCGCCTTCTGGGCGATCCAGAAGAGGGCCTGGCCGCGGACTCTTGCCGAGGGGTCGTTGCGCGCCATGTCGATGAGCGTGGCCTGAGCCTGGGGCGCCTTGCTCTGAGAGAAGGCGAAGGTCAGATGGTCGCGGAACGCGGTGTCGTCGACCGCGCGCAACCGGACCAACGCCTCATAGCCCGCCTGCTCGCGCGTGTTGCCGAGCCAGAACGCGGCCGAGTGCCGGACCTGCTTCGTATCGCCTTCCCGCGCGAACCGTTCGAGTGCGACATCCGCCGAAGCGTCCTCATGGAACGCGATGGCGCTGAGCGCCCCGTCGCTGCGGCGCTTCGAGGGCTTGCCCGCGTCTCCGCCCTTCACGAGGGTCTCGAGATAACGCACGCTCTCCGAAGCGCTCACTCCCGAGAGATCCTGCACCTTCGCCGTGCCGCGGTCCACCTGGCATGAGGGCGAGAACATCCGCAGTTTGTCGACTCCGTCGCCGGTCACCCGCGCGTAGACCACGAGGCTCGAGTCCGTGGGCATCCCGTCCTCGCGTCCCACGTTCATGCCGTAGTTCTCGCTCTCGAGCGAACACGTTCGTGAGTGACGCGAGTCGCGGCTGTTCCAGCAGCATGCGTTCCCGTCCACCTTGGAGGGAACGGTCCAGCTGACCCAGGTGGTCGAGCCCGAACGCTGGGCCGCGGCCACCGAGGTGGCGAGGGTGTCTGCGGCGTTGGCCGGCAGAGCAGCGAGGGCGAGGATGGCGGCGAAGCGGATCATGATGTGTTCCTTACTTGAGCAGTTCGAGCATGTACGCCCGGGATTCCTTGGAGTTCATCAGCGAGAGCCAGTGCACGGCTTCCTTCTTGAGCTGCGCGTCCTTCTCGGTCCGCGCGATCTCGACGAGTCGCGTCGAGTTGCCCTGCAGGAAGAAGGCGTTCAGCACTTCCTTCTTCACCTCGAAGTCGGTTTCCGACCGGTACATCTCGAGCAGGAACTTCTCGCTGTTCCGGCCCATCAGGCCCAGGTTGCGCACCGCGGAGAGACGCGCTTCCTTGTCCTTCTCACCGCGGGCCGCGGTGGCCATGGGCTCGATGGCGCCGCTCAGAAACAACGCGTGCAGGATCGCCTTCTTCTCGTCGGTGGACACCGCACCCGGGTACATCTGACTCAACTCGGAAGAACCGCCCATCACCCCGAGCAGACGAACCGCTTCGTTGCGAAGGGCGGGGTCCTTCTCGGTCTTCGCGGCGCTCAGCACGCGGACCTTGTCGCCCGAGACCATGAACGACTTCAGGATCTCCCTGCGCAGAGAATTGTCGGAGGTCGTGGTGTAGACCTCACCGAGGATCTTCCGATTGCCCGGCCCGCCGAAGACGCCCAGGTACTTGATGGCCTGGCGCTGGAGTTCGGGCGAAGTATTGCCCTTGGCTACTTCGGCGATGGCGTTCCCCGCCTGATCCGTGCCCATCTGAGCGAGCACGAAGAGCGAGCGCTCGCGCACCTTGCGCGACGCCGAGGAAGAGGTGAGGATCTTCGAGAGCATGGGCATCGCTTCCTGAGGATCGCTCTGGGCGAGGGCGGAGACCGCCATGAGCTTGAGGTCGAGGTCGTCCTCCTGATCGGGACGCGGCACCTGGCCGGACTTGCCGCGCACTTCCATCTCGAGCGCCTTGGCCTCTTTGGCCCAACGGCTCGCCGGGAACTCTTTCTGCAGACGGGCCAGGGTCGAGAGCGCCGAGGCGGTCCGGTTCATCTTCCCGTAGGAATAACCGGTCCAGTAGAGAGCGGCATCGAGGCGCGTGTTGAGACTCATCAGCTTGTTCAGGGGTCGGAGCGCCTCGCTCCAGTCTTCTTCATCGATCAGTTCCATCGCCTGTTCGTAGAGGTCCTCGACGCGCTCGGACTCGTCCTGTCGCCGCTCGCGCGCGGCTTCGGCCCTGTCTCGTTCCCGCTCGCGGGCCTCCTGCGCCTTCTCCCGGGCCTTCTCGCGGGCTTCACGCTCGCGCTCGCGTTGGTTCTCCCGATCGGCGCGGGCTTTCTCGCGCTGTTCGGCGGTCGTTTCCTGCCACGCCTCGCGCATCGCGGTGGCAGCTGTCTCGCTCGCGGCGAAGGCCTCGGCCATCGCCCGTTCGGTGGCCAGGCGCGCTTCGACAGAAGCGCGGCTCGCGCCGCTCGCCTTTGCGATACCTTTCGCGGTGTTGCGGGCGCCTCGCTCGATGATCGCCTGGGTGAGAGCGGTGCTGCGCAGGGCGGCTTCGATCTCGCGCCTGGCCTGAGCCTGGGCGTGCTCGACCTCGGCTTCGACGGCCTCGGCGTCCGCCTCGACATCATCGATGATGACCACCGGATCGGCGACCACCTCGGGCGACGGTGCGGGCGAGGCCGCGGGCGCGGGCGAGGGTGACGGGGAAGGGGTCGGCTCCTGCGCGGAGACGGCCGCGGTCAACGCGAGCGTCGCGAGCAGGACCGAGAGCGGCATCAGACGACTGGGGAATGTGTGGGTCATGGTGTTCGGGAACCTCATCGGGGTCATGGGTATCAAAGAGAGCTTTGGAAGGGCGCGGGGGTCATGGTCTTCTCGCGCTTTTCAACCTGTGCTTCCATCACCTGGAGACGGAAGAGGAGGTCGCGGGAATCGACGCGCTTGCGGAGGCCATCGAGTTCGGTGGAGGCATCGGCGTCGGGCGCGGCGGCGAAGCGAACGAGGAGCCGCTCGGTCTCCTCCATCACGTCCGCGATCTGTCCCTCGCCCGCGCGTTCCGCGGCGGCGCGGAACAGACGGCTCGCGGTGACAAGATTGTCAGCCGCGATCTGAAGATCCCGCAGGTCGGCTTCGGCGACATCGCGGTTCTTGAGTTCGACCAGAGTAACGCGCGACCGGCCGAGGTGTTCACCGAGGGCGGAGAGCAGCACCCGCTCCTGGGTCTGCGAGGCCGTGAGTGTCTGTTCTTCGACCCGGCCGAGCTGACGGCCGACGGAGAAAGCGAGAAGGAGGCAGGCGGCTAGTGCCGCCCCCGCGGCCAGAACACGGGCCGCTCGCTGAAAGCGGCCGGGAAACCGGAGAAGACGGCCCTGCTCGGGAGTTTTCGCCGCGGCCAGGACACGCGCCGCCATTCGGGCTTCGAAATCGCCGGCGGGCTCGGGAACATCGTCTTGAACCACCACCCGAAGCACGCGGGTGAGCCGCTCGAAACGCGCGAGGCAGAAGGCGCAGCCGGCCAGATGTCCGTCGAAGCCGGCCTCTTCGAGGGGTTCGCGGTAATAGAGGAGGACGAGTTGGTTGTCGGTGAGATGGAGGTCAGGGGTCATGAAGCTTGCACCAGAGGTTCAAGGTCTTGACGAACCTTGCGCACGGCACGGAAGACACATTGTTTGGTCGCGGCGAGGGAGAGGCCCAGGGTCTCGCCAATGTGCTCGAGGGTGTGGCCCTCGTAGTGGCGAAGCACGAAGGCGGTGCGCTCGGTGGCGCTCATCCGCTCCATGCTTTCGTTGACCCGCCGGCGGATGTCGCCGGCGTGGGCGTTCTGATCGGGACCGGGAGTGGTGGAGAGAAGGCTTGAAGTCACGGCGTCGGCCTCGGAGTCGGTTTCGGGAAGGTCGTCTTCAGCCCGGCGGACCCGTTTTCGGAGCAGGTCGTAGGCGCAGTTCGTGGTGATCCGGTGAAGCCAGGTGGAAAGCTCGGACCGGTTCTCGAACTTGTCGAGGCCGCGGTAGGCCTTGAGCAGGGCTTCCTGCACTACGTCTTCGGCGTCCTGTTCGTTTCGGGTCATTCGATATGCCAGCCTGTGAAGTGAACGGGCGTGGCTCATCACGAGGGCTCTGAAGCCTTCGTCGTCGGCAACCCCCGCTTCCGGGGGTGTTTGCCCGAGTCCGCTCATTCGTATCGTTTGACGCCGCCTTGGGCGGCAGGTTAGCAAGGCGACGAAAGTCGAGCAATGACAGCAGTTTGCATCGCGCCGGGCGGCGTCATTGCGAGGAGCCCGTCCACAGTCGTGCGTTTGGGTCCAAGCTGTTTTTCCGGTCGTCATTGCGAGGAGGCCGTCGAGAAGCGACCGACGAAGCAACCCCCCTCCCACCTCTACCAACCTCCAACTGAGAGAATGCGCGGTCCCGTGACCAAACCCTCCCTCAACTCCGCACTCCTCGAAACGCCCGACGCGCTTGATCTCGAGGACGTCCGTCTCGCCACGGAACTTCTGGAGAGGATCGTCGCGGATCGGGGCGTTCTCGCCTCCGTTCCGCTCGAGATGCGCCAGGCCCTTCTGATCGCGGCCGGGCAGGCGTCGAGGCCGCAGTCGTTTCAGGAGAAACGGCTCGTGAAGACGCTGCGGCGCGTGCGTCGCCTTGGGGAGGAAGCGCAGGACCGGGAGTCGAGGGCGGTGACGGGAATCCGCCAGGCCCGCGAAGCCGCGGTGTTCGTCGCCCCCGCCCTGGTCGGCGAGGCCAAGGCCGCGCCCGTCCGCGAGTTGAAGAAGCCGCGGGCCTGCTACGTCTGCAAGACCGAGTTCACGAAGCTCCACCACTTCTACGACTCGATGTGCATGGAGTGCGGCGACTTCAACTACGCGAAGCGGTTCCAAACCACTTCGCTCGAGGGCCGCGTCGGCCTGGTCACCGGTTCCCGCGTCAAGATCGGTTTCCAGACCTCGCTCAAGATGCTGCGGGCGGGCTGCGAAGTCATCGCCACCACCCGTTTCCCTCAGGACTCGGCCCTGCGCTACTCGCGCGAGCCCGACTTCGGAGAATGGAAACATCGCCTCCACATCCATGGCCTCGATCTGCGGCACCCGCCGAGCGTCGAGATCTTCGCGCGCTTCGTCGAACACTCGTTCCCGCGCCTCGACATCATCGTGAACAACGCATGCCAGACCGTGCGCCGTCCGCCGGGCTTCTATGAGGATCTCCTGCCCACCGAGTCCCGGCCCGCCACCGACTTCGGTCCGGACATCTACCGCATCCTGAAGAGCCACGAAGATCTGAAGGAAGCACTCAGCGGTGGCAAGGCGATCTCGGGCGCCACCGGAGTGGACAGCACCGGCCTCATGAATCTCAACGGCGGGCGGAGCGGGATCGGCGTGGTCGCGTCGGCCGCGCTCTCGCAGGTCCGATACGCTTATGACGACGACACCCGCCGCGACGATCTGTTTCCCCAGGGCAGACTCGACGCCGACCTGCAGCAGATCGACCTCCGCCATCAGAACACCTGGCGCCTGGCTCTCGCGGACGTCCCCACCGCGGAGATGCTCGAGGTTCAGCTCGTGAACGCGGTGGCGCCGTTCATCCTCTGCGCCCGCCTCAAGCCGCTGATGCTCAGGGTTCCGAGCCGCGACAAGCACATCGTGAACGTGTCGGCGATGGAGGGCATCTTCTCCCGCGGGACCAAGACCGACAAACATCCGCATACCAACATGGCCAAGGCCGCGCTCAACATGATGACCCTCACCGCCTCGCGCGACTACGTGAACGACGGCATCC
>CAYNHK010000056.1:0-24287 GCA_964396875.1 uncultured Acidobacteriota bacterium | reverse complement strand
GTTCCATGCTACCCTCACGGGCCCTCTTATGCTCCGTGTCCTGCGCATCGAAAATCTCGCGATCGTGGCCTCGGCCGAGATCGAGTTCGGCCCCGGCCTGAACCTCCTCACCGGTGAAACCGGGGCGGGGAAGTCCATCGTCGTCGATGCGCTCGGCCTGGTTTGCGGGGAGCGGGCCGACGGCGACCTGGTGCGGACCGGCGAGGACAAGGGAACCATCGAGGCGATCTTCGATGTTCCGAGCGGGTTCGACTTCCAGGCCCTCGGCCTCGGCATCGAGGAGCCCGAGGGCGAAGTGGCGATCCGGCGCGAGATCCTTGCGTCGGGCCGTAGCCGGGCCATGATCAACGGCGTGACCGTCTCGCTTGCGGGACTCAAGAGTGTGGGGCAGGAGCTGGTCCAGATTCACGGCCAACATCAGCATCACGCCTTGTTGAATGCGGATTTTCATCTCTCGTTTCTCGACATCTTCGCCGGATTGCAGGCGCGGGCGGTGAAGGCGCGCGCCTTGTTTGGCGAGGCGCAAGGCGCCGACGCCGCCCTCCGGGACTTCCGCGAAAAGGCCCGACAATTTGGCCGAGAGCGTGAGGCGCTTCGCTTCCAGGTCGAGGAAATCCGCAAAGCGGGCCTCCGGGAGGGCGAGGAAGGCGAGCTTCGCGAGGAACGTGCGCGGCTGCGCAACTCGGAGCGTCTGGGTGAACTCACGGCGGAAGCCACCCGGCTGATCGACGGCACCGACGACGACTCCGACCACGCGCTCCTCTCTCAACTGAGGTCCCTCGGCAAACGTCTGGATGAGATCGCGCGCCTCGATCCCAGCGCGATGCGTGAGGCGACGGCCCGTCACCCCGAGGTCCTCGCCCTGCTCAACGACTGGTCGGCGGAGCTTGGAGCCTACGTCTCGTCTCTTGATGCGCAGCCGGGGAGAATCGACGAGGTCGAGTCCCGTCTGGCGACGTTAGAGCGTCTCAAGAAGAAATACGGCTCAAGTATCGATGAAATCCTGAGTTTCTTAGCAGATTCAGAAGCCAGGCTCTCGGCTCTCGACGACCCCGAAGCCGAGGACAAACGGCTCGCCAGCGCGGCGACTGCCGCCTGGGCGTCGTATTCGTCGGCTGCGGGCGCGCTTTCGAAGGATCGTCGCGCCGTGGCTTCAAGGTTGCAGAAGGCCGTCGCGAAAGAGCTCACCGACCTGGCCATGGCCCAATGCCGCTTCGAAGTGCGATTCGAACCGCGGCTGTTGAACGCGGATGTCGAGTGGAAGGCCCAGGGCCTGGAGACCGGGGAGTTCTACCTGTCCGCGAATCCCGGCGAAGAACTCAAGCCGCTCAAGTCGGTCGCCTCAGGCGGGGAACTGTCCAGGGCGCTTTTGGCCCTTCAATCGCTTTTGAACGCACAACCCTCCGGCGCCGTCGTGTTCGACGAAGTCGATGCCGGCATCGGCGGAGCCGTCGCCGAGGCGGTGGGCCGGCGACTCGCGCGAGTCGCCCGCGAACGCCAGGTGCTCTGTGTAACTCACCTGGCCCAGGTTTCGGCCTTCGCCGACCGGCATTACGTGGTGGAGAAGCGCGTGGTTCGCGGCCGCACGATCACCGAAGTGCGCGAGGTCTCCGGTCGCGACCGCGTGCGCGAGGTAGCTCGCATGTTGGCCGGCGAAGTGGTCACCGGGTCGGCCGAGAAGAACGCTGAAGAGCTGATCGACCGGGTTCGCCTGGTCGAGAGCGCGCCGAGAGCTTGAGGGGCCGAGCCGTGCCACGAGGAAAGTATTTCATCGAGACGTTCGGCTGTCAGATGAACGTCAACGATTCCGAGAAGGCTGCGGGTCTCCTCGAGGCCGATGGCCTGGAACGCACCGAGACCGCCCAAGGCGCCGACGTGATATTCGTGAACACCTGCGCGGTTCGCGAACGTGCGGCGGAGAAACTCTTCCATGCCGTGGGCCGCTACAAGACCCTGAAGAAGGAAACCCCCGGGCTCAAAATCGCGGTCGGTGGGTGCGTGGCCCAACTGCAGGGCAAGGAGATTCTCGATCGCGCGCCCTCGGTGGACGTCCTCGTCGGCACCCATAACCTTCAGGACCTGACGATGCTCCTCCGCGAGTCGACCTCCACCGGGGAGCGTCGATCGGCGATCGATACGAAGGCCGACGCATTCGCGATTCCCGCCGAGGTCGTCTCGCACTCCAGCGCCACCCGCGCCTACGTCACGATCGTCGAGGGCTGTAATCACGTCTGCAGCTTCTGTGTGGTCCCGAGGACCCGCGGGAAGGAAGTCTGCCGGTCGCCAGAGAGCATTCTCGCCGAGGTTCACAGCCTGCTCGACCGTGGTTATCACGAGGTGATGCTGCTCGGACAAACCGTGAATGCGTACCGTTTCGCGGATGTCGACTTTCCAGACCTTCTCCGCCGGGTCCACGACGCGGATGAACGCCTCTGGAGATTGCGCTTCACGACTTCGCACCCCGAACATGTCGAGGAGAAGTTCGCCCGTTGCTTTGCCGACCTCCCGAGGCTCGCGCCCTACCTCCATCTGCCGGTTCAGTCCGGGTCGAACACGATTCTCGCGGACATGCGCCGCGGGTACACCGCCGATGAGTATCTCGATCGCCTGGCGCTGCTGCGGCGTCACCGCCCGGATCTTGCCCTCACCGCGGACGTCATAGTGGGCTATCCGGGGGAATCGGAGGAGGACTTCGACGCGACTTGTCGCGTCGTTCGTGAAGCCGAACTCGACGGTCTCTTCATATTCCTCTACTCCCCCCGCCCTGGAACCACGGCGATCCGCAGAGCAGACGATGTGCCCGAGGCGGAAAAGAAACGCCGATTCAAGGTTCTCAACGAACAGCAGCAAAGACAGCAGCGAGCTCGGAATCAGACTCTCATCGGCAGAGTGGAGCAGGTTCTCGTCGACGAGGTTGAGGGCGGGGAAGCGAAGGGACGGACGCCCCATTTTCGCCTGGTCCACTTCGATCTTCCTCCGGATTCGGGCGTGGCGCCGGGGAATCGTGTCGACATCGAGATCAAGGGCGCCTTCCCAAATTCCCTGCGCGGCGAGTTGGTCCCCAGCCTGAACTGAGCGCACCCGCGCCGATAGCGGGCGTCCTGCTGATCGGTCCAGCGCAGCGAAGGGCCTGGCGCGCGACAAGTGTCACTGCCAATGGTTTCTTTCATTGACCGCGCGCGGAATCGTTCCTAAGATCCGCGCACATATATGATCGTTCTCGCGATTACGAATCAGAAGGGCGGCGTCGGGAAAACGACCACCGCGATCAATCTTGCCGCGGCCCTCGCGATGCGGGGGAAAAAAACCCTGCTGATCGACCTCGATCCGCAGGCGAACTCGTCGATGAGTTATCTCGACCTGGCCACGGTGGAGAAGTCGACCTACGACCTGCTCATGGGTGAGAAGCAACTCACCGAGATTGTTCGCGAAACCCAGGTTCAGAACCTCGACATAGCACCGGCTCGCATCTCGCTGGCGAAGGCGGAGAACAAGCTGATCGGCGAACTCGAGGGTCACTTCAAGCTGCGCGACGCCCTCGACGCGTGCAAGAAGAAGTACGACTTCATCGTCATCGACACCCCGCCCACGCTCGGGATCATCACTGCGAACGCTCTCGTCGCGTCGAGCCACGTCCTCGTCCCCGTTCAGTCGAGTTACTTCGCACTGGAAGGCACCGAGGACCTCCTGGAGACGGTCGAGAAGATCCGCGCCCGGCCGAACCCCGAGCTGAAACTCCTCGGCGCCGTGATTACGATGCACGACCGACGGACCACGCTGGCCCGCGATGTCCAGAAGGCCATCGTTCAGCTCTTCGGGAACAAGGTCTTCAAGACCACCATCACCAAGAGCATTCGGCTCGAGGAGAGCCCCGCCCACCGGGAGTCGATCTTCACGTTCGCGCCACAGTCCAGCGGCGCGCTCGAATACTACAAACTTTGCGAAGAGGTGATCGAACGTGTCTAACGTCAAACGAGTCGGCCTTCCAACCTCCCTCCGGATGCGTCACGACAGCCACTTCATTGATCAGCTTGGCCGGGCTGCCGGCTCGCCGATCGGCCAATCGATCCCGCTCGAAGATATCGATCCGAACCCGAACCAGCCCCGTCAGAACGTCGGTGATCTCTCCGAACTCGTGGCCTCGGTACGCGAGAAGGGAATCCTCGAACCGATCCTCGTGAGGCGAAAGGAATCCCGCTTTCAAATCGTGGCGGGGGAGCGCCGTTACCGCGCGGCAGTGGAGGCCGGCTTGCCGGAGATGCCTTGCGTGATCAAGGAACTCTCCGATCCCGAGGTCATGGAGATCGCTCTGATCGAGAATCTCCAGCGCAAGGACCTGACCGCATTTGAAGAGGCTGACGGCCTCAAGGTCCTCGCCGAGGCCCATGGATACACCCACGAAATGATGGCGGAGAAGCTCGGAAAGAGCCGATCCACGGTTACGGAGACTCTGACCCTTGCCGCCATGCCCGATCGGGTGCGAGAACTTTGTCGGCTGGCCGACATTTCCTCTAAGTCAGTGCTGATTCAGGTAGTTCGACAGCAGACACCAGAGAAAATGGTCTCGTTTATCGACTCCCTGCAGAAAACGGGAACTGCACCCACTCGAGCCGAGGCCCGACGGCTCATCAAGGCCGTTCCCGACCGTAAGGGACGTCCCAGGAACTTCGTCTTCCACTACAAGACCGGCCGTGATCGGGGCCTCGCCCTTTCGCTGAAGTTCGGTCGGGCCGACGTCTCGAAAGCCGACATCGTTTCCGCTCTCGAGGAACTGACGGGCGAGATCCGCTCGAAGGAGCCGAAGGCGATCGGTACGCGGTCTTAAGGGTCCGGCTACAGACCGGCCAGGGGCAGCAGCCGCTCTCGAAACTCAAGGAGAATCGCTCGACTCGCGAAGACGAGCCAGGCCGCGCCGAGGGCCCATGCGACCGCGGCGCTTCGTTCTCGGATTCGCATCGCGAGCAGGCCGAGGCCGAGAGTGAGCAGGGGTGAGACGAACTCGAGATCCTTCAGGTGCTGAAACCCGTTGGGTGAAGGCAGCCCGGCGGCAAGGACGCTGATCCAGACGCATACCAGAAACCAGGCGAGAATCAGGTTGGCGCGAGCTCGATCTGCCTGCCTCCACACCAGCCAGAGCCCGGCGAAGATTGCGAACAGGAAGGGCCCATTGAATCTCCATAGCCGGGAGGCCAGTCGACCCAAGCCGCGGAGAGGGTTGACCGTGGTTCCGGCAAAGGGATCGTTCAGATCGTCGTCCACCACCAAGGTCTGCGTCGCGAGCGAGTTCTGACGGATCTGCTCGAGGCGATCCAGAACACGCGACTCGGGTTGAGGCCGACGGCCCGCGACGTTCTCCATCACAGGCACGTAACGCCAGTAGAAAGCACCGGCGGAGAGGGTCAGCGCGATCAAGGCAGCGGCTCCGACTCGAATCGCCCCAATCCTCGATGGGCTTCGGCGGACCAGTTCAAGGCCGAGAAGCGATGCGATCAGGAGACCGAAGTTGGCGATCGACTGGGTGTAGACGAGAAACGCGGCGAGGAGAAGGCCGACAGCAATCCACCAGCGGCGGCTCCAACGGGCCCCGTCGGACAAACAGCGCACGACCACCAGGAGAGCGAGACCGTCCACGAACTGCCCGATGACCCCGGGGAAGTAACCCAGCGCCATCCGCCGGACGAGGAGGGGCTGAAGGGCCAGGAAGAACGCCGCCCACAGACCGACCGTTGGGGTGAGGCCCAGCCGGAGACCGAGAGCGAGCGTAAGGACAGGCATCAGTGCGGCGGCGGCGGCGGCAACCGCTATCGCCGCGTCGAGAGGGTCAAGGCCCGACGCCGTTTGAACCACGCCGATGATCGCGTATGGCCCCGGGGGATAAGGAAATGGATACCAGTTCCCAGCGATCTGTTGAAGGCCAAGGCTTCTCGCGTACTGAATCTCGAAGAGCTGGTCGAGGAATCGCTGAACACCCAGGGCCGAGTATGTCTGTTGGACCAGGGCGTGCACCCGATAGTCGGGGTAGAAGGCCTGGGGATGTAGAAACGCGAGGCGGATGGCAAGGGCGGCGAGAGTCACAGCGGCCAGGAGTGTTCGACTCCTGACCGGCAGCACAGCGAGTCCCGACACACGGGCGATGGCGAGGCCCATCGCAAGGGCCAGAATCAGGGCGACCAGACCGCCCCGGAGGATTCGCTCGCCTGCAATGGGATCGATCGCGAACACCAGGCCGATGAGGAGTGAGAGGGGACCGTTGATCGCAAAGAACGACCACCCGCCGACGCCAGCAATCGCCAGGGATACGGCGATCAGCGCGAGCCATACGCCGCCCGTCCACAGGGTCGACTTCGCTGGTCGAAACCCGAATTCGCTGCTGAACCTCAGCCAGTCCACGGCGGCGCCCAAGGGCCGATCGTTGTCAACCGATGCTTCAAGTAATACTAAAGAATCAGAATCACAAGACACTTTCAAAACTGGAAATTCTAGAATCGCATAGGGCAGATCCCCTCCTGCCTGAATCGATTGTTCGCCAAGGACAACGCCGTTGAGCGAAACGGTCAGGATGGCGGGATCTACGAAGTGTCGGCGCGCGCGCAGTTGGAGCGTCCCGGGGCCACAAAATCGTACCGGCACCTGAATACTGGATGACGGAACCGAGGACCAGCGAAAGTACGAAGGCCCATCTCGTTCGATATCGCGGAAGCCGGAGACGTAGTGCTCGTCCGTGGGGCCGATATCGACAACCGAGGAGGACGCCACTCGATGTCCGGCCCAAACCGCCAGCGCGCCGGCGAGAAAGGAGAGCACGAGCGCCACGACCAGACGAAGCGACCCACGCCGAAGCTCACCATGGCCCGCGGGCGCTCCTGGCTTGGAAGGGTCGGCGTTCACCGGGCCGACGTTATGCTCCACGCGGACTGAGCGTCAAGAACGGGGAACAATGAGCGAGCAGCTGGCGATGGTGACGGGAGCGTCCTCGGGAATCGGGGAGGCGTTCGCGCGCGAACTGGCCCGGCGCGGGTTCTCCTTGATTCTCGTGGCTCGCCGGATCGACAAGCTCACCGCCCTGCAGGCGGAACTCGGGCCGGCGTCCGTTGACGTTCTGGTCGCCGACCTCGCCACGGAGGACGGCATCTCCGCGGTAGCCCGGCGTCTCCAGCTTGGCGGCATTTCGCTCTTCGTCAACAACGCGGGCCTCGGTTACCGTGGCAGGGTGGTCGACCAGGCCGACGAGAACATCACGCAGCTCGTGCGAGTCAATCTCGAGGCCCCCATTCGGCTCAGCCGGGCCGCTCTCCGCGGGATGACGGCCGCGCGCCGCGGTACGATCATCAACGTGGTCTCGATGGGCGCATTTCAGCCCGTTCCGTATCTGAATGTCTATGCGGCGACCAAGGCCGGACTGCTGTCCTTCACCGAGGCCCTCGCCGATGAGGCCGAAGGCACGGGCGTCCACATCCAGGCCCTTTGTCCCGGGAACATACCGACCGGGTTTCAGGACGTGGCGGGAACCAAGGGGAGCCGTTTCGACCGCACTCCCTCGATGAGCGCGGGGGAGGTAGCCCGGAGTTCCCTTGACGCCGTGGTCGCCGGGGGAGCGACCCTCCACCTGCCCGGGAAAGTCGACCGTCTTTCGCTTCTCGTCCAACGTTTCCTGCCGCGATTCGTGGCCCGGAGGGTGGCGGGAAACCTGATCAAACCCGACTGACCGGCGCGTCAGTCGAGTGCGGCCCTTAAGGGCAACTCAAGGTAAGTCCTGATATTATCCGCCTCCACCGCCGAACCCATCCGACGAGGACTCTTCGCCATGCCCCCAGAAACAAAACCCGGCTCCAACTTCGCGGAATACGACTACTCCAACTTCTACTATGGAGCGGGAGACGACCCGATGAACCTCCTCGGGCCGTTCTCCGAGTGGTACCGGGAGGCCCTGCCTAACGGCTATTACCTTTATTCCGAGCCCCTTCAGGGCGCGCCGGAGACCAGGGTCCACGTCCGCAACCGCAAGACCGGCCGGATCCACGACCTGATCAACATGGCCTCCTACAACTACCTGGGCATTTCCTATCGCCCGGAGGTGAAGGAAGCCGCGATCAAGGCGGTGGAGAAGTACGGCCTCGGGGCCTCCGGTTCGCCCATCCTTTCGGGCACCTTCGACATCCATGAAGAGTTCAACGCGGAACTCGCCCGTTTCAAGGGCAAGGAAGCCGTGGTTGTGTTCCCGACCGGCTACAGCGCCAACGTCGGTTTCATCTCCGGCCTCATGCGCGCCGGCGACTCGATCATCCTCGATCAGTACTCCCATGCCTCGGTCGTGGATGGCGCGATCCTCGCCAAGTCCAACACGGTCTTCTTCCGCCACAACAACCCGCTCGACCTCGAGCGCAAGCTCGGCAAAGCGAAGGGGAAGAAGCTCGTCGTAGTCGAGGGCGTCTACTCGATGGACGGAGACATCTGCACTCTTCCCGAACTCCTCGAAGTCGCGAAGCGCCACGGCGCCCGTGTCCTCATCGACGAGGCCCATTCAACGTTCCTCTTCGGCCAGAACGGCCGCGGCGTGGCCGAGCATTTCGGACTCGACAACGAGGTCGACTTCCACCTTGGCACTTTCTCGAAGAGCCTCGGCGGCCAGGGCGGTTTCGTCGCGGGCAGTCGCAAGCTTGTCGACTACATCAACGCGTTTGGCCGGTCCCGCTTCTTCTCCTGCAACCTCTCGCCCGTGCTCGTGGCGGGGCTGCTCGCGGGAATCAAGATCGTCCAGGCCGAACCTGAACTTCGCCAGAAGTTGTGGTCGAACGTCGCGTTCCTGCGTCGGCGCTTCGCGGAAGAGGGTGTCGACATCGGCAAGTCGAACTCCCAGGTCATGCCCGTCATGGTCAACAACGACGCCCGTGTGTTCGCGGTCGCCGAGAAGATCCAGGACCGCGGCCTGTTCCTGCAGCCGGTGACCTACCCGGCGGTGCCGAAGCACAAGTCCCGTCTCCGCATCTCCGTCTCGGCCGCGCACACCGAGGCCGATCTCGAAACCGCCGTGCGTGTGATCGCGTCCGTCCTGCGCGAAGAGGGTGTATGCCAGTAACCATCTACGGGTATCGGGATGCGATGAGCGCGTTCTTCGAGTTTCCGACCGAGAACGCACGAGAGATCCTTCCCGATCACCTGGAGCCGGTCGAGGTACATCACGGAACCTCCATCTTCGCCATGACCGCCTTCGACTTCAATGAGAGTTCGGTGGGCGAGTACGGTGAGGTCGTGATGGCCGTCATCGTCTCCCCGCTGGTGAAGCCCGGTGAGCGCCTTCCGAAGTCGGCCATGTATCCCTATCTGGTGGCCACCACCACGAAGGCGGCGCGCGACCACGCCATCGAGCGCTGGCACCTGCCGCATTTCATGGAAGACATCCGGATCGACTTCGACCGGTCAAAGCCGAATGTGGGCGTGGCCCGCGTGAGCGATCTCGCCGGGGCGCCCATCGCCGAACTCACCGTGGCCGCGCACGCCTACGCCCCCGTGAACCACCTCTATCAGTCGTTCATGGCCGATGATTCCGGGAAGTACCTCGCGAGCATCGTCATGGAAGGCGAGCAGAGCGAGCACGAGGATGAGAAGGGCTCGATCGTTCTTCACGATCACGCCTTCAACAAGGCGCTCAGCATTGAAGACGTGTACGCCACTCCCTTCCGCGAGTTGTGGATGCGGAACGGCCGTCAGACGTTCGATCCCCTGAAGACCCTCTGATCAAGGCCGGGCGCTTCGAGCCCGGCTCTTCGGTCGACGCAGCAGGACGGTTTTTGATGTCCCGAACCTTTGTCATCCTGAATCCGAACTCTGGCAAGGGTCGGGGCCGCCGTCTCGAGCCCCGGATCCGGGAAGTGTTCGCCGGAAATGGCGTCGAGTTCGGCCTCACCTCCGCCAAGGGGGACGAGGAACGTCTCGCCCTCCAGGCGATCGATCGCGGCTTCGATCGCATTGTCGCGGTAGGCGGCGATGGAACCACGTCGAACATCGGCCACGCGATCGTGAAGTCAGGGAAGCCGGTCTCTCTGGGTCTCGTGCCCGGAGGCACGGGCTGCGACCTCGCGCGCAGTCTCGATATCCCGCAGAACGATCTGCGGCGCTGCGCCGAAATCGTGACCGCGGGAAAGACGCGTGCGATCGATGTCGGCCGGGTGGAAGACCGCCATTTCCTCAATGTCGCCGGCTTCGGCTTCGACATGGCCGTGCTCGAGCGGTCCTTCCGGGTGAAGTGGCTGCGCGGCGAGTTGCTCTACCTTTATTGCGCGCTCCTCGAGATGAAGGCGTATCCGGGGTTCGGCCTGACCAGCGTGCTGGACGGCCGACCCGGCCCCTCCGGAACCCACATGATGGTGATCGTCGCGAACGCACGAAAGTTCGGGGGCGGCTTCGCGATCGCGCCCGACGCCTCGCTCGAAGACGGGAAGCTCGACATCGTGACGTTCGGCGACCTCGGCTTTTTCGCACGGCTGGAGGCCATGGGAGCCCTGCTCAAGGGGCGGCACAATCAGCTCGCCGGTGTGGGCACCGTCCTCGCGGCCCGCGCCGTCTTCAATTTCGAGGCGCCTCCCTCGTTCGAGACCGATGGGGAATGGCGCCAGGCGAAGGGCGCATCTCTGACCATCGAGACGCTCCCAGGAGCTCTGAAGGTTCTGGTTCCGTGATGCGCCTGCTGAGGGCCATCCGCAGTTTCCTGGCCGTGCTCGCGTGCCTGTTCCTGCTGGGCGTGATCGCGCCGCTGATTCTCTACCTCGTCGTGGTGCCCCTCCTGGCCCTCGGCCCCGGAAGGCGGAGAGAGCTTGGAACGCGCTGGGTGACCTGGATCGCCAGGCGCCTCACCTCGCTCATTCGCCTCGGTGGAGCCACGATCGATATCGAGGGCGACATCGACTGCGCACAGCCGGGGGTCGTGATCATGAACCACCAGTCTGTGCTTGAGATCCCGGCGCTGATCCATATCCTCCATCCGCGACTGCCTCGTTTCGTGGCCCGCTCGCGTTACGCGCGGAGCATTCCGACTGTGTCGCAGGCCATCAGCTACCTCGACTGCATCGTGATTGACCCGCGGCGGGACCGGGCAGGGGCGGTGATCGCAATCAGACGCGCGGCGGATGAGGGTCTGCACCACGCCGTGATGCTCTTCCCCGAAGGCCACCGCACCCGCGACGGCGAGATCGCGGCGTTCCGCCCGGCGGGCCTGATCGCTCTGCTCGAAGGGCGGCAGCTTCCGGTCTGGACGATCGTGTGCGACGGCTTCTGGCGTCTCCGCACAGTCATGGACTCGTTCTTCGGGCTGGGTTCGGTGAAGGGCCGGCTGAAGGTGGTGGAGTGCGCGGTGTCTCCGGGTACCCGTGACGAGCTCGAGAGTTTCATTGAGGAGCGCCGACAGACCATGATTCGCGAACTCGCCAAGATGCGCGCCGAGGCCGCGCCCTGAACGCGAATGAGAACGCCCTGCGGGTCCTGGACGGGCCGGGGCTCGCCCTTCTGAAGGACCTCGCCGAGGCGGCCGGGGATACGCTCGGCGCCGCTGTCTTCTTCGGCTCGCGCAGTTCCGGTGTCGCCACCACCTCGGCGAGTGCTTATGACCTCTTGCTCGTCTGCGACGAACCCGAGAGGTTCTACAAGGCGATGAAAGGCGCGGGACTTCTGCGCCGCAGTCCGATGGTGCTTTCGCTCCTCGACCCGCTGCTTCCCCCCACGCAGATCCGTCTGACTCGCGACCCCTGGCTCGTCAAGGCGTCCGTCCTCTCCCTCAATGCCCTGCGGCGCGCAACTTCGAACCAGCGCAAGGATCAGTTCCTGGCGGGCCGCATGTTCCAGGACGTGCACGTGGTTTGGGCGCGCGACGAGGATTTCGAGAAGCAGGTCGAAGCGGCGGTCGAGTCGGCGCGACTCGTGACGCTCGATTGGGTGAGGCCGGATCTTCCCGCCATGTTCACCGCCGAGGAATACCTGCGACAGCTCTTTCGGACCTCCTTCCGTTTTGAGGTGCGCCCTGAAACCGGCGGACGCGCCGACGCCCTTTCCATCGCCCAGGCACCGCGGCTCATTCCCATCTTCGAGGGCGTCCTTCGTCGGCTGGCCGCACAGGGCCGACTCAAGGAGACGGGGCAGGGGACCTATTCGCTCGCCGGCGCGGCCCCGGGCGCGGGCAACTTTGGCCGCCGTGTCTTCATGGAGTGGTCGCGGGTGCGGGCCACCGCGCGTTGGCCCAAACACGCGATCACCTTCGACGGGTGGCTCGACTACATCGTCAAGAAGGCGGAACGCCACTCGGGCGAGACGATCGTGCTCGGTCGGTGGGAGCGCCGCCTGCCCTTTGTGTTCCTCTGGCCTCGGGTCATCCGCTTCCTGGCCCGGCAACGGGGCAAAGGGCGATCGGTATAAGGTCGTTCCCTGACCCCAATGCATACGCCTCTTCGCAACGCTCTCATCGTTCTCGCCATCGCTATCGCGTCGATGGTCGTCTACGCCGCTTTCGGCCAGAAGCAGGACAAGGACGCGAAGGACAAGGGGACGCAGTTCCTGATGGGCCTCGGCAACTTTCTCGTCCATTGGTTCATGTGGGCGATCGGACCGATCGAGCGGTTGAGCCTGGCCCTCAAACTCACACCCGACTTCTTCAACTGGCTGGGTCTCTTCCTCGGGGCGGTCGCGGGTACGCTCTTCGCCTTTGGCCGTCTTGGCTGGGGCGGCGTTGTGATGCTGCTCGGGGGAATCTGCGATGTGATGGACGGCCGCATCGCGCGACACATGAAACTGGCCTCCTCCTACGGAGCCTTCATCGACTCCACCCTCGACCGCTTCGTCGAGGTCTTCGCCTTCCTCGGCCTCGTCTACTTCCTTCGCGACAGCCCGTGGGGTCCGCTCCTCGCCGCCGCCGCCATCACCGGCTCGCTCCTCGTGAGTTACACGCGGGCCCGTGGCGAGTCTCAGGGCGTGTTGTGCAAGGAAGGTCTGATGCAGCGGGCGGAGAGGATCGCCCTGCTTGTCTTTGCGGTCTTCTTCGATGGACCGATCGCGCTCTCCTTCGGCTGGGCTCAGGGAACCGTGGTCATGTTCGTTCTGACCATCATCGCCCTCGGCACCTTCGTGACCGCATTTCACCGGACCCTCTGGATCGGAACTCGCCTGCGGGAGCGGGATCGGGAGAAGTCGAAGAGTCAATGAAGTCCGTCTCCATCGTGGTCCGCGAGGACGCGATGGTCCCCCTCGACCGCTGGCTCGCCACCGAACTGGCCCAGACCCTCGGCCGAGGCGTCCCGCGGGGACTCACGAGAACGGCCATCCTCAAGGGACTGGTCACGGTCGGCGGGCGGATCGTTCGTGACGCCGGTCTCGTCCTTCGTCGGGGACCCTCAGTGTTCGTGAGGAACCTCGACTGGATTCCCGCTGCGGATCCCGCGGCCACGCTGACCGTCCTTTTCGAAGACGAATGGCTGATTGCCGCCGATAAGCCCGCGGGTCTGCCGACTCACGAGACCGCGGACGCGACACGCGCCAGCCTCACGGCCCTCGTCGAACGCCACGTCGGCCGTCGCGTGTTCGTCCATCACCGGTTGGATGCGGGGACGTCCGGTGTCGTCCTGTTCGCGAAGGCCAGGGAAGCCAACGCCTCTCTGGCGAGGAGTTTCGCGGGCAGGGAAGTCGACAAGACGTACGTCGCGCTCGTTCAGCGTCCGCCGATCGAGTGGCCGAAGACGCTGTCGATGGACAGTCCAATCGCGATCCTCAAGAATGGAACCGCGCGCGTCGACTCCACGGGACTGCCGGCCCTGACCCAGGTGCGCGTCTTAGCGGTGGGCCGCGACCGGTGCATGGTGGAGGCGAAGCCGGTGACCGGCAGGAAACATCAGATCCGGGTTCACCTCGCGTCGGCCGGGGCGCCCATCATCGGCGACACTCGGTACGGCTCCGGTTCGATCGACGCCTCGCGGCTGATGCTCCACGCCGAGCGACTCGCGATCGAGCATCCGATCACCGGAGAGCCGCTTGTGATCACGAGCCCCCGACCGTCGGCCTTCACGGTGAGCGAGGGCCTTGTCAATCGCTCAACGCAACCACGCCGGCCCGGAGCAGATCCGCAATCAGCAAGAGCAGCTTCGGCGACGCGGCCAGCCGACGGCCGGCGTCTCGCGACTGCTTCCCACACACGAACGAAGCCGCGAAAGCCTCGCTCGGCGGCAGGACGCGGCTCTCGCCGTTGACGAACAATGCGGCGCGTCCTTTGTCGAGTCGGCACCAGGCCACGCGCGCCGAGGCCACAGGCGCGACACGTGAACCCGAGCGGAGACGCCGCGAAATGCTCTCGGCTTTCATGCCCGTTTCCGACCCGGATGCTCCACCGCCCGCAGTCACCGCCTCACCCGCGGCGAGAGCCCAGTCCTCCGGTTCAGCGGCGCCGACCTCGGCGTTGAGGAAACGTCTCAGGGCCGCGAGGTCCGGCTTGCTCAGTTCGCCCGCGTCCTTGACCATCTGACGACCGGCATCCGAGAAAAGGCGCGGGGTATCCCGCGCCACGACACGTGAGAGCAGCGATGAGATCAGATCGGCCGACGAGGGAGCACGAAAGCCGACCGAGTAGGTGAGTGCTATCTCCGCATCACTTGGCACGGTTACGCCTCGATGTCCCACCCCCGGCGGAACGTAGAGCATGTCGCCCGGTTCGAGAACCCACGAGTCCTCGGGTCTGAACTTCTTCAGAATCCGCAGATCGAGCCCGAGACGGTAGTCCGCCACCGCGCGCCGATCCACCTCCCAGCGGCGTCGCCCTTGCCCCTGAATCAGGAACACATCGTAACTATCGATGTGCGCGTCTACCGTCCCATGAATCGGCGCGAGACTGACCATGACGTCATCCATTCGCCATCGCGGCAAAAACGAGAAGGCGGACGCCAGCGCCGCGATCTCCTCGGAATGGCGATCCATCGACTCGACCAGAAGAGTCCAATGGGATCGCGGGAGACGCTTCAACGTGGCCGCCTTCTGCGGCCCCCGCGTGACCTGCCAGGGCTTCCTGCCGCCGCGCTCCATCACGAGCCGGGAGTCCACCGAGGCCTCGCAGGCGAGGCCGGCGAGTTCGTCGGGGGTCAGCGGATCGCGAAATGCCGGGAAGGCGCCGCGAACCACGAGAGGCTCCTTCTGCCAGTACCTCTGGAGGAATCGAGCCGGCGGCAATCTGCCGATTGCGGACAACCTTCGGGTCATTGTGGCAACGCTATCCCAGGTTCTTCGCGACCAGTTCCGGGTCGCAGTAATGAAGGAGCCAGAGGTCGGCGGACCGAATCGCCTCGAGCCAGCGGCCGGGCTCGGATTCGGAGGCATGACGTGCCCCCTCGAAGAGAAGCACTGTGGCCAGACAAAGTCGGAGGTACGCTGCCACGGTTGCCAGACCTTCACCCTGGAAAACGATCCAGCCCGCTATGAGCCGGGCGGCCAGGTATCTCCGCAGGGCCAGATCGGCTGCTGGGGACAATGCACGTTTCGAAGGACTGAACTCGGGTAGGTCGGGAACAGAGCATCCGGACGGGATCGACCGCACCAGGATCGATCTGGGATCTTCGGGCTCGGCAATCCGGAGCGGCGTTAGAGAGGACTCCTGGAATGCGGTGACCACCAGGTTAGGGACCGCGCCCCGGGTCGGCGTCCACTCCCGGATGCGCTCGACCGCCGAACCGAAGCGACTGAGCCCCTCCTGAAGCCCGGTCGCCGAAAAGAGCTTGACGGCCTCCGACTCGAATCTCCGCAGGCCGTCGAACCCAAGAAGGACGCCAGGGCGAAGCAGCGGGGAATACGCAGCGCGGGCATCGAGGCCCTCGAATGGCCAGCCGTGCGGAAACGCCCTCGGGCGATCGACCAGGGCGAAATCCATGCCGGGGTCGAACAGGAGGCCGGCGGCGGTCGGACAGTAGTGGGACAGGCTGACAGAGACCTGGGTCGGTTCCAGGACCGCGACCCGCGGGAACTGACGGCAGGCCGAGGCGAGGGCATCCTCGCCAAACTCGCGGTGGATCGCGCAGTCACGACGCTCGGCGTCCCGGAACCAGCAGACACCCGAGGAGGCTTGGCGGAATGCCGACCGGCAACCTGACGGAGGGTTGACCATCGGGACAAAGCCATCTGGACCGTTCGGGAGAGCTCCGGGCTGCGCTTGCAGTCGGGATGTGAGCAAGACCTCAACTCGTTCTTCCACAGCGATTTCCCAGCCGGAGGAGCAGCAGACGCCCGTGTTGCGGCAGGCATAGTCAGCGTGGAAGGAAAGGCAGCGGACTAAGTCGACCCGATCCAGAGCCTTACCGGACACAATAGTTTACATAATATATCTTATCGGACACTTCGGTTTCCGTCGCGATGCCGAAGTGACCGATAAGATAGTCGCTCGAACGGCCCGTAGGGCCTATCGCGCGGCGTTGCCCAGAGGGATGGACAGCGTCCAGCCGAAGAATGAACAATGCGCCCCCGCCAGGTCCCCGAGCAGCCAGGCCAATGGCTGCAGCTCATGAACTCAGCGGCCACGGTCCCCCGAGGGATGAACCGGCGGAACCACGGCACTCAGAAGCCCGGTCACTCCTCGTCTTCACGCAGTTTGGCCAGGACCGAGAAATCCTCCAGCGTCGTCGTATCGCCGACGGTCAGCGACCCCGCGGCGATGTCCCTCAGAAGCCGCCGCATGATCTTTCCGCTGCGGGTCTTGGGCAAGGCGTCGGTGAAGCGGATGTCGTCGGGCTTGGCAATGGGACCGATTTCCTTCGCGACGTGCGCCTTCAACTCCTCTTTCATGGCCTCGATTGCGAACTGGTCCGCGCCGCCTGCGCCCGCCTTCAAGGTCACGAAGGCGCACAGGGCCTGACCCTTCAGTTCGTCCGGCCGCGCCACGACCGCGGCCTCGGCTACCCTGGGATGCGAGACGATGGCGCTTTCGACCTCCATGGTGCCCAGCCGATGCCCGGCCACGTTCACGACGTCGTCGACCCGGCCCATGATCCAGAAGTAGCCGTCCTCGTCCTCCCGGGCGCCGTCGCCCGTGAAGTACGACCCCGGGAAGCGCTTCCAGTAGTTCTCGACGTACCGGTCAGGGTCGCGGAAGACGGTCCGAAGCATCGAGGGCCAGGGTTTTCGGATGACCAGAAAGCCGCCCTGACCCGCCGGAACCTTGTGGCCGTCCTTATCGACGACCTCGGGCAGGATCCCAAAGAACGGCAGCGTCCCGGAACCCGGCTTCGTCGGGGTGGCGCCCGGGAGCGGCGTGATCATGATGGCGCCCGTCTCGGTCTGCCACCAGGTGTCGACGATCGGACACCGCTCGCCGCCGATAACCTTGTGGTACCACATCCAGGCTTCGGGGTTGATGGGCTCGCCGACCGTGCCGAGCAGCCGCAGCGAACTCATGTCGTGCGCGTTCGGCCAGTCGTCGCCCTGGCGGACGAACGATCGGATGGCTGTGGGCGCGGTATAGAAAATGCTGACGCGGTGGCGCTCGATGATGTCCCACAGCCGATCGGGCTTCGGGAAGTTCGGCGCGCCTTCGTACATCAGCGACGTGGCGCCGTTTGCGAGCGGTCCGTAGACCACGTAGCTGTGACCGGTGACCTAGCCGACGTCGGCCGTGCAGAAGTACGTGTCTTCCTCCTTGAGGTCGAAAACGTACTTCGATGTCATGGCCGACTGAAGCAGATAGCCCGCGGTCGAATGCTGAACCCCCTTCGGCTTTCCGGTCGTGCCGGAGGTGTAGAGAATGAAGAGCGGATGTTCGGAGTCCAGCGGCTCGGGCGGGCAGTTCGCCGACGCCATCGACATCTCCTCGTGGTACCAGACGTCGCGCCCGCCCACCATTTCAATGGTCTCGCCGATGCGGCGGACCACCACGACCTTCGCGACGCTGGGTATCGACTTGCACGCCGCGTCCACGTTGGCCTTCAGGTGGACGATGTTTCCTCGCCGGCACGCGCCGTCGGCCGTGACGATCAGCTTCGCCTCGGCATCGTTCATGCGGTCACTCACAGCTTCGGCTGAGAAACCTCCGAAGACGACGCTGTGGACCGCGCCGATACGGGCGCAGGCCAACATCGCGACCGCGGCCTCCGGGATCATCGGCAGGTAGATCCCGACCCGATCGCCCTTCGTGACGCCCAGGGATTTGAGGACGTTCGCGAACTTGCAGACCTCGCGGAGCAGCTCGCCGTAGGTGACGACGCGGACCTCTCCGGGCTCGCCCTCCCAGATGATCGCGGCCTTGTTCTTCCTCCACGTCGAGGCGTGGCGGTCGAGGCAGTTCTCCGAGAGGTTCAACTTCCCTCCCACGAACCACTTCGCGAACGGGACGTTCCAGTCGAGTACGGTGCGCCACTTTTCCTGCCAGGTCAGCGTCTCGGCCTGCTCGGCCCAGAATCCCTCGGGATCGTGGATGCTCCGCGCGTACATCACGCGGTACTCCTCGAGAGACTTGACGTGCGCCTTGTCGGAAAAGGCCGGCGGCGGCGGAAACAGCCGCGCTTCCTTCAGGAATGAATGAATCTCAGACATGCGCTGATTGTACTTAGCGAATTCCCCAGGTCTTGTGCTGCTGAACCGAAAGCGCCCAATCGGGATTTGACTTGACGAGGTCGATGCACCAGCGAAGTGTGTCGGCATCCAGCGAATCCCCGGAGAACGCGGGTGAAATGAACTTGCGTGCGGCCTTTGCGGAGGGTCGTGGGATTCCCTGACCGTTCCCGCGCACATAGCGGATCTCGTCGCACGACCTCACGCGCACGGCGTGTTCGGCCACTTTCGGGCTCAGAGAAATCCAGTCGAGTCCAAGCGGGGCCACGTCGACCGTGCCGTTGGTCTCGATGCACAACGGCCCGAAGCCCGCCTTGCGCAACGAATCGACAAGCGCCGTGTCGAGTTGGAGGGCCGGCTCGCCGCCCGTGAAGATCACACCCACGCCGGCCTTCGGCGCGAGCTTCAGGGCGCTGGCCACGATCTGCGCCGCTTTCATCGCTCGCCCTGACTCGAACTCGGTATCGCAGGCGAAGCCCCCGGGCGATTTTTCACCCGGCACTACATCGCAGCGCATGTTGCACCCGGAGAACCGCACGAAAACGTTTGGCGTTCCCGCCCGCGCGCCTTCGCCCTGCAGCGAGAAGAACATCTCGTTCACCGAGTACTGCTTCCCCGCCGTTTTGCCCGCCGGTGGCCGTCGCGAGACCGCTTTCATTCGACGACGCATTCAGCGAAGCAGTTCTCGGTCTCCTGGACCACGATCTTCACGACCTTCACCCCGGTGCCGCGGAGTACCCGGGGCGCGACTTCCAGAGCCAGGTATTGCGCCATGTTCTCGGCGGTCGGGTTCCGATCGAGCACGAATGTCTTCTGCGCGAGTCCCCCGCTCGTGAAGGCGGCGATCGCCCGACGTGCGTCGACGTCGTGCTCCGACACGATGAAGCCGTGATCCCAGTTCTCGAGGATCCAGCCGCCCACCTTCTCCTTCAGGACCGCGAAGTCGATCACCCGGCCCACGGAGTCGAGATCCCCGGCGGCATGAATGAACACGAGGTAGTTGTGGCCGTGCAGGTAGGCGCACGCGCCCTCGTGGCCGACCAGGCGGTGGCCGGCGCTGAAATGGATCCGTCGGGTGACTTCGAGGCTCATCGGGAGCGCGATTCTAATGGGGCTTGAGCGAGGGCCGCCTGCTACGATTTCCGGGCTTGACGAAGCCGAAGCTCCTCCTGCACCCGACGATCCTCGATCGCTACCTGCTGCGGGAGGTCGCATCGCCGTTCCTGATCGGCCTGATCCTCTTCACATTCGTCCTGCTGATTCCCCATCTGGCCGACATTTCGGATCTTCTGGTCGGCAAGAGCGCGACCTGGACGGTCATCGGCAAGCTCATCTTCAACATACTTCCGAGCTTTCTCGCCCTGACCATTCCCATGGCGTTTCTGCTCGCGGTTCTCCTGGGTCTGGGCCGACTCGCGAGTGAGAGCGAACTCATCGCCATGCAGGCCGTGGGCGTGTCGCCCCTCTTCCTCCTCAGAGCCCTGATGCTCCTGGGCCTCCTCGCCACCGGCGCCACGTACTACGTCCATGCGTTCTGGGTTCCCGATGCCAACCAGACTTATCGGGAGACCGCGTTCTCACTGGCGATTTCGAGGGCCCAGAGCACCAAGCCGCGCGTCTTCATCGAAGACCTGCTGCCCCACCGGTCGCTCTACCTCACTGATGTCGAACTCGGGACGGGAGCCTGGAAAGATGCGTTGATCATCGACCGGCAAACTCCAAGCCGCCCGAGGATCTGGCTGGCGCGCCGGGGCGAACTCTCGATCAATCGGGACGAAAAGCGCGTCGAACTCGAGCTTGAACAGGGTGTGGCCTATTCGTTCGACCTTATCGAGCGAAAGACCTACGACGTCCAGCGCTTCGCCAAGGGCAAGTTTCCGATCGACTTCGGGCAGATATTCCCCGATCTCCCGCTTTCTCGAGGGGATCGGGAGATGACGCCGGCCATGCTCCTCAAGGAGATCGCTCGCTTCGAGAAAGAGGGCAACGATGCGGAGGCCGCGCGTTACTCCGTCGAATATCACAAGAAGTACGCCCTGTCGGTCGTCCCGCTCGTGTTCGCCATCATGGGCCTCGCCCTGATGCTCGGGGGCCGCCGCGATTCGAAGCAGTCGGCGTTCGGCCTCGCCATCGCTGTGATCTTCGCCTACTACGTCTTGGCGAGACTCGGCGAACAGGCGGGCGACACGCGGACGCTGCCGCCGGGACTCGCGGTCTGGGCGGCGAATCTGATCCTTGGCGCCCTTGCGTCGTATCTGCTCTACCGGGCACGGCGGGAAGGGACGGTGGACCCCTTCAACTTCGGAGCCGTAACGGTCTGGATCCGGAGTTGGTTCAGCTCGAAGCGACGAACGGGCGCGCGCCACGGGTCGTCGATCGGCGCGCACCTTGTGGGCGTGCTCGATCGATACATCGGCCGGGAGTTCATGAAGATGCTGGCACTCGCCACCATCGCCCTCCTCGTCCTGCCCATCCTGATCGAGTTCATGGACCTGCTCGACGATGTGCAGCAGAACCGGGTGAAGGGAGCGGTGTTGCTCAGCTATTTCGCCTACAACATGCCGTACTACCTCTTCACCCAGATCCTGCCGATGGCCGTCCTGATCGCCACGCTCGCGACCTATGGGATCATGGCCAGGCAGAACGAGATCACCGCGATCAAGGCCACCGGCATCAGCGTCCACCGGGCCGCGGTTCCGGCCCTCGTCATCTCGGCCCTCGCCGCAGCCGTCATGTTCATCGGCAACGACGCGCTGGTGCCCGCGACGCGCCGCCAGGCTCAGCGAGAGCACGACATCGTGAAGGGCCGTCCGCCCCGCTCGAACTCCGCGCTGGATCGGCGCATGGCCCTGGGATCCGACGGGCGGTTCTATTCGTACAACCAGATCGCCCCGTCCACCGACGCGGGAAGCGTGATTTTCCGCGGCCTGTCCGTCATTGATATCGACCCCAAGACCTGGACGCTGCGGGAGCACCTGATGGCCGACGAAGTCCGGTGGGACGGCAAGGTCTACGAGCTTTCCCGAGGCTTCCGGCGGACCTTCACCGGCGGCTCCGCGGCGGATCGTGTGATCGACACCGTGCGTTCGGCCGAAATCGACCCCCCCACGTACTTCAAGAAGGAAGAGAGAACGGCGGAAGAACTCTCGTACACCGACCTCGAAGCCCATATCGAGGCCATCGAGGGGCTCGGCCTCGACGGCACCTCTCTCCGGGTAGGCCTGCACCGGAAGATTTCTTACCCCGTTATGTGCCTGGTCATGGCTTTTGTAGGACTCCCCTTCTCGATGTTCGTGGGCAAGCGGGGCGCGCTGTTTGGCGTGGGCATCGCCTTGTTCCTGGCCGCCTTCTATCAGGTGGGCTTCGTGTTCTCTGAAGCCCTCGGGAAGTACGGCTACCTCCCGCCCATCCTCGCCGCCTGGGCGCCCAACCTCGTGTTCGTGGCCCTCGGATCTCTTCTCGTACTGAGTCTGGATACCTAAGCCGCGCGTCTCAGGTTCAAGCGATGCCCACGATCGAGTCGGCCTTCGAGTTCCTGTTCAAGTTCCGCCCCTCCGTCTTTGAAGCCGGCCACGTCTCGATCGCAAACGGGCGATGGGCTCCCTTTGTCATCGCTGGCCTGGGCCTGGCGCTGGGCCTTTCACTCTGGAGTTATCGGCGGCTCGCCTCCCGCGCGAAGCTCGGTCGCGCCGACCTCGGACTTCTCGTGGGTCTCCGCGTTCTCGCCCTTTGCCTCCTGGGCGTGTCCCTGCTTGAGCCGATCCTGCGCGTGATGACCGTCGCGAGGCAGCAGAGTTTCGTGGGCGTTCTGCTCGACGATTCGCAGAGTCAGACGATCAAAGACGACGGCGGGCGGGCCCGGGTGGAGTTCACGCGCGAGCGTCTCCTCGCTCCCGAAGGCGACATCCGTCGCGCGCTGGAAGACAAGTTCAAAGTTCGCTTCTTCCGCTTCTCCGAGTCGGCCGAGCGCCTGCCGGGCGGCGGCGGGCTTGGTCTCTCGGGGAGCCGAACCAACCTCGCGAGTGCTCTTCGCCGAGCGCGAGAGGAACTCGCGGATGTCCCGGTATCGGGCCTCGTTCTCGTAAGCGATGGTGCGGACAACGTCGCTGGGGCCATGAGCGAGACACTCCTCGACCTTCGCAATCGGCAACTCCCCGTCTTCGCGATCGGCCTGGGGGCCGAACGCTTTTCACGGGACGTGGAAATCACCCGCGTCGAGGTTCCCGCTTCGGTTCTTCAGGGGAGTTCCGTCGTGGCAAGTCTCGCGATCAAGTCCGCGGGCGCCGGCCGGGCCCCCCTCAAGCTCACGGTCGAAGACTCGGGCCGGATTCTCTCGGCCCTCGACATCGACGCGAGCGCCGCCGACTCCTCCACCGTACGTGTGGCCATCCGCGCCGACGAGCCCGGACCGAGGCTGCTCAAGTTCAAGATCGCCTCGATCGACGGCGAGCAGGTGATCGAGAACAACGAGTTCGACGTAGCCATCGACGTGCTCGGCCGCCGCGAGAAGATTCTGTACTTCGAAGGCGCCGCGCGCTTCGAGGCGAAGTTCCTCCGCCGCGCCGTGGAGGACGACAAGAACCTCCAGGTGGCGACCCTCGAGCGGACGTCCGACAACAAGTTCATCCGACTCGACATCGATGATGCCGAAGAGCTGGCGGCCGGTTTTCCGCGCAACCGCGACGAACTTTTCGCCTACCGCGGCCTGATCCTCGGGGGCGTCGAAGCGAGCTTTTTCACCGTCGACCAGATCCGCATGCTCACAGACTTCGTGTCCCAACGCGGCGGCGGTCTGCTGATGCTCGGCAGCGAGAAGTCGTTCGCGGAGGGCGGATACGCGGGCACCGCGGTGGCAGAGGCTCTGCCCGTGGCCCTCGATGCCGCCGATGTCGCCCGCTCCCCCGCCGCGCAACCCCCGTTTCAGTGGCTCAAGGTCAAGGTCACGCCCCTCGGCGCGGCCCAGCCCGTAACCCAGCTCGCGGCGAACGCGGCCGACAACGCGGCGCGTTTCGAGGCTCTCCCGCCGCTCTCATCGGTCAACAACGTCACCCGCGTGAAGCCCGGCGCCTCCGCGCTCCTCGCCGGCTCGCTCGAGGGGGGAGACGATCGCGTGGTCCTGGCCTTCCAGCGTTATGGGCGCGGGCGCGCGTTCGCCTTTCCGGTACAGGACTCGTGGCGGTGGCAGATGCATGCCGACGTGGCGGTGGACGACGCGTCCCATGAGACGTTCTGGCGGCAGATGTTGAGACAACTCGTGAGCGGCGTCGGCGGGCCGGTGAGCGTGGCGCTGTCCTCCGGCCTGGTCTCCCCCGGCAACACGGTATCGATCACCGCCGATGTATCCGACGAGACGTTCATCCGGGTCAACGACGCAGTGGTCACCGCGACGATCCAGAGGCCGAACGGCGACGTACGCGAGCTGGCCCTTCACTGGACGGTCGACAAGGACGGCGAGTACGCCGCCGAGTTCCGCCCTGACGAGCGTGGTGTCCACGAGATCCGCGTCACGGCGAGACGCGCGGGCAAGACCCTCGGCGAAGACATCTCCCACGTGCGGGTCGACGACCTGCGGATGGAGTTCCGAGGCGCAGAGATGAAGGCCGATCTGCTGCGCCGGATCGCCACGGAAACGGGCGGACGTTTCTACACTCCGAAGACGGCCGCGCAACTTACCGAAGATCTCAGCTACTCGCCGAGTATGGCGTCGGTGGTCGAAGAGAAGGAGCTTTGGG
>CAYNHK010000055.1:0-24475 GCA_964396875.1 uncultured Acidobacteriota bacterium | reverse complement strand
TGCACGGCCGCGGCAAGGACACGGAGCTGGTGGTGAATTCGCCGAGCGGCCTGCTGAGGGACAGCGCTCTGTCCGGGGAGGACGCGGCGGTGAGGCTTTGCCCCACCGGGGCGTTGGCCCTCAAGGCGGCGGCCTTCGGCGTCCCCATCGGGGAGCGGGCTTACGATCGCGAGCCCATCAGCGAGGTGGAACTACGGGAATACCGGAACCGCGAGGCGCGTCATGGCTAAGGGTAAGGTCAAAGTCGCCACCTGTTCGCTCGCCGGTTGTTTCGGCTGCCATATGTCGCTTCTCGACATCGACGAGAAGCTGCTCGATCTTCTGGAACTGGTGGAGTTCGACCGCAGCCCCATCAACGACATCAAGCACATCAGCGGGCCGGTGGACGTGGGCCTGATCGAAGGCGGGGTGTGCAATGTCGAGAACGTTCACACCCTGCGCGAGTTCCGCCGGATGTGCAAGGTCCTCGTGGCGGTCGGGGAGTGCGCGAACACCGGCGGCGTGCCGTCGATGCGCAACGGCATCCCCTTGAAGCGATGCCTGGAAGAGAGCTTCATCCGGGGCCAGGGCACCGAGAACGCGCACATTCCCGACGATCCGGAATTGCCTCTTCTGCTCAACAAAGTCCGGCCCCTGCATCATGTCGTGAAGATCGACCACTTCCTGCCCGGTTGTCCGCCTTCCGCGGACGCGTTCTGGCGATTCCTCACCGAACTTCTCGCCGGCCGGGATCCAAGCCTTCCGAGCGCGATGATTCACTTCGACTGAACGGTCCGTGCCATGAACCCCCACATGAACCCCCTCGAAACCGCGACCCACCCCGAGAGGCTGAAGCGCGTCGTCATCGAGCCCCTGAGCCGGGTTGAGGGTCACGGCAAGGTCACCCTGTTGATGGATCGTGAAAACCGGGTGCGCCAGGCGCGGCTCCACATCGCGGAATTCCGCGGCTTCGAGACCTTCATCCAGGGCCGCCCGTACTGGGAGGTTCCGGTTCTGGTCCAGCGGTTGTGCGGTATCTGTCCGGTGAGCCATCACCTTGCCGCGGCCAAGGCCATCGACGCGTTCGTCGGAGGCCGCAAACTCACCCCCGCGGCGGACCGGCTGCGACGGCTCCTCCACTACGGCCAGACCTTCCAGAGTCACGCCCTGCATTTCTTCCATCTGGCGAGCCCGGACCTGCTCTTCGGTTTCGACTCGGATGTGGCGGATCGCAACATCATCGGCGTCATCAAGGCGGACCCAGGCCTCGCCCTGCAGGGTGTGAAGATGCGCAAGTACGGCCAGGAAGTGATCCGCGTGCTTTCCGGCAAGCGCGTGCACGGCGTGCTCGCCCTCCCGGGCGGCGTGAACAAGGCCCTGTCTCCCGAGGATGGAGAGTTCCTGCGCGGCGACATCGATCAGATGGTCGAGTGGGCGAAGGCGGCGGTGGGGATCGCGCGCGATCTCTACATGAAGGACCTGGCCCGCAACGCGTCGTTTGCGGCTTTTCGCTCCAACTTCGTCAGCCTGATCGCGCCCGACGGGAGCTTCGAACTCTATGACGGCGGCCTGCGCGCGCGCGATGCTGAAGGCGAGACCGTGTTCGACCACCTGGACTGCGACCACTATCTGCGCCACATCCACGAGGAAGTGAAGTCGTGGTCGTACATGAAATTCCCCTTCATCGTGGCTCTCGGATCGGACGATGGCTGGTACCGGGTCGGACCGCTCGCCCGGATCAACAACGCCGACCGCATGGCCACACCCCTCGCGGAAGCGGAGCGGCAGACCTTCGCGGCCATCGGCCATGGCGAGCCCGTGCATGCCACCATGGCCTATCACTGGGCGCGCATGATCGAGATGCTCTATGCCGCGGAGGCCATTCGTGACCTGCTTGCGGACAAGGAGACCTACGGAAAAGACCTCATGGCCGGGGGCGAGCGGGCTTTCGAAGGCGTGGGCGTGGTCGAAGCCCCCCGCGGCACCTTGATCCATCACTACGTCATCGACGAGAACGACGCCATCGTGAAGGCGAATCTGATCGTCGCCACCACCAACAACAACACCGCGATGAACACCGCGGTACGGGAAGTGGCGGCCCACGAGCTCGACGGGAAGGAACTGACGGAAGGCCTTTTGAACCACATTGAAGTGGCGATCCGCGCCTATGACCCTTGCCTCTCCTGCGCCACGCACGCCCTGGGCTCGATGGCGCTCGATGTCGTCTTGCAGGATCCGAGCGGGCGGGTGGTCGATCGGCTCACTCGCAACGAAGACGGCGCCCTGGTCAGGGGCGGCGTCCATTGACCGGGATCCCGGATCCCGGGCCACGGATCGCGATCCTGGGCTGCGGCAACCCGAGCCGCGGTGACGATGCACTCGGTCCGGCCCTTCTGGAAAGGGTCGAGGAATGGATTCGCGCTCACCCGTCTCTTCAGGTGGTGGTCGCTCAGGATTTTCAGCTTCAGGTCGAACACGCGCTGGACATGGTCGGATGCGACCTGGTTCTATTCGTGGATGCGAGCGCCATCGGACCCGATCCGGGGACTCTCCGCTCCGTGACGCCTTCCGGCCACTCGAGCTTCTCCACCCACGCCCTTTCTCCCGAGGCGTTGCTTCACACCTTCAACTCACTGGGTTCCGGTGCTCCCCCGCCCGCCTTCGCGCTGGGCATACGCGGCCACGCCTTCGATCTCGGACAGCCACTGTCGGCGCAGGCGCGGCAGAATCTGGAACTGGCCTGGGGCCTCCTCAACCGACTCATGGATAACCCGTCGGAAAGCGACTGGCGAGGGAGATGCACTCGCGCGATGACGAGTTCGAATCTCGACTAGCGGTGCGTCCCCGCGGCGGCCGGGGGCGCCTTGTGGGGCGGAGGCGGATTCCAGCCGAAGGTGAGTTGCAGCGCGAGGAAGCCGATCACGAAGGCCGCGATCACGTGCCAGCCCTCCTTGATCCAGCGCCCCGCGGAGCGCGCCTCGGGAAAGATGTTCGAAATCGCCACGCCCGCCGAGGACCCGAACCACACCATCGAGCCGCCAAAACCCACCGAGTAGGCGAGCGCCCCCCAGTCGTAGCCGCCTTGAAGGAGTGCCAGCTTGGTGAGCGGTATGTTGTCGAAAACCGCGGACACGAATCCGAGACCCATGGTCGACTGCCATGAAGCCCTGGGCAGTTCGTTCACCGGCATCAGGGAGGCCGCCAGAACGAGGGCCAGGAGAAACATGCTGCCGCGGATAGCCGGGGGCAGGAGGGGCCAGTTGGGAGACCGAATCGGTGCGCATAGCAGGAGCGCGCCCGCCACCGCGAACGCAAGGAACGGAAACGATCCCGCGTACTCCTTGAAGCGCATGTTCATCGCCAGGTTCGTGATCACCGCCACCGCCATCACGAACAGCACGATGCCGAGGTGAGCCCAGTCGATCTTCGGCCGGTCTCCGGAAGGGACCACGATCGCAGCGTAGCGGGTCTGCTGGGCCGATGCGATGCCGGCGATCACCAGGAGGGCCACGATGGCCCCGGCGTAGGCATGCAACACGTGGAGAGGGCTCACGCCGTCGATCCACATCATCGTGGTGGTGGTGTCGCCGATGACGCTGCCCGACCCACCTGCGTTCGACGCGGCCACGATCGCCGCGAGGTATCCAAGGTGCACCTTCCTCTGGAACACCGTCCCCGCGACCGTCCCCCCGATCATCGCCGCGGCGATGGTGTCGAGAAAGCTGGAGAGGATGAAGATCAGCACCAGAAGCGAAAACGCGCCCCAGTAGCCACCGGGGAGGAACCTCGGGAGCAGCTCCGGCGCCTTCGACCGATGAAAGCAGTCGGCGAGGATCGTGAAGCCGATGAGAAGCCCGAGCAGGTTCGCAAGGGTCACCCACTCGTGCCGCATGTGGGCGACGAGGTCGAGCCCTCCAAAGATCAGGGCGTGGCCCAGGATCACGGAGAGACCGACAAGCGCCACCTGGAGAGTGCGGTGATGCAGAAGCGCCACACCCAGGAGGGTCAGCCCGAAGAAGATGAACGGGACCGGAACGCCGAAGAACTCTGACAAGACGGGCGGATGATACCCGGTGTCGGGCCTACCCCGTCTTGCGCACGACCCACGTCGTCATACAGCGTTGATCCTGCACGATCGTCGTCTTGAGGGGGTCCGCGAGCACGCCGCCCAGCCGGCCCGTCCATTCGAGGAGCATCGACTCGTCCACGAGGTAACGCTCCGTCCCGTCCGGAAGCAGAAATCGACGCCCGCGGCGATGGACCATCCGAAACTCCATCCCGATGTTCGACGCGAGGCGGCAGAAGAAGAGTCCGCCCGGCTTCAAAACCCGCCAGATCGATTCCAGCATCCCTTCGAACTGCTCGTCCGACTGGGCGAAGTGGAGCACCGCGATGCTCAGGACGACATCCATCGAGGCGTCGTCGAACGACATCGCCTCGACGGGCTCGCGCCGGAAGTTGGTGGGGGGCAACTCGGCGTTGAGCTCCGCGGCCAGACGCATCACCTCCCCGATCGCGTTGGGGTCGGCATCGACCGCGGACACGTCGTAGCCCGCGTCGAGGAGGTACCGGATGTTCCGCCCGTCGCCGCAACCCGCGTCGAGGATCCGGGCCCCTCGCGGGATCCGGCCGCGCAGCAGTTGATCGAACAGGTAGATGTCGATCCGTCCGAACATCTCGTCGAGATTTGTGGCCGCGATCATTCTGTCTTCCCTACCGGTACACACCCTTGAGGAAACGTTCCTTTTCTTCGTCTCTCTCGATGTAGGGCACACCCTTCTCCATCCACTCGGGGCGCGGTCCGGCCTTGAGGAAGTGATCGAAGAACTGCTGCATGCGCACGGTGTAGTCCTTCTGATTGTGTCTCTTGCGAAGGCCGTGGTATTCGCCGTTGTAGTTGAAGAGGTAGGCCTCTTTCCCGTTGCGGCGCATGGCAAGGAAAAGTTCGATCCCCTGGTACCAGGGCACCGCATCGTCGTTGTCGTTGTGGAGAATGAGCAGGGGCGTGGTCGTTCTCTTGATCTCGAAGATCGGGGAATTCGCGATGTACTTGTGAGGGGCGTCGTAGAGCGAGGGACCGACACGGCTCTGGGTCTGTTCGTACTGGAACTGCCGGGGCATGCCTGAACCCCAGCGGATGCCCGAATACGCGCTCGTCATGTTCCCGACCGGCGCCCCCGCTTCCGCGGCCTTGAAGCGGCCGGTGCGGGTCAACATCCAGGCGATCTGATAGCCGCCCCAGGAGTGACCCTGGATGCCCACGTTGGCCTCGTCCACGAAACCGCGGTCGGCGACGGCCTGGATCGCGGGCAGGACCGACTTGAGCGCGTCCTCGCCGGGCTGGCCGAGCGTGTAGACGATGTCGGGAGTCAGGATCAGATACCCGTTGCTCGCGTAGTACGCGAAGTTGATGCTCGTCCCCGGCGCGGGATTCACGAAGTTGTGGACGTTCTGCGAGAGCATCTCGTAGATGTAGACGATCATCGGATATTTCTTCTTCGGGTCGAAGTTCTCCGGCTTGATCAAGCCGGCCTGGAGGGCCACGCCGTCCGCGTTCCGGAAGGGCACGAGCTCAGCCTTGCCCCACAGGTAGGGCGCCATCTGGGCGCCGCCGTTCGTGACCCTGGTGAGCGTCTTGAAGGTGGAGTCGGTGACGTGGACGTCGGGGAACTCGTCGAAGCGCTGCGCGCCCACGAGGAAGACATCGGCGTCCTTCGCGCGGCCCGCGAAGCGGTAGTTCTTCGCTCCGCTGAGCAGACGGGCCGGCGGAGCCACACCCTCGAAGGAGTCGCGATAGAAGCCCGTCTCATGGGTGAGGTCGTGCTCGCCCCGCAAGGTGAGCGGTTTAGCGGGGTCGATCCCCCGCTCGTCGTCGTCCTCGTCGACCGGCTCGGTGCGCTCGACGCGATACACGACCGTCCCTTTTCGACCTTCACCCTCGGTGAGGCTCTTCGCGGGGCGGCCATCCATGAAGAGCTGCCAGACGTCGTATCGATCGTTCACCAGGAAGGAGGCGCTGTCCTTCGTCCAGCCCGCTCCGCCGTAGCCGCCGGGCGGATCGGGCGTGTCGTCGGTTTCGTCATGGAAGGGCACGGGAATCATGCGTGTGAGGTTCCGCACCGAACCGTCCTTCGCGTTCACGACGTGCCAGTGCCGATCCGCATAGAACACCGCATGCTCGCCCGAAGGCGACCACTGGAACGAGGCGCCAAAACCCCCGCCCCTCCATTTCTTTTCGACCAGCTTCCGCGTGCCCGTGTTCGCGTCGACGATGTAGACGTCGCTGTACGTGCCGTCGAAGTCGATCATCCGCCGGTACGGGGAGTCGTCGAGGCCAATCGCGCGGGATCCGTCGTCCGTCATCACCACGGTTCGCAGCGTCGGGTCCGCAACCTGCGCGTACTGGCGATCGGCGATCCGATAGACCCCGCGATAGGTGCGCGCGCGATCCTGGGCGGCGCGGATCCTCTGCATCGGCTGGACGACGTCGTCCTTGTGATGCCAGATGTCGAGCACCACCTTTTCGTCGGCCGGTGTCTCATCGGTGTCCGCCTTCGGAGCCTGAGCCGGCGGACCCGCGGGGATGTAGAGACGGCTCCCATCGCGCGAAAACGAGAGAGCGCCGCGATCGGAGACCGACAGCGTCGCGGGCATACCCGGTGTGGCGGAATCCACAACCGCGGCGGCAGAAGCGCCTCCGCGCTCCCACAGATACGCCTTGAACCTCGGGGCCTTCGAGGCCACGTCATCGCGGTCGGTCACGAAGGCCGCTCGCTTCTGATCCCGATCCCACGTCACCTTGAGGTAGCGGCCGGGGCCCGAGGCGAGGGGTTTCGGCGCATCGGCGCCCACCGCCGGAGACAGGGCGAAAACCCCGTTCTCGGCCTCGGACTTCGAAGAGACAGCGAAAAGGAGCGCCGCGCCGTCCCGGGCCACCGCGTACTCGAGAACGCTTCCAAACGTCCTCTCCTGACCGGAGGCGAGGTCGCGAACGACGAGGTCGGTCCCATACTCCTTGCGGGTGACGCCGGGGCGCGCCGGGGGCACAGCCTCCTTCGATTCCTTCGAGTAGGCGATCCAGGCGCCGGCTTTCGAAGGAACCTGAACGCTCTTCACCGAAGCGAGCGGGGTCGAAACGAAGGTCGCGAGGTCGACGATCACGAGGCCGCCCTTGGGCAATTCCTCCGGCTTCTTCTTTTCCTTCTTCGCCTTGTCGGTGTCGGCCTTCGGCGGATAGGTCGTGCAGATCACGTATCGGCTGTCCGCGGTGAACGTGATCCTCACGTTGCGAACGGGCGGCGGCGCGTCCGGATTCGCGTCCGGATCGGGAAGGGGCGGCGGGGGCAGGGCGCCCACACCGTAGCGCTGTTCCTTCCCCGTCTTGAGATCGCGAACGACGAGGTCGCCATCCCCCTCCTGCGGCATGAACGAGTACGCGAAGTACCGGCCGTCGCGCGAGAGGACCGGTGTGGCGATCTGACGCCAGCCATCGTAGTCGCGATGGGTCAGCGGACGTTTCGGGGGCGCGGGTGTCCCCTGGGCCGCGGCTGCCCTGGCTCCCTTGGCGGGCGCCTTCGCCTGCGGCCCGGCATCGACCGATCCGGCGAAGAGAAGGGCAGCGGCGACGCGACCAAAGAGGCGAATGTTCATGGCGACTCCCGAGATTGGTGTGGGCGGCGACTATATGCCGGGATTGTTCGCTTTTTTTGTGAGTGGACGGGCCGGGCCGATTGGTGACAAGCTGCGGCGATTGTGCTGAGGAATATCACCCTCTGGGGCTACTTCCTGCTCTACGCGGCGATCAACATGGCCGATTTTCTTGACCCGGAGACTCGCGGCGGCGCGCCCGAGTTCGGCCTGAACGTCCTCCTGTTTCTGATCGGTTCAACCGGCCTGATCGCCTACACGCTCCGCGCCGCGAACCCCCGGATGATCGCCGGCTGGAAGATCGTGGCTCCGCTCTTCCTGATCGGCCAGATCGCGGCGATGGTGCTCTTCCCCCTGCCTCAGGATCCGGCGCTTTCGGCGAGAGAGAACGGGACGCTGGCGATGATGGTCCTCGCCCTGGTCACGGTGGTTCTGGCCCCGCTTGTGGTCATCCATTTCCGCTTCGCGGCGGGCAAACACCTGCTGCCCGAGAAGGCCGCCAAACCCCGTCGGTAGGGTCGGCATCGTTTCAGGGGGCGGGGGCGCCCTATGCGTTTCGGACCCCGAGCACGAAATGGCGAATACGTGCGAGGTCTCGGCTCAATTCGGCGCGGAAGTCGGGATGCGCGATGGAGATCAGGGCCTCGCCGCGTTGTCGGAGCGGGATGCCGTGGAGGTTCACGGCCCCGTATTCCGTCACGATCCACTGGACGTGGCCGCGAGTGGTGACGACGCCCGCGCCCGCGGTCAGTTCCGCGCTGATGCGTGAGAGTTTTCCGCCCTTCGCGGTCGACGGGAGCGCGAGGATGGGTTTGCCTCCCTTCGACAATGCGGCCCCGCGCATGAAATCCATCTGGCCGCCGATGCCGGAATAGATGCGGTGTCCGAGCGAATCCGCGCAGACCTGGCCGGAGAGATCCACTTGCAGCGCGGAGTTGATGGCTATCGTGTTGTCGTTGCGCCTGATCACCGAGGTGTCGTTGGTCCGGTCGCTCGGGTGGAACTCGACGAGCGCGTTGTCATCGACGAAGTCGAAGAGTTTCTGCGTGCCCGAGACGAAGCTCGTCACGATGCGTCCCGGCTTCACCCGTTTCAGACGATTGGTGACGGCGCCGCTCGCGACAAGATCGACGAGACCGTCCGAGAACATCTCGGTGTGGATGCCGAGGTCGTGCTTGTTGTGCAGCCGCGCCAGCACGGCGTCCGGTATGGCGCCGATGCCCATCTGAAGGGTGGCGCCGTCGTTCACCAGGCCCGCCACGATCTCCCCGATGCGCGCCTCGACCTCGCCGATCGGGTCGGGGTTGTGGGGCACGAGAGGCCGGTTGGTGTGGATCATGGCGTTGATGCGGGACAGCGGCACCGCGGTGTAGCCGTGAGTGCGCGGCATCTGTTCGTTCACTTCGGCGATGACGATGCGGGCGGTGTCGACCGCGGCACGGGTGGCGTCGCATGAAGTCCCGAGGGTGCACAGTCCATGGCGGTCGGGAGGCGAAACCTGGATCAGGGCCACGTCGAGCGGAATCACACCATCCGTGAAGAGCCCCGGAATATCCGACAGGAAGACGGGCACGAAGTCGCCATGGCCGCTCTCGATCAGGCCGCGGACGTTGGGCCCCGCGAAGAAGGAGACGGAATGGAAACGGTCAGCGTGCTCGGGGCGGGCGAAGGGAGCGTCGCCGCCGACGTGGAGATGGTAGAGCGTCACGTTGCTCAGATCCTGACGCGCGACCATGGCCTCGAGGAGAGGCTGCGGAGACGCGCACGCCCCGTGAATGAACGCCTTCATCCCATTCCCGATGGCGCGCACCGCGTCATCGGCCGAAACCACCCGGCTCTTCCAATCATTGCTCATAACGCCCCGATTCTAGGGATGGGAGGGGGCCCTGGTCAGCCGATGCGATTGCATCATTGGTGAGCCACGATTCGAACCAGGGCCGGGCCCGCCTCGGTGGCGAAAAACGTGGCCGCCGGGCGATCGTGACGCTTGCGGTACTCACGTTCCCAATCGGCGCGAAACGCCTCCGCCCCGGGCCGCGAGACCAGCGCCCAGACGCTGCCTCCAAAACCGGCGCCGAAAGCCGACGCGGCTTGGGCCCCGAGGGATCTGGCCAGGCGGGCGAGGTCTTTGGTCTCGGGGATCTGGTTCCCGAGGAGGGTCTCGGCGCCACGCTGGGAACGATCGACGGCCCGGCCGAAAGCGGAAAGATCGCCGGACGCGAGGGCGTCGAAGGCAGCGGGAATCAGGACGAGGCTCTCGTCGACGAACTGGTCCAAACGCGCTTCGAGATCGACCCGCGGGGCCACGCTCGGGTTCGACGCCCCAAGGGCCCCGCGAAGGCGAGGATACGCATCGGGTGAGGAGGTCACGGCTTCGAACAGCGTCCCGTCGGTGCGGCCAGAGATCTCACGCCAGATTTCGAGCAACGTCGCGGAAAGCGCCGCGGCGCGGTTGTACGACTCTCTGGCTCCTCCGGTCTTCTGCGCGGCCACGCCGCTCATCGCGATGACGAAGATCAGGTCTTTCGGCAGAGCGGCCGAGCCCTCGAGCCGGGCCGGCGCGTAGCCGAACTGTCGAATATGACCCGGCTCGCTCGCGAGGATCGCGGTGTGATCCTGACTGCCGCCGGCGGTTCCCACTCCCGCCTCGCCGCGGAATCCACGAAAAGGCCGTCCGCTTTCGACGCTGCCAAGGTACGCCGCGACATCGAGAACATCAGGCAGAGCGCGTCGGAAATCGTGGCGCGCGTCGAGGTCATTCGCGAGGCGCAGCGCCTCGAATGTCGCGACGAGCAGGGCGCTCGAGCTGCTGAGGCCCGACGAGGGTGGCAGGTCGCTCACGAATGCGATATCGGCGCCACGCAGCGGCGGCTCGAAATCACGCGCGAGACGTCTCACCACCGCCCCTGGGTAGATGGCCCAGTGGGGCGCCGCGACCGCCGCCGCGGCCGCATCGAGGCTCAAGGGGACCTCGTCCGCGCGCCCAAGATCGATGAGGCGGACAACCGCGTCGGACCTGGGCGCGCTCACCACGCAAAAGCCCCGCTCGACTGCGGCGAGAAGACTCCGGCCGCCGGCGTAGTCGGTGTGTTTTCCGAGAACCTCGATGCGGCCCGGCACATGCACGTGGTGCGCAGGCTCGACGCCGCGCGCCCGCAGGGCCTCCTCTGCCCGGGCGAACATCGCGGCCCGGGATCGAGCGGCCGTCTCGCTCATCCCGGCCGCGATCAGTTCGCCTGCAACTCGCGTCACAGGTCCACGACCACGGCGCGAAGGGCATCGAGAACCGAAGGGATGTCGCCGCGCCGCGAAAGATCGAGGACGCCCTCGTCGCTCGTGAGCGTCTCGAAACGATGGCCTCGCGCGATCAGGGCGGTCACCGCGTCGGTGATCTCGAGTTCACCGCGGGCCGAGGGTTCGAGGCCGCGGCACGCGTCGAAGATCGCCGGCGCGAAACGCCAGCAGTTCATGCTCACCCGCCGAGATGCGCCCATGGCACGGAGGGCCGCCTCGTCCGGCTTCTCGATCAGGCCGGCCAGATATCCGTCCGCGTCCACCTTCGCGAGAGCGAACCCCGCGATCCTCGCGGGTTCGATATTGGACCGGGCCGTGAGCCCCTCCGGTGTGAAGAGAACCGTTCCCGCGCGTCCAAGGCGCACGAGCGCCCGCAGCGCTGTCACGGGGTAATAGTTGTCGCTGTTGACCATCAGGAATTCCTGATCGCCCGCGAAGGCCTCGGCAGACAGGACCGCGTCGGCGGTGCCGCGAGGTTTCTCCTGGATGGCGAAGGTCATCCTCAGGCGCCGGGGCGGTGCGACCCTTGTGTAACGATCGCGGAGCGCATGGTGCTCGGGACCGATGACGAGACAGACCTCGGAACAACCCGCGTCCGCGAGCCCGGAAAGAACGTAGTCGAGAAAGGGCCGGCCTTCGATCGGAACCAGGGCCTTGACCCCCGAGTGAGCCGCGGCCGCCTGATCGGGCAAAAGCGCTGCGGTCCCGTCCTCGGCCCTCATCCTGGTGCCGAGACCGCGGGCGAGAATGACCGCTTTCAATGGCGGTTCACGTCCTCATCGTCGGCGTACCAGTCGAGGTGAGGGGACCACACGTGGCACTTCGGGCACTGGGTCTCGGTCCACTTCCGATCGCAGGAAGGACACACGCCGCCCGTGTCGAACGTGTTCCACGAGTAGAGGCACTCGCAGCTCCATCGGTCGTCTCTTTGGGGCTCCCACGCACACGCGGGGCAGCGGATGCGAGGTCGGCCGGCGCGCTCGCCCGTCCGGGAACGGGTCCTCGGAGGACGCAGCCGGTCCGGGTCGCCTTTGAGCAGAAGCGCCATCGGTTCCATCACGGGAGTGTCCTTCCTACCAACCCGTCCAGAGGGGCCCATCCCCGAAATCCCAGAGAACGTAAGCGCGGAACTCCTTCGGCCTCGGAGCGCCCGAAGGCCTCAGGGGAATACCCATGCCCACCGACCCGATGACGTGGCCAAGCTTATTGAGCGCCTTCGAAACACCGACCACCGCGGTCTGGGAATGACTCTTGTTCCTCGGGTTGTACGCGCCGATCAGTTCGACCGCAGGGACATAGCCCGTCCGGGAGAAACCGATCGGCGGGAAGGAGTAGGCGATAGCGTACCGGTAGTTCTTCGAGGCCCGATTGCCATCGGCGGGCAACTCCGCCGCCACCTTGCCCTGGATCACGCTGCTTTTGATTCCCTTGCCGAACGCGAAGAAGGGCGAAAAAACCGTAGTGCCCGAACCAAGGGCCTTGCCTTCATTGCCGGTGGGCAGCGCGACCTCGAGACCCGCGGAGAAGATCTGAAGCCTGGACGGGTTGAAACCGAGGACGTACTTGCCCGAGACGACGATGTCGCCGATCCCGGCGCCGTACCCTTCGTCGGTTGCCTTCGGACGCAGCGGGAATTCGAGTTCGTACTGGAAACGAGGACCCAGGCGGTTCTCATACACGAACTCCAGCTCGGTCTCCCCTTCACCGGGAACGACCTTGCTCTTGAGCACCACTTCCGCCTCGGGAAACGCCTTGCCCGTGGCGATCAGGCGACGGAAATTGAGATCTCCGGGCGGATAGCGGTCGGCGGTCGTGCAAAACGTCCGGAGGTAAGCCACCACCGCGGTCAGGTCCTCGGGCGGAAACGCCTCGCCGAACGCCGGCATCACCTCGGAAAGGCCGTGCTTTGGACCCCCGTTCACCACGATCGACTTCCACAGCGCCGAGGGCTCGGCGGTGGTGCCGCAATCGGCGAACGAGACGGGACGGACCTCGCTCTCCCACTCGGGGTTCCCGGCCCCATCCCCGCCGTGGCAGGCGATGCAGGCCATCTCGTAGACCTCCTTGCCCTTCGCGATCTGGGCAGTGTTCGAGGTGGCCCAGCCGGTCAGCAGGGCAAGGGCCAGGAGGCTCATCGAGGCCCTACTTGAGGGTGTACGTCAGGTCCACCGTTCCCGCGGCGCCCGCCTTGACCACAACCTGGCCGGTCATGAGCTTGAGCGTCGGATGTTGCGCCTCGATCTCATACTCGCCGGGAGGCACACCGGTGATCTCGAACGTGCCGTCTTCCTTCGTGACCGTGAAGAACGGATGCGCGAACACCGCGATGTAGGAGCGCATCCAGGGATGCACGTCGCAGCCCACCGGGAAGAACGTCTCGGGCTTGTCGAAGGTCTTCGTCGTCTCCATTCCCTTGCGCGGCTGGCCGATGTTGAAACCGGCGTTCACCACCGGCCGGGGGTGGATGTTGTGGAGGGTCTCATCGCTGTTCCGCATGAGCAGGGGCTGGCCAACCTGGAGGCCGATCGAGGTGGGCGTGTACATGCAACCCTGCTGATCGAGAAGAACCGGCGTGGTCTTCGCGGGGAAGGTCCCCTTGACCGGGCTCTTGATCGAGACGATCACACCGGCAAGCCCGCCGTTGACACCGTCGATCTGCTTGCGTTCGGCTCCGGCAGGATTGGCCTTCATGCAGCGGGGATCCGCCGACATCCGGATCTTGATGGGCTCGGGAGCCACACCCTTGAAGGAGATCTTTCCGGTGATCTTGCCTGCGGACTGGGCCTGAACGGGAGCGAGGTGGGGGGCAAGCCCCGCGGCCACGAACGCGGAGAGAACGAGAAGGGATTTGGATCGCATGCCCGGAATGATAGCGGGTCAGCCTCGACGGCCCGGCCTAGCAGCCCGTGGTGAAAGTCTGCCGGCATTCGACGAACGCTGCATCCCGCCTGGACTTCTTCGCTCAGACGCCCGAATATTCCCGATATTCGGGCGCTTCGGCTCATCGCCAGCCGGGCGCATCGCTCGTCTCGGTGCTGCGGCACACTTTCACTACGGACTGCTGCGCGCGAGAGCGATGGCGACCAGAAGGGCGCGCTGCGTGCCCTTCCACGAGTCCTTCGTATCGAAGGCTTCCGTGAGGGCGTGCGCGTCCTTGCCGTCACCCCCGCCGTCGATCGTGATCGCGGGAATGCCGAGACCCATGGGCACGTTCGAGTCGGTCGAGCCCTGGCTCCATTCGACGGGGAAACCGAGGGCCTTCGTCACGGAGGTGGCCGCGACCACGGTGTAATCGGTCGAAGGCGTCGACCCGGGCGGCCGGATGCCGACGCTCTTCTTCTCGACCGTGATCGTTCCGTCGCTCCAGCGCTTGTTCTCGGCCACCGCCGCCGCGTCCGCCGCGGCGAGGAACCTGGTGTGGAGCGCATCGAGGGACGCCTTGTCATGCGAGCGCATATCGACCTCGGCCCAGGCCTCGAAGGCGATCGAGTTGACCGATGTGCCGCCGCCGATCCGGCCGACGTTGAATGTGGTCTTGGGCTCGCTTGCGACCTGGAACTCGGAGACCATCGCGATCGCGCGGCCGAGCGCGTGGATCGGGTTGACCCGGCCGAAGTGCCCGTAGCTGTGGCCGCCCGGCCCCTTGTAGGCGAGGCGGTAGCGGAAACTGCCCACACCCACGTGGGTCATGCCGAGACCGGTGCCATCGACGGAAACGAAGCGGTCGATTCTCCCCTTGAGCGTGTCGCCGAACAGCGCCTTCGTACCGCGCAGGTCGCCGAGACCCTCTTCGCCTACGTTGGCGACAAACGTGATCGGGCCTTCGGTCACGACCTTCGCCTCGTTCATTGCGCGCACGACGCCGATGATCACGGCGAGACCGCGGCAGTCATCCCCGATGCCGGGACCGTGAAGCCAGGTTCCCTCGCGCCGCACCTTGACGTCGGTTTCGATCGGAAAAACGGTATCGAGATGGGCCGCGAAGACGAGATGCGGCTTCGGCCCCTTCCCCGGCCGCTCGCCGAGCACGTTCCCGACCGCGTCGATGCGGACGTTTTGAAGGCCGAGTTTCGTGAAGATGTCCTTGAACTCGAGCCCGCGCTTCTCTTCTCCAAACGGCGGCGCCGGTATCTCGCACACGCGGATCTGCTCGGCGATGATCTCGGGCTCGTTCTCCTTCGCCCGCTCGAGGGCCGCGACTACGGTTTTGTCGGCCATGAGCAAGGCGCCCACATCGGCTCCTTGAGCCAGGGCGAAAGCCGGGGTGAGAAAGGAGAGTGCGAGGGCGGTGGTTGTCTTCATGAATTCGTTCCTTAAGTTCAGACAGTGATTTCGCCCTTGAGGTACGGGACGACACGGCCCCCGATGTGCACCCGGTCGCCCTTGAGTTCGCAGAACAGTTCGCCGCCCCGAGCCGAACGCTGCAAAGCCGTGAGGGAGTTCTTCCCGAGCCGATCCGCCCAGAAGGGAATGAGGGAGCAGTGCGCCGAGCCCGTGACGGGATCCTCGTCGATACCCACGGCGGGAAAGAAGCAGCGCGAGACGAAGTCGACCTTGTTCCCCTTCGCGGTGGCGAGCACCCCGAAGGTCGAGGCCGCCGCCAGCCTGACGAAGTCCGGCCGTAGCGCCGCTACCTCGGCCTCGGTGTTGTAGACGACAACGAGATCACGCGACTTGAGGACTTCGAGGGGCGGCTTACCCATGGCTTCGGCGAGGGCGGGGTCGATGCCGATGGCTTTGGGCGGACGGGACGGGAAGTCCAGGATCAGACGATCAGAGGCGCGATCGACCTCGAGCAGGCCCACTCCCGAGTTGAAGACCACGCGTTCGAGTCCGGGTTCGAGTTCGTTCATCACGACGAAGGCGGCGGCGAGCGTCGCGTGACCGCACAGGTCGACCTCCACCGTGGGCGTGAACCAGCGGATGCCGTAGTGTCCGGCGCTCGACGCCTGGATGAAGGCGGTCTCCGACAGGTTGTTCTCCATCGCGATCTTCTGCATCAACTCGGCGGAAAGCGGCTCGACATACGGCACCACGGCGGCGGGGTTGCCGCGGAAGACCTCGCTCGCAAACGCGTCCACCTGATAGATCGGGAGTTTCATGAGCGGTGGAGGTTACGACGAGAGGCCCCTCCGTCACTCGTGGTCGCGGATCGCTCCCATAAACGCATCGCCGAACTGAGTCAATTTGGCGGGACCGACGCCGCTGACCGCCAGGAAGGCGTCCGCATTCGTCGGCTTCTCGCGGGCCATCGAGCGCAGCGTGGCGTCGCCGAAGATGACGAAAGCCGGGACGTTGCGTTCGTCGGCGAACGTTCGCCGGAGCGCTTTGAGCTTCTCGAACAGCCCTTCGTCGTAGGGAGCCTCGTCGGCGTTGACGCGGGCGCCCCGGGCCCTTCTCTCGCCCGCCGCCGCCACCGCTTTCCTGGGCGCCACCGGCCGGGGCATCTCGAGACTTCCCCGCGTTTTCAGGAACTCGGCGCCCGCGGAAGTCAGGTCAACGGTCGGGTAGTCGCCGGTCATCTGATTGAGGAGGCCGCGGCGGACGGCTTCGCGGCCGATCTGCTGCCACTCCTCACGCGAGAACTCCTTGCCGATGCCCCAGGTGGAAACACCCTCGTGATTCCAGCGCGTGATCTGCTCGGTGGTCCGCGCGGTGAGGATGTGAGCGTGGTGCATGAGACCGAAGGTGGCCGAGCGTCCCATCGAAGAACCGGTCGAGCGGACGCGATAAACCGTGGAGAGGAGCTTCTGCATGGGGATGCTGGCGTCGAACACTTCGCGCGGGGTGAGACAGTTATCGCAGCCGCCGCAGTTGGGCTCGGAGAAACGCTCGCCGAAATACTCGAGGAGGTTGGCCCGCCGGCATCCGGTGGTCTCGCCGTAGTCGATCATCCGACGCAGTTGAGCCTTGGCGACGCGTTTCTCGACGTCGTCCGTGATTTCCTCGATGAAGCCAAGCTGCTTCGCGACGTCGGAGGCGGAGAAGAGCAGCACACATTCAGAGGCCAGACCGTCCCGCCCGGCCCGGCCCGTCTCCTGGTAGTAGCCCTCGACATTCTTCGGCAGATCGTGGTGGATGACGAAGCGGACATTGGGCTTGTCGATGCCCATGCCGAACGCGACGGTGGCGCAGATGACCTGCACGCGATCGCGAACGAACGCCTCCTGATTCTTCGAACGATCGTGGTCGGAAAGGCCCGCGTGATAGGGCTTGGCGGAGATGTTGGCGTCGCGGAGGCTTTCGGCCACCGACTCGGCAGCGCGGCGGCTCGCGCAATAGACGATGCCCGCTCCCCCGCGGTGGGTGGCGACCAGGTGGCGCACCTGATCGGCTGGTTTCGACTTCGGTATGACCCGGTAAGCGAGGTTCGGGCGATTGAAGCTGCCGATCGAAACGAAGGGATCCTTGAGGTGAAGCTGGGCGACGATGTCTTTGCGCACCCGCTCCGTCGCGGTGGCGGTGAGGGCCATGAACGGGATCTTCGGGAAGCGCTCACGCAGTTCGACGAGGCGGCGGTACTCGGGACGGAAGTCGTGGCCCCACTCGCTGATGCAGTGGGCCTCGTCGATCGCCACGCGCTCCACCGGCCATTCGCCAAGCGACTTCATGAAGCTCGGCTGGAAGAGTCGCTCGGGGGCGACGTAGAGAAGGCGATACTGATTGCGCCAGAGGCCGCGGAATCGCTCGCGCGCATCGTCGGAATCGAGCGAGGAATTGAGGAACGTGGCCTCGACGCCGTTTTGCTGCAGGGCATCGACCTGGTCCTTCATCAAGGCGATCAGAGGCGAGATCACGAGAGTGAGGCCCTGGCCGAGGACCGCAGGAAGCTGGAAGCACAAGGACTTCCCTCCCCCGGTGGGCAGGAGGGCCAGGACGTCCCGACCCGCGAGGGCCGCGGACACGATCTCTTCCTGATACGGGCGGAAGGTCGAATACCCGAAGGAATCCTTGAGCGCTTCATAAGTCTTTTTCATTGCGAGCGGCGGACTCTAGTTTGCGCGGCCGTGCGAATATCAGGCGGCCATGGAAGAAACATCGAAGCAGACATCGTTCGGGCATTTTGTCAGCATCATCGACCGGTTGAGGTCCGATGGCGGATGCCCTTGGGATCGCGAGCAGACCCACATGACCCTTCGCCAGGCCACCCTGGAGGAGGCCTACGAGGCGGTCCATGCCATCGAGACGGGCGATGCCGCCAACCTCAAAGAAGAGCTGGGCGACATCCTCCTGCACGTGGTCTTCCACTCCGACATCGCGAAACGGGCCGGAGAGTTCACGATCGACGATGTCATCGCCTCGGTCGCGGACAAGATGGTGCGGCGGCATCCCCATGTATTCGGGACAGTTGAGGCTGCGACGTCCGAGGCGGTGTTGAAGAACTGGGAGGAACTGAAGCGCCAGGAACGGACCGCCAAGGGGGGTGCTGACCACGTCTCCATCCTCGATGCCGTCCATCGTCACACGCCCGCAGTGATGGAGGCCTCGGCCCTCTCCGAAAAGGCCGCGAAAGTCGGTTTCGACTGGGCGAAACCGGAGGACGTGCGCGGGAAGATCGAAGAGGAACTGAACGAGATCTCCGCGGCGATGCTGGAGCCCGAGCCCGGCCGGCAGGCGCGCCTCGAAGACGAGATCGGCGACCTGATGTTTGCGGTGATCAACCTCGGCCGGAAACTCGGCGTCGACGCGGAGACGGCCCTTCGCGGTACGAACCGGAAGTTCCGTTCACGTTTCGCTCACGTCGAGACCGGCCTCGCGAAACAGGGGAGGACGCCGAAGGATGCGACTCTCGACGAAATGGAAGCCCTTTGGCAATCGGCGAAGGGGTAGGGCCTATTTCCAATCCGCGACGAAGAGGTTCGTTTCCCCCGGCTTGGCGGACTTTCGGTTCGAGGCCCAGATGAGCTGCTTGCCGTCGGGGCGGAACATCGGGAAACCGTCGAAGGTGGGATCGAAGGTGATGCGTTCGAGTGCCGCGGGCCCGGCCTTGCTTGCGGCGGCATCGACAAGGTAGAGGTCGAAGTTGCCGCTGCGCGGAGCCGGGTGGTTGGACGAAAAGATGATCTTCTGACCGTCGGGCGTCCACGAGGGGCCGAAGTTTGCGCCACCAAGTGCGGTCACCTGGCGCTGGTCTGAGCCATCGGCGTTCATTACGAAGATCTCGACCCGGCTCGGGCGGATCATGTTCTGCGACAGAAGCTTCCGGTAATCGGCGAGCTGCGCCTCGTCCTGCGGATGATGGGCTCGATAGACGATCCGCTTGCCGTCCGGCGACCACCACGGGCCGCCGTCGTAACCCGGGGTGTTCGTGAGCCTGCGGATATCGCTGCCGTCCACGTTCATCGTGTAGATCTCGAGGTCTCCGTCCTTCATCGACGTGAAGACGATCTTCTTCCCGTCGGGCGAAAGCACGGCCTCGGCCGTGTACACGTTGTAGCTCGTGAGGCGCTTGAGGTCGGAGCCATCGACGTTCGCGGTATAGATGTCGAAGGGATCGAGCGGCCAGACGTAGCCCGCGGAAGGATCGGGACGGGGCGGGCACTCCTTCTGATGAGCGTGGGAGGAGCCGAAGAAGACGCGCTTTGAGCCGGGCAGGAACCAGCCGCAGGTGGTCTTGCCGTCTCCGGTCGACACTCTTCGGAGATCCGAGCCGTCCGCGCGCATCACGAACTGCTGGTCGCAGGCGCGGCCGTCGCGCGAAGACTGGAAGGTGATCCACTTCCCATCGGCGCTCCAGTAGGCCTCGGCGTTCTCGCCGCCATTTGTGATCTGGCGGAGGTTGGCGAGGCGGGTTTCGCCATCGGCGGGCGGGAGAACGGTCGAGGGGGCCTGGGCCGAAACCATGGTCGAGGCGGCAAGGAGGAGGGCCGGGAGAATTCTGGTGGATCGATTCATGCGGGCGGGACTCTAGACGGGCGACGGCGACGGAGTGAATTCGGGGGCGCACGGGCTACGTATACTGGCGCCGCTTGACCTCCATCATTCGTTCCGCCGATGACGCCTTGTTCCAGCAGCTCCTCGGCGAAGCCGCGGGGGCGCGCGCCATTGTCATCGACACCGAGTCCGACAGCCTCTATCACTACCACCAGAAGGTCTGCCTGGTTCAAATCGCCACCGAGGCCGGTACTTCGTACCTCATCGACCCTCTGGAGGGCTTCAAGGTCGAGGACCTCCGCCCTCTTCTCGAGAATCCGGATCTCACCAAGATCTTCCATGGCGCCGACTACGACATCGCGCTGTTGAAGGCCAAGGCGTCGATCGGCGTCCGCAACATCTACGACACCATGGTGGCCGCGAAGTTTCTCGGCCGGACCGAGGTGGGGCTGCAGGCGACATTGCGCGACGAGCTCGGTCTCACCATCTCCAAAGGCAACCAGAAGGACGACTGGTCGGCCCGCCCGCTCTCGACCGAACAACTCGCTTACGCGCTCACCGACGTCAACCACCTGCTCGAGGTCATGACGAAGCAGCGCGCGGAACTCGTGACCATGAGACGCCTTCATTGGGTCGAGGAGGAGTGCCGCGCGCTCGAGTCGCTCAGCGGGCTTCCCGCGAAGACCGATCCTCGCGAGGTCTTCCGCGACGTCAAAGGCGTGGCGGCCCTCTCTCCTCGCGCCCTCGCGGTCTTCCGTGAACTGATCGCCTGCCGCGAAGTGATCGCGGATGAACTCGATCTGCCTCCCTTCCGGGTCGCGGTGAACGAGTCGCTCATGGCCCTTGCCCGTTCGGAGAAGGACGGCGGACGCGACGCGGTGACGAGTCACATCAGACGTCGCGAATTCGCGGAGCGGTTCCACGAAGCCCTCGCGCGCGGTCTCGAAACGCCCGAGGGCGATCTCCCCAAACTCGAGCGCGGCCGGCGCATCGAACTGCCCCTGGCTCAGCAGCGGCGGGTGGCCGCCCTCAAGGACTGGCGCAAAGCCGCGGCCACGCGCACCGGCCTCGAACTCTCGCTCGTGATCCCCCAACGCCTGATCGACAGGATCGCCGAGGCGGGCCCGCGCTCGCTCGATGACCTGTACGCGATCGAGGGTCTGCGGCGGTGGCGGGTCGAGGCGTTTGGCGAGGAGATCCTCAAGATCACCCGGCCATGACGCGTCGCCGGCTGGCCGCGATCAAGGAAATCCTGGACCGCGCCTACGATGAGTACGATGCGCGCTGGATCGAACCCGACCCGGTTCAGTTCGTCTGGCGCTACGACCAGCCGGAGGATCGCGAGGTCATTGGCCTCATCTCATCCGCCCTCGCCTATGGAAATGTGATTCAGATCAAGCGGAGCGTCGAACGCGTTCTCGAGGTGCTCGGCCCCCGGCCCGCCCGCGCCATCGACTCGCTCGACACCAAGGCGACGCTCAGGGCCCTCGCCGGGTTCAAACACCGTTTCAACGATGCCGCGGATGTGACCTGTCTCCTCATCTTCCTCCGGGGCATGCGGCGCGAGGCGGGCTCCGTGGAACGCTTCTTCGCGGAAAGCCGGCCGGTCGCGGACATCGGCGCGGCCCTGGCGAAATTCGTCCGACGGACGTTTTCACTTCCCCGCGACGGGATCTACGGACGCGGTCCGCTGCCGAAGCACGCGGGCGTGCGTTTCTTCTTCCCGTCGCCCGAGGACGGCAGCGCGTGCAAACGACTCTGCCTCTATCTCCGGTGGATGACGCGGAGAGACAGTGTCGACCCCGGCGGCTGGAGCCTGGTGCCGCGTTCGTCCCTGCTCATCCCCCTGGACGCCCACATCATCAATATCGGCAGGTCGGCGCGGCTCACGAAGCGCACCACGCCGGGATGGAAGATGGCGGAAGAAATCACCGCGACGCTTCGCAAGTGCGATCCCGAAGATCCCGTGAAGTACGACTTCGCTCTGCATCGGATGGGCCTGTTCAAACGCGAGGCGGATCTCGAATCCCTTCGCCGGGCCTGACCCCCGCACGCATACAATCTCGACGATGTCGTCGCCATATATCGACCCCGAAGAATCTCAGCGTCACGCACTGTTGAAGTTTGACTACAGCAAACGGCCACTGGCCGGACGAGTCATCTTCGTGGCGGGGGGCACCGGCGGACTCGGCGCGGCAACGGCGGCGCTCCTGATCTCGGAAGGGGCGTATCCCATCCTCGGCTACCGCGACAACAAGGGGCGGGCCGAACTGGTCCGGCAGCGCCTTCAAGACACCTACTCCGGACCGGTGGGCCTCGTCCAGGGCGACATCAGCGACGATGCCGCGCGAAAACGTTGTGTCGAGGAGGTAGTGGGATCACGCGACCGGATCGATGGCCTCGTGGTCTTCTCGGGCCATCCCGCCCGAGCGAAGACGTTTGACCTCGAACCGCGCGCCTTCCAGGAAGCGCTCGACCAGAACACCGTGGCCCCGCTCCTGGTCGCGCGCGACGTCGCCCTGGCCATGCGGGAACGCGGCGCCCGCGGCGCGATCGTGCTGGTCTCGAGCATGCAGGGCACACATCCCTTCGAAGGATCGCTCGCCTACGGCACGTCGAAGGCCGCGCTCATCCACGGCGCCCGCGTCCTCGCGAAGGACTTCGGCGGCCGGGCGGGCGTCAACGTGAACGTGGTGGCGCCCGGGGTCACGACCGCGGGAATGGCGCGCGTGTCGATCGACACGGGCAAGTACGACCCGATGATCGACCGCGGCGTCATCACCCGCTTCGGCCGCCCGGAGGACATCGCACGCGCGGTCCGTCTCCTCATCGACCCGGAGAGCTACATCACCGGCCAGGTCCTCGTCGTCGATGGAGGCCTGACACTGCGCCGGGACTGCATTTGACGTCTTCAAGCCAGGCCAACGAAACTTGCAGGATATGAAACACGTTTCGGCCATTCTTGCGATTTCACTGGCGGTCTCGGGCTGCAATCAGGCGACGGGCTCCGCGGTGGCCGCGGCCCCCCCCCACCCCAGCGGCAAGGAGATAGCGGCGAACAGAGGGTCACGTTACTGCTCGAACGCCGAGCTCGACACCCGCCTCAAGGCCGACATGGACGCACTCAAGGCTCGTGCTTCGGCGAGCGAAGAGCAACTCAAGGCGCAGCTTGCGGACGTTCAGATCCAGGTGAAGGAACAGGAATTCAACCTTCGCAAGAAGGCCCTCACCGAGGTCCTCTTCGACATGGAGGCGCAGGCCCGGGGCATCACGCGGGACGCCCTCATCGCCCAGGAGATCAGCGCGAAGGCCGCGGTGGCCCCGGCGGACATAGACAAACTCTGGGAGGAAGTGAAGAACCGCGCGCAGGGCGCCTCCAAGGAGCAGGTGATGCCCCAGCTCCAGCAGATGGCCTCGGCCCGAAAGGCCGAGAGCCGGCTCGCGGTGTTTCAGCGTGAACTCTTCAAGAAGCACAACGTGTCCTTCCTGGGCCTCCAGCCCGCGCGCAAGAAGGTGACCTTCCCCGACGACGCTCCGGTTCTCGGTCCGAAGGATGCGCCGATCACCATCGTCGAATTCACCGACTACCAGTGCCCCTACTGCCAGCAGGCGCAGCAGTACGTCGATCGGGTGATGGCGACCTACAAGGATCAGGTCCGGCTCGTCTATCAGGAATTCCCCCTCGACTTTCACGGCCAGGCCAAACCCGCCGGGGTCGCCGCGCGCTGCGCCGGGGAGCAGGGCCGCTTCTGGGAGATGCACTCGAGCCTCCTCCTCTCCCCCGGAACGTACGATGCTGCCGATCTGCAGCGCCGCGCGGCGACGCTTGGAATCGATGCGACGAAGTTCAACGCCTGCGTCGGGTCCGGCAAGTACGACGCGGTGATCGAGAAGGCGATCGCCAACGGTCGCTCGGTCGGCGTCACCGGCACACCCACGTTCTTCCTGAACGGTCGATCGTTCTCGGGCGCGCAGCCTTTCGAGGTCTTCGAGCGCATGATCGAAGAGGAACTCGCGATGGCGGGCTCGAAGAGCAACTAACCCGCCACAAATCCTCTTTCAACGTTTACAATCCGCCCGCCTCACCTTGCTGAAGAGGAGCGGGGCGTTTCGCGCACATGGTGTTTAGGAGCTCATAAAGAGTTGGCACAACAGACAGACCTTCGGGCTTGGACGATCAAAGACGCTTCCGAGCTCTACAACGTGGACGGATGGGGCAAGGACTTCTTCTCCATCAACGATGCGGGCCACGTTCAGGTGACGCCCCAGGGAGTCGGAAAAGGCGCCATCGATCTCAAGGAGCTGGTCGAGGATCTGAAGAGCCGGGGCTGCAACCTCCCCATCCTCATCCGCTTCTCCGACATCCTCAAGTTCCGCATCGAGCAGCTCTTCGGCGCGTTTGGCGCCGCGATCTCCGAACACGACTACAAGGGACGTTTCCGCGGGGTCTATCCGATCAAGGTGAACCAGCAGCGGCACGTGGTCGAGGAACTCGTCGAATACGGCGCGCCCCACGGCCTCGGTATCGAAGCGGGCAGCAAGCCCGAACTCCTCGTGGCCCTCGCCCTGCATGAAAACCCCGACGCCTACATCCTCTGCAACGGTTACAAGGACAAGGCGTACATTGAAACCGCTCTGCTCGCTCAGAAACTCGGCCGCCAGGTGATCATCACCGTCGACC
>CAYNHK010000054.1:0-24581 GCA_964396875.1 uncultured Acidobacteriota bacterium | reverse complement strand
CCGACGACTACGTCACCAAACCCTTCTGGCCCGAGGAACTGCTGGCACGGATTCAGGCGAGGCTGCGACGTCCGCTGCTCCACGCCGCCGAGGTGGTCGACGCCGGCGCGCTGCGCATCGACCTCGCCGGTAGAACCGTGACGAACGCGGGCCAGCCCGTCGAACTCACGAAGATCGAGTTCGACCTCCTCGCCGCCCTCGCGCAGCGCATCGGCGCCGCGATCACGCGCCAGTCGCTCGTCGATCGCGTGCTCGACCCGGATCGGGAAGGCACGAGCCGCACCCTCGACGTGCATTTCTCGCGCGTGCGCAAGAAGCTCGGCGCCGAGGGCGCCCGCATTGCCACGGTCTGGGGCGTCGGCTACCGGCTTCTTCCGTCGTGACTCTGCGCACAAGGCTGCTGCTCGCCCTTGCCGGGTCGGGCCTCGCCATCCTCCTCGGCGGTTTCGTGGCCCGCGATGTCGCGATCCGGTATGCGAGTGAAGCCTCGATTCAAAGCTCCCTCGAGGCGCGCATTGGCACCCTTGACCGTGAAACCTGCGAGACCGGGATGGACTTCATGCGTCGCGAGTTTCGTCCGCGACCCGACGGCGAAGACGGACCTCGCCCCGGGGATCTGGAGCCGCGGATGCGGCCCCGACCGGGCGGCGGAGGTTTCGGCGGACCGCTCCCCGAGGGCATGCGCGAGCGCGGCGGACCTTTTGGCGGACCGCGCATGACGCGCGTGTTCTTCTACGACGCGGACTTCAACCCGCGTCCTCCGGGCGGCCCACCGTTCCCCAAATCAGCGAAGGCCCGGCTGCAGCGCGGCGATGCGTCCGCGAACGGTCGCGAGGATGGCGGCTTCTTCGGAGCGGTCGCCACGCCGTGGCCCGGAGGAGTCTGCACCTACGCGCTCGCGATCCTGCCGACGCCGCCCCCGCTGGCCGCGTTCACATCGCTCATCATGGGCGCGCTTCTCCTGATCGGAGCGCCGGCCATCGCGCTGTGGTTCGCGTTGACGAAGCCGGTGGCCCGCCTTCGCGCCCTCGCCGACGGGGTCCGCGCCGCCGCCTCGAAGCACTACGAGACTTCGGTCCCGGTACAAGGCAAGGACGAGATCGCGGAACTGGGTCGTGCCTTCAATGAAGCGTCGGCGGTGGTCCGCGCCCACGTGGCCGATGTCGAGCGGCGCGAGAAAGCGTTGCGCGATTTCGTGGCCCACACCACGCACGACGTCGCTCTGCCCCTCTCGGTTCTCCTGGGCCACGTCGCGATGCTTCGCCAAGACGCCAGAGCCGGCGGGTCGGAAGCGACAATCGCGGCGATCGCGCAGGAAACCCAGTACATCTCCTCGCTTCTGGCGAACCTCGAGGCGGTGGCCCGACTCGAGTCGGATGCCGCGCTTCACGAGAAACACCCCGTCGACCTCACCGCCCTGGTCGAGCGTGTGGCCGTGCGGCACCGCGGCGTCGCTTCAAGCGGGGGTGTCGACTTCAATCACTCGTCGCCTGCGACACCGCTGTGGGTCAAAGGCGATGTGACGCTTATCGAGCAGGCGGTCAACAACCTCGTCCACAACGCCATCCAGTACAACCATCCGGGCGGGCACGTGGCCCTGGTTCTTGAAGAAGCCGCCGTCGGCTTCGCCATCCGTGTGAGCGATGACGGTCCGGGTGTAGGCGACCACGACATGCCTCACCTCGGGGAAAGCCGTTTCCGCAGCGAGGATGCGCGCTCGCGAAGGCCGAACGGGATGGGCCTTGGCCTGTCCATCGCCCGCGACGTTGCGAAGCGGCACAACTTCGCCCTCACCCTCGGCAACCGGACCGAAGGCGGATTCGAGGCGGTGCTAACGGGCGCGGTCTCGAACCCGGGCGAGAAAAAAACCCCGTCTGCTTAGGACTCCCGCAAGGCGACCCCCGTTCTAATGGTTCAAGAGGCAAGACGAACATCGCCTCGATCATCAACCTACAGATTGAGGAATACGCCATGAAAAAGCAGACACTCACACTCGCAGCCTTAGCGGTCGCAACGTTTGGATGGATCTCGGTCGCCTCGGCCCAGGGCCCGGGCGGCGGGTACAGGACTCGTCCCGATGGCCCGGGTGGGCCCGGTTTCGGCCCCGGCGGACCTGGGGGTCACGATGGCCCGCCGATCGGCATGGTGGCGCGCCACCTCGGCCTGTCCGACGAACAGAAGGAGCAGTGGAAGGCGATCCACGAGAAGGCGCGCGAAGCGGGCGAGCCGCTCATGAAGGCCACTCGCGAAGCGAAGGCGGCGTTCGACAAGGCTCTCGAAGCCGAGAACGCCGACGCCAACACGGTGGGCCAGGCGGCCCTTGCGATGCGAGCGGCGCACAAGAATGCCGAAGCTCATCGCAAGGCAACGTTCGAGTCGGTCAAGGCCATTCTGACCCCCGAGCAGCTCGCCAAACTCGAGGAAGCGGAGAAGCAGGGTCCGCGCCGCGGCAAGGGTTTCGGCCCGGGCGCGCCGGGACAGCCCGGCAGACCCGAAGGCCGAGTCCGCAAGCATCAGCGGCCCGAAGGCTCGAACTAACCGCTTACCCTCTCGATCCTGAAGCCCTCCATCAGGATCGAGAGGTTTTTTTGCCTACCTTCAGTTCAGGACCTGCGTGAGCGGTTACTTGGGCCGGGAAGGGAACGATGACCGGCCGTCTACCCGCGAGGATCGATCGCCTCTTCACGCCGCACCCGCTTGGCCACGTGGCCCGCCTGTCGCGTCAAGGTCTTCGCACCCCGCATTAAGGTTCTTAGAGCTTCATTGACGGCGGCGGCGGTGGGGAAGGCTTCGGCAACCTCCGGCTCCAGAAGAACCAGATTAACGCCCGCCTTGTACCGCTCTGCGTACTTTCCGCGCACCCCCCCGGCCATCGAGGCAAAGTCGTACTCCGCTCGCATGTCCGGGTCTGGCACGGCCTTATTGCCCTTTTTCATAGAACCTGCGCTCGCGAGAGGTTGCCCGTCTCGCGCTGATTAGTCGAACTGCCTCGCCCCTGTCGGTGTGAACCACCACAAGGATACGCCCAGAGGCCGATGCTCCGATGGTGGTGAAGCGGTACTCATCGGTTGAATGCTGAGGATCAGCAAAGGTGATGCCGAGGGGATCGCCCATGACCGTCCCTCCTTCGTGGAAGTTCACACCGTGCTTGGCGAGGTTGACAAGTGCCTTCCGAGGGTCCCACGCGAGAATCACCAAGGGAGCGTACGCGGCCAGCCTTCCGGGAAGGGTCCATTCGAGCAAGAATGCCTTGCGCTATTTCCCGGGGTCCCCAAGGAGTCACGAACCGTCGAACGGGACCGACGTTTACGTTCACGTTCACGGACATCGCAAGGGCACGCGCAGCGTGCCCTCCACGGTTTTTCGTTCTGAGAGAATGCGCGGGTGAGCGCGGCCCCTCAGGAATTCGACCTCATCGTCCTCGGGTCGGGCCCGGCGGGCGAGAAGGGCGCGGCGCAGGCCGCCTACTTCGGCAAACGCGTGGCCCTGGTGGAGAAGCAGGGCCTTCTGGGCGGCGCACTCATCAACACCGGGACGATACCGAGCAAGACGCTTCGCGAAACCGCGCTCTACTTCTCCGGCCTCAACCAGCGCGGTCTGTACGGCATCGACTACGCGCTTCGCGAGCACCTCACGGTTCCTCAATTCATGCACCGCGAGGTGGAGGTCACCCAGAACCTGCGCGACCTGGTGAGCTTGAACCTGGCCCGCCACAACGTCACGGTCTTCCATGGCGAAGGGCGCTTCAAGGACCCGAACACGGTGGTCGTCTCCAATGAGCACCATGCCGAGACACTGCGGGCCCCGGTGATCCTTATCGCGACGGGAAGCCGGCCGGCGTGGCCCGCGGGAACCCCGCGCGACTTCCGGCTCTACGACTCCGACACGATCCTTCACATGGACTCGATCCCGAAGTCGATGGCGGTGATCGGGGCCGGAGTCATCGGCTGCGAGTACGCGACCACCTTCCAGGCCCTCGGGGTCAAGGTCACGCTCGTGTGTTCATCCGGGGAGATCCTGCCCTTCCTCGATCCGGAGATCAGCCAGCACCTGCGCCTCCAGATGGGTTTCCTCGGTCTCGAGCTGCGGCGCAGCGCAACCCTCGTCGAAACCGTCCTCGATGCCACACCCGTGGCGGTGCTCCTGCGCCTCTCGACCGGCGACTTGTGGGTCGACCGCGTCCTCTTCGCCACCGGTCGCAACGGCGCCACCGGCAAGCTCATGCTCGGCCTCGCCGGCCTCACCTCGAACGAACGCGGCCTGATCGAGGTGAACGAGAACTACCAGACCGCGATGCCGCATATCTACGCCGCGGGCGACGTGATCGGCATTCCCGCCCTCGCGTCCACCTCGATGGAGCAGGCACGGGTCGCTATGTGCCACGCTTTCGATCTCGGCTACAAGGACCGCGTCTCTCCTCTGCTGCCGATGGCGATCTACACCATCCCCGAACTTGCATCGGTGGGCGAAACCGAAACCACCTGCGCCAAGAAGGGCATTCCCTGCCTGGTGGGCCGGGCCTCCTATCGAGGCAACGCGCGCGGCCAGATCGTGGGCGACCTTCAGGGTCTGGTCAAGCTCGTGTTCCGGACGCCCGACAAGAAGCTGCTCGGCGTCCACATCGTCGGCGAAAGCGCCTCTGAACTCATTCATGTCGGCCAGGCCGTGCTGCACTTCGGCGGGACGATCGACGACTTCATCGCGATGGTGTTCAACATCCCCACTCTCGGCGACGCCTACAAGTACGCGGCCTACGACGGGTTGCAGGCCCTGGCGAAGGCCGGGCAGTAACGGGCGATGCCGGCGTCGCAGAGTCTGGCCCGCGGGGCCACCGCGATGATCCTCTCCTCGCTCGCGTTCGCGGTGATGGGCGTCTGCATCCAGATCTGTGCGCAGACCCTCCCAAACGGCATGGTGGTGTTCTTTCGAAACCTGAGCGGCCTCGTCTTCCTCTCTCCATTGCTCTTGAGCGGAGGCCTCGCGATGCTCAAGACGACGCATCTCAGACAGCATCTGGCGCGGGGTGTCGCCGGCCTGACCTCGATGTACTGCTTCTTCTACGCGATAGGTCACATGCCTCTCGCGGACGCCATCCTTCTCAATTACACCCTGCCATTGTTCATCCCGGTGGTCGAGTCCATCTGGCTCGGGGAGCCCTACCCCCTCAAACTCGCAGCACCCCTGGTCCTCGGTTTCCTGGGCGTCGTCATCGTCTTGCAGCCGGGTCGCGGCATCATCACCGCCGCCGCGATCCTGGGACTGCTCGCGGGACTTCTTTCGGCGGTGGCGCAGACCGGCGTCCGAAAGCTCACGAAGACGGAACCCACGGTCCGCATCGTGATCTACTTCGCGATGATGGGCACCAGCATTTCCGCTCTCGGCCTGCCGTTTGTCTGGGTCACCCCCGCACCCACCCTGTGGGTGGTGATCGTCCTGCTCGGCCTTTCCGCCACCACCGGGCAGCTCCTTATGACGAAGGCCTATTCGTACGCGCCGGCTTCGCAGATCGGCGGCTTCGTCTACACCGGCGTCATATTCGCGGCGCTCATGGACTGGCTGCGCCTCGGCCACACTCCGTCACCGCGTTTTTTCGCAGGCGCTTCCCTCGTCATGGCGGCGGGCGCCTTGATGTTCCGCCTGGCCAGCCGCGGGCCGGTGGTCATCGACAGCGAGTAGGCGGAGGAACCAGTTCCCCTTGACCAACGAAGCCGCCCGGCATTTCAACGACGCGGTTCGCGCCGATCCCTCTGGCGCGCGCACGCAGTGGCGCGAGTTGATGGACTCCTTCGCCGAGCGCGGCATCACTTTCGGCGGCACGCCCATGCCCACGTTTCTCCGGCCCCAGTTCGTCGACCATCCCACCTGGGACGCGATGACGTCGGGCGCCACTCAACTGGTGCGCCTCTCCAAACGCGTGGCGAGAGAGGTCTTCGGCGGACGGCTCGAGGACCTGCTCGACTTCCTCGACGCCCCCGAGGCCCATCGGCGTCTGCTGCGGATCCCGCCTGCGGGCCCGGACGTTTCTCTCTCCCGCGTCGATGGCTTCATCGCCTCGGGCCACGTCCGCTTCATCGAGATCAACTCGGACGCACCGGCGGGCTTTGGATACGCGGACCGTATGACCGAGGTGTTCGCCCGCCTGCCCCTGGTCCAGCGCATGCGAACCACCGATGCGATGTCCGTGATCGGCTCGGTGGATGCGCTGGTCGCGGAGCTTCGCTCGCACTCCCGGGTTCCCGATCCGCGTGTCGCCATCGTCGACCTGCGCACCGTGCGCACCCGTCCGGATCAGGAAATCCTGCGCGAAGAGTTCGAAAGACGCGGGCTCGCGACACTTCTCTGCGATCCCCGCGACATGGAGATCGCTTCCGGCCGGCTCGTCGCTTCTGGAGAGGCGATCGATGTTGTGTACCGACGTACCGTGATCTCCGAGGTGCTCGCCATCGAGCCGGAAGCCGAAGCGTTCTTCGAGGCCTATCGCAAGGGTCTCGCGGTCTTCGTCAACTCTTTCCGCTGTTACCTCTCCGAGGACAAGGCTTTCTTCGCGATCCTCACCGACGAGCGTTTTGCCGAGTTGATGTCCGCGGACGAGCGCGCTTTCGTGGCCACTCACGTTCCATGGACGCGGAAAGTCGAAGACCGGCGGACCCGTCGGCAGGGTCAGACCATCGACCTGCTTTCATGGATGGAGACACACCGGGCCGAACTTGTGCTGAAGCCTTCTCATGGCTACGGCGGCGCCAGCGTCACGGTCGGTTCGGCGGTCGATGAGCGGCGATGGTCCGAAGCGATAGAGACCGCGGTGAAGCAGGCGGGCTGGATCGTTCAGGAACGCGTTTTGATCCCGGAGGAGGAGTTCCCGGTCTTCGACGCGCAAGGCGAACTGTCCTTCCAGCAACTGAAAGTCAACACGAATCCCTTCTATGTCGGTGGCGCGCCGGTGGGAGCGGTGACCCGCATCTCCCGCGACGATGTGATCAACGTCTCGGCCGGCGGCGGCAGCGTACCTACGTTTGTTGTGTAACAGCCAGCCGCCCGGCGAGAACTAAGCTGCGGGAGTGAGAGACGCGCGGACCCGTGAGTTGTCCGTGGGAAGAGGGGCGGGTCTTGCGTTCGGAATTGCCCTTGCCCTGACCCTGCTCATGGCGGCGCCGGTGATCCGGGACCCGAGCGGACGCATCTTCGGCGACGGTTCGATACTGAGCGTCTCCGACCCTAACCGTGACGCGCTCGTGGTGATCGGTCAGTTCCGCAAGGGCGAAGTTCCGGCCCCCTACCTTCAACCTCTAACCGACCTGCCCGGCAGGTTCCTCGCCCGTCTCATCGGCGCGGTGGCCGCCTACAACCTCATGGTCCTCGTGACTTTCCCGCTCGCCGCCGCGTCCGCGTACCTGCTCGGGCGGCATGTCCTCGGATCGCATCCGGGCGCGTTGACCGCGGCCCTGGCCTACGCCTTTCTCCCTTTTCACGTCATGCAGGCCGGTGGCCATCCACATGCCGCACAAACGCATTGGATCCCCCTGTACATCCTCGCGCTGTGGCGTTTTATCGATCAGCCGGGAACCGGACGCGCGGTGTTCGTCATGGGCGCCGCCGCGGCAGCGGGCCTCGCGGACTTTTATAGCGGCTTCATCATCGCGGTCCTGACCCCGGCCGCGGCGGCGGTCTACGCGTTCCGTTCGAACACCGTCCCCATTCACAAGCGTTGGAAGAACCTCGTCCTGACTCTCGGCGGGTTCATGGTGGTGATCGCGCTCGGGTATGTGGCGGTTCGAAGCGCTCTCCCGGCTGTCGTGTCGGACGCGGGATCGCTGACGATGAAACGCTCGGACCTGTTTCTGTGGAGCGCGAAATGGTGGAGCTACCTGGCGCCCCCCGCGGACCATCCGCTGGTCGGACCGCGTGTGATGGATTTCTGGAGCGATCGCGGCCTGGGCGTGGATCGACTCGAGCACCAGCAGGTGAGCCTCGGCTTCTCGCTCATCGTTCTCGCGCTGATTCCGGTCTGGAGGTTCTGGCGCGGCGAGAGGGGGGACAGCGCGGTTCGACTCGCTCCGACACTCGCCCTGCTCGCGGGCACCGCACTCGTGTGCTCGCTTTCGCCGGAGCGCACGATCGGTTCTATTAGTTTCGTGCGGCCGTCCGCCCTGCTCTACGAATGGGCCCCGATGTTCCGGGCCTACGCGCGTTTCGGCGTGGTCGTGGGACTGATGACCGCCCTTCTGGCGGGTGGAGGTGCGGCCTGGTTGTGGTCACGTGGCGGCATCCAGCGTCTCGCGGCGGCGTTGCTGCTGTGCGTAGCCGCTGTCGAATACGCGCCCTTTCCGCCATGGCGTTCACGCGACATCCTTCCCACGAGCGCGCATCGCCGCCTCGCCGCGCACCCGGGGCCTGCGCGCGTTCTCGATTGCATCCGACCCGACAGTTTCTCGGACACCCTCGCCGCCGCTCACCTCTCCCATCCCCTCTCGTGGCTCGGGACCGTGGGGATCGACGACTGCGGCGAGCCGCGCCTTGGAGAAAAACTCAAAGCCCTCGGCTTCACCCACGCCATCGCGCGGCGAGACACCGTGATCTCGACCGACTCCGCACTCGCGGTCGAAGAGGCCTTCGGCGATTCCCGGCTCCTTCGTGTGGCGGCCGACTTCCCGCGCGCCCACATCGCGGAATGGGCGGGATTTCATGCCCGCGAACACGCGGCCTCGCGAACCTGGCGCTGGATGGCACGCACGGGAACACTGCGCCTCTCGATCGATGCGGCGATTGGGGGGGCCATGATCAGTATCGAGCTACGGTCCTTCCCCGGCGCGCGGCGCGTCGATTGGTCCGTCGATGGTGTGAAGCGGGGCGAACTCGACGTCACGCCCGAGTGGCGTTCTTACGAACTTGACGCGGGCCGTCTCGCAAAGGGCGGACTGGATCTGACCTTCCTCTGCCGTGAGCCCGGCGTCGTGGCGGACGCGGCGCTTGGGAACGGCGATTCGCGCGAGTTGTGTCTGGCGGTTTCCTCCTGGAGACTCGACCCCCGCGAACCTTGACCGGTTCGCCATTCCGAGCCCGGCTGTGGTCAACTCGTCGAAGGAACCCGTGTCGCCCATACCTCTTGGAACCGAATGGATCGTCGACGCGCACGGCTGTGACCCGTCGCTGCTGCGCTCGTCGGTCGCCCTCGTCCGTCTCTTCGCACGAGTGGTGGAGGAAATGGACCTGCATCCTACGAGTGAGGCGGTGTGGCACGTGTTTCCGGGACCGGGGGGCATAACCGGCGTCCTTCTCCTCAGCGAATCCCATCTGACCTGCCACACGTTCCCTGAACGTGGTTTCGCCGCGTTCAACCTCTACTCCTGCCGGCCCGCGCGGGAATGGCCGTGGGTCGATCGGTTGAAGGAAGCGGTCGGCGCGCAGCAGGTCAGCGTCCGCGCCCTCGCCCGCGGGGACCGTTCCTCCGTCTGAGTCCGCGGATTCGACGGGCTTCGGTCCGCCCAATGTGCGATGACGAACAGACCGGTCCGGACCGCCCGTCCTAAGTTTCTAGCTGGACGATTTTCCGTTGTCCTGCCGGGCTCCATTCAGCCCGAGATTGGAACATTTTGATGACGACGCACCTTCGCAGGACGATACCGCTCCTTGTGGCCGCGCTGGCTCTTTCGAACATGAGCAGCATCCACGCCCAGGACACCCGCGCCCTGGCTGTGAACCCGACCCTCGGCACCGCAGGACCGTTCGCAGTTCTCGGCGCATCCACGGTGACCAACACCGGCGCTTCGAACATCACCGGCGACCTTGGTGTTTCACCCGGCGCGGCGATCGTGGGCTTCCCTCCCGGCATCATCACCGGAACGACCCATGCCGCCAACGCCACTTCGCTGAGCGCTCAGAACGCGATCACCACCGCCTTCAACATGCTCGCGGTCCAGCCTTGCGACGTGAACCTGACCGGACAGAATCTGGGCGGCCTCACCCTGACCCCTGGCGTGTACTGCTTCAACACATCCGCCCAACTCACGGGAACGTTGACTTTGAACGGCCTGGGCAACCCGGGTTCGGTCTGGGTCTTCCAGACCGGCAGCACCCTCACCACCGCGAGCGGTTCTTCCGTGAACTTCACCAACGGGGGTCAGGCCTGCGGCGTTCACTGGCAGATCGGCAGCTCGGCGACGATCGGCTCGGGCACCAGCTTCCGTGGAAACATCTTCGCCCAGGCGAGCATCACGATGAATACGGGAGCCAATAACCAGGGCGCTCTCTTCGCGCGAACCGCCGCGGTCACACTCGACACGAACGCGGTCGCGGTGGTCGGGAGCTGCGGCTTCGGGCCTCCCCCGCCTCCGCCGACACCGATACCCACGCCCACACCAGTGCCGCCGCCCGGTCCGACTCCGACCCCGCCCGTTCCATCCCTTCCGGATCTCGCGGCGGGCGCTCTTTTCGCCCTCCTCCTGGTGACCGGCACCGTCCTCCTCGGCCGTCGCTGAGCCCGACGCCGAGAGGCCGGGAGTGAGGACCTCGGACGCCACCATGTTCCCCGCGCGGGCGGTCGCGTGGAGCCTTGGCCTCTTCGGCCTGCTGCGCAGCGGGTGGGTAGAAGCAAATCTCGTTCTTCCCCTTACGCGGTGGCAGCAGGCCACGGCCGAGTTGTACGCGGGCCCGCCTCGCGCCCCCATCAACGTCACCGCGGAGTGCAGCGGAACGGATGTGCTCGCTTTGTGCCTCGCGGCGATTCTGGCCTGGCCCGCATCGTGGCGGGCGCGGCTCACGGGGGCTCTCGGCGGCATCGCGGTCATCCTCGCGCTCAACACCATCCGGATCGGAACCCTCGGACAGGCCGCCGCATCGCCCGTGCTTTTCGAGACGCTGCATCTGCAGGTCTGGCCGGCCATCCTCGTGGTCGCGACGGCCGGCTACGTTTTCCTGTGGATGCGTACAACGTCGCCGCGGGCGATGCCGTTCTCCCCTTCCGCCCGCCGCTTTGGCGTTCTCGCGATCCTCTTCCTTATCGCGTTCGCATTTTGCGGCCCCTGGATCGCTCGCAGCGAGACCCTGTACGCCGCGGGCATCTGGACCGCCGGTGAAGCGGCCCTTCTTCTGACCGGACTGGGGGTCGTCGCGAACGCGTCGGGCAAGATCCTCTCGACCTCGCGCGGCGCCTTCATGGTCACGCCGGAATGTCTTGCCACGGCACTCATCCCTCTTTATCTCGCCGCCATCATCGCGGCGCCTCTCTCGAAGACAAAGCGTCTCCTCGCGCTTTTCGCAATGCCCCCCCTTTTCGCCGGCCTCGCCATCGCGCGTCTGTTGCTGCTGGCCCTGCCCCAGGCCCTCTCGGCCTCACCTCTGTTCCTGGTCCACGGCTTCCATCAGTTCGTCCTCGCCGCACTTCTCGTGGCGGCGCTCGCAGGGCGTCAGGCGTCGGGCGCCGGTGATATCGCCGGGGGCCGGGTCCGAGGCACTCTGGCCGCGCTCGGCGCGGGCCTGGCGTTCGCACTCATCGCGGGTCCATGGCTGAGCGACCTCGTGATGGCCCTCGTCTATAGGCTCACGCCCATGGGAGCGCTGGCTCTCGCGCGGGCGAGCGGGCCCGAAGATGCGCAAGGGGGGCTCGCGACGTTCGTGACCTTCCAGTTGAGCCTGCTCCTCGCGTTGGGCGTGGCAAGCGCCGTGCAACCGCGGCGGATCCTGGGCGCGTTCGCGGTCCTGCTGCCCACGCAGGTGATGCTCCTCGCCGCCGTGGGCGCGATCGCGGAGCGCAGCGGTGTGATGCCGCACGCGCTTCTCCTTCGCGCCATCGCGATAGCGCTTCCCCTGGCTCTCACGCTCGCCATGGGCCGGCGCGCCCGCTCCGGGCCCGACTCTCCTTCTCTCGCCTTGACCCATGATCCCGCTTAGCCTGAGTGCGGCGTATCGCCGTTTCTGGAACGAGGTCGGTTCGAGTTTCCCCGACCTTGGCGGCGCGGCCTCGACGGTCTACTACTTCGAGAACGAGAAGCGACTCCTCAAAGACCACGTGCCGGATCTCGCGCGATGCTCCATGCTCAAGACGGACCTGTGGGACGAGGTGAAGAACACGCGCATCCTGCAGTGGGTTCGCGGCCAGGGAGCGACGGTATACGGCGTCGACATTTCGGCGCCGACCACGAGACAGGCGGTCGCCGCGTTCAAGGATCGAAGTCTCAACGCCGCGGTTTCAGATGTCCGGATCCTGCCTTTCGCGGACCGCAGTTTCGACGCCATCTACTCCATGGGAACGATCGAGCACTTCCTCGATCCCGAAACCGCGCTGCGAGAAATGTTCCGGGTCCTGCGCCCCGGCGGACGCGCGGTGGTGGGAGTTCCGAATCGATGGGATCCGTTCCTTCGGCCCATGCTCGCCGCGGTCATGCAGAAATTCGGGCTCTACGACTACGGCTACGAGAAGTCGTTCTCGCGTCCGGTGTTCCGGCGGATGCTCGAAGACGCGGGCTTCGACGTCGTGGCCGAAACGTCGATCCTGTTCGTTCCGGGCTGGCTTCGCATGGCCGATCTCGCCCTCCACAGTTACTGCCGGCCCCTGGCCCGGCTGACCTCGCTCGCCCTCAAACCCTTTGTTTGGCTCGATGCGCATGTTCCTGCGGTACGGCGGCACGGGTATCTGCTCGCCTCGGTGGGGGTGAGGCCCAACCGGTAAACCCGCGGTTCGTTCTTCATCGCACAGACCAGAGAGCCGGGTTCGGCCTACTCTGTCAACTGCAATGAAGATACTGATGGTTTTGACCTCCCACGATCGGCTGGGGGATACCGGACACTGGACCGGTTATTGGCTCGAGGAGTTCGCGGCCCCGTACTACCTCTTCAAAGACGCCGGGGCGGTGGTCACGCTGGCTTCCCCGCGAGGGGGGGCCCCGCCCGTCGATCCCAAGAGCGACAGCCCCACGACCCAGTCGGATGTGATCCGCCGGCTCAAGGCCGACCCGGAGGCTCAGGCGAGCCTCGCGGCGACCGTCCATCTGCATTCCCTCTCCGCCGAGAACTTCGATGCGGTGTTCTACCCGGGTGGCCATGGGCCGTTGTGGGACCTCGCGAACTTCACCCCTTCGATCCGACTGATTCAGGCCATGATCGAGGCGGGGAAACCCGTGGCCGCGGTTTGCCACGCGCCGGGCGTGCTCCAGCACGTCCGCACCACCGACGGCAGGTTGTTCGTCGAGGGCCGCTCCGTCACCGGCTTCTCCAACGCCGAGGAAGATGCGATCGGCCTTTCGCGCATCGTTCCTTTCCGGGTGGAGGACATGCTCACAAAGGCCGGCGGCAGGTACACGAAGGCCGAGGACGGTCAGCCCCACGTGGTTTCGGATGGCGTTTTGATCACGGGCCAGAACGCGGCTTCCGCCGAACCCGCGGCGAAGTTGTTGCTCGAGAAACTGAGCTTCTTCTCGGGCGAGAACTTCGTGAGAAGCATCCCCTGGAAGGCCGTCTGAGCACGACTCCGAAAGCGATCCGGCCTCGAAGGCGCGCTGACCGTGCGATCCTGACCGGGCTGGCCCTGCTCGGCGTCGTCCTGCTCGGGACGCTCATCTACCCGTTCGCGAGCGCCCTGCTTTTCGCGGCCGTGCTCGCAGGAGGCCTGTTCCCGGTCTTCGAACGACTGCGGCGCGCGCTCGGCGATCGTCCGCTGATCGCGTCAACCCTCCTGACCGTGCTGGTGGGCGCGCTGCTCGCCGCCCCCACACTCTGGCTGGCGCTCACCGTCGGCGAAGAGGTCCTCACCGGGGTGGGCGCCGTGGAGCGCACGTTGCGGCGCGGCGGCGGCGTCCCCGAGCTCATCAAGATGCTGCCCACGGCCGCTCAGTCGAAGGTTCGAAAGGCGGTTCAAAGTGTCCCCGGCGGGTCGGACCGGATCGAGGACATGGCCGAGAACCGGTCGGATGGCGCGGCCGCGGCAGTGACGGCAGGCATCGTGGTGACCACAAACATCATCATCGAGTTCACACTGATGCTGGTGGCGTTCTTCTTCCTCCTCGTGGATGGAAAAGCCATGGTGCATTGGATCGCGGCGGTGGCGCCCCTGCCCGATGAGCAGGTCCACGAGATCCTCGACGGATTCCGCACGGTTTCCGTCACCGTGATGCTCTCGTCCCTCGGGACCGCGGGCGTGCAGTCCCTGTGCGCGCTTCTCGGGTATCTCGTCGCGGGCGTGCCCCAGCCCATGTTCTTCACGTTCCTCACCTTCGTGATCGCCTTCATCCCTGCGGTGGGCGCCGCAAGCGTCGTGCTCGCGGTCGCGGGCCTGATGTTCCTCACCGGCCACAACCAGGCCGCCCTCGGGCTCGCCTTGTGGGGAATCCTCGTAGTCAGCACCGTGGACAACCTGGTCAAGCCCTGGCTGCTCGGCGACCGCATGCAGATCAACACCGGCCTGATCTTCTTCGCGCTGGTTGGGGGCATCGCCGCATTTGGCCCGATTGGTCTGGTCGCCGGTCCCCTGATCCTTTCCTTCTTCCTGGCCGTGGTCCGGCTCGCCGGCAAGAATCCGGTTTCAGAGTCCGCCGAGGGCGCGGTTTAGCGGATCACCGGCGCGCTTTGTACGGTGTAAGAAATGCATCACGCAAGGGACCCGCGGAGCCCCAACCCCAGCCGCCGTCGCAGGTTCCGCGACAGATCCACGTCCTTGCTCGAAGGCACGCCCCTTGCACCAGCACCGGTGCAGAAAGAGGAACACATGCAAGGTACAAAACTGCTCGGCGCAATATTGATGGTGCTTGGAATTCTGGCCGTCGCCTACGGAGGCTTCAGTTACATCAAGAACACGGATAATGTCGAGTTCGGGCCCATCAAGATCCAGGTTCAGGACAAGGAACGCATCAATGTCCCACTCTGGGCGGGAATAGCGGTGGCCATTGCCGGAGGCGTCCTACTCGCGCGAAAGACCTAGCACCCTGAAGAGCCGCGGGGGCCAGGCGATGCCCGTTCCGGAGCGGACCGCCATCGCGGTCGTGCTTTCTACAAACCGGCGTGGGCCAATTCACACGTGCCTTCAATCATCACCTCCACACCACCGAGGGAAACCAAACATGAGCAGGGGAAAGACGGACGAACTCAAGGGACGCGTAAAGGAAGCCGCAGGGGCTTTGACCGGAGACGCGAAGCTCAAGCGTGAAGGCAGACTCGACCAGGCCGTCGGAAAGACCAAGCAGGCCGCGAACAAACTCATCGAAAGGGTCAAGACAGCGGTGAAGTGAACCGGGCGCTGGTCTGCGACTAGCGAGTATTGTTGCGATACTCGGGCCGTGGTCGCCTTCGACGAATGTAGAAACTGGCGGGTGGCGCCGCGGGCAGGGAGATCAGGAGCCCGAGGTCTTCTTCGCTTCTTCCTTCATCGCCGCGTTCGCGAAGATCGCAACCTCAACCCGGCGGTTCTGACGCTTGCCCTCGTCTCCGCTGTTGGACGCGATGGGTTCCGCCTCGCCTCGGCCGCGGCTCTGGAGACGGGAGTACGAAACGCCCTGCGACGAGAGGTAGTCCGACGCGGACCGGCCTCGTCGCTCCGAGAGCTGCTGATTGTAGGCATCGGCCCCGTCTGAATCCGTGTGGCCCACGATCATCACGTTCGTTCCGGACTCGGACTGGAGGCTCGTCGCCAGCTTGGCCAGATTCGTCTGGGCCTGACCGGTCAACTCTGAGGAATCGAAAGGGAACAGGATTCCTGAATCAAAGGTAACGGCTATGCCTTCGCCCACGCGGGACACCTGCGCCCCTTCGAGCTCCTGGGCCAGCTTCTCGGCCTGCGAGTCCATGCGCCGTCCGATCAAGGCTCCTGCTGCTCCGCCCACCACCGCTCCGATAATCGCGCCTCGCGCCGTCGAGCCCGTCTTGTGCCCGATGATCGCGCCTAACACGCCTCCACCGGCGGCCCCGATTCCCGTGCCCTTCTTCTGCTTGTCTCCCCAGCTCGCACAACCGGGGGACGAGGCAAGTAGCGCGACCACGCTCAGAGTGGCGACGAGGTGATTGATTGGTTTCATGTTCTCTCCCTGCAAGGCGAACCCGTGCGCGACCTGGTGAACCTGGAGTGGCTCGCCGCGACGGTGCCGGCAACCCAAGTGCTGAGCAAGCGTTGTGCCAGGTTGAGGGGCGGCGACCGCTCGCGCAGAAGAGGGCCGAATGGCACAGGTGTTGCTGAGGGGACGAGGATGATGAAAACAACCCGCACGACGTCGATGCTGCTCGCAAGCGCCCTGGTGTTCGTCGCCTCGTTCGAAGCCTCCGCCCAGACCAAGCGCCCGACGGCCGGCTTCAACCTCTTCACGGTGGAACAAGATGTCGAGATCGGCCGCCAGTCCGCGGCTGAAGCCGAGAAACAACTCACGCTCCTGAATCATCCCCGCGTGAATCGCTATCTGACTTCGATCATTGGCCGGCTCGCCGCGCAGGCTCCGGACCCGCGCTATCCGTACTCGATCAAGGCGGTCAATGACGCATCAATCAACGCCTTCGCCCTTCCCGGCGGACCGATGTACGTCAATCGCGGCCTCGTCGACGCGGCCCGCAACGAGGCTGAACTCGCGGGCGTTCTCGCGCATGAGATGTCTCACGTGGTGCTCCGACACGGAACGCACCAGGCCTCGAAAGCGTACCTCTCGCAGTCCGGCCTCGGGATCCTGGGCGGGCTCCTCGGAAAGAAGGGCGGCAACACCTCGCAGGTGCTGAACGCGGTGGGAGGACTTGGACTGAACGCCGCCTTCCTCAAGTTCGGCCGCGATGACGAATATCAGGCGGACCGCCTCGGAGCGGAAATCATGGCCGGCGCCGGATACAACCCGGTGGCCATGGCGAACTTCTTCGAGCTTCTCCGGGCCGAGCAGGGACGCAACCCGGGCAAGCTGGAGACATTCCTGAGCAGCCATCCCCCGTCGTCCGATCGTGAGGCGCGGATCCGAACCCAGGCTGCGGGACTTCGGGTCGCGCAGTCGCGGGAGGTCGGAGGATTTGCCGGTCTCAGGACCGATCTCAAGGGAATCAAAGCCGCTCCCACGACACCCGGACAGAAGGCGGTCGCTCACAATGATGAGGGCCCGCAGACGCCGGACAACCCAGGTTCCAACGTGAATGTGCCGCAGACCTCGACGACGTTTCAGCAATTCGAGCAGAGGAACGGCCTCTACACGATCGGTTACCCTGACAACTGGCGCGCCTATGGCTCCAACTCCGGCTATGCCGTGTCGCTCGCTCCCGACGGGGGCGTGGTCGAGACCGCGAACGGCCAGCAGATCATGCTCCACGGGGTGATCGTCAACCACTACGAACCGTTCGAGGGTGATACGACTCGCCGCAGCGGGAGCGCGACGCGGAACTACGCGCCCTTCGAGGACAACGAACGCTGGGGTGGGAGCCTCGAGGATGCGACTGACGACCTGGTGCGTCAGCTCATCCGATCGAACCCTTACCTTATGGCTCAGGAGGGTCACGCCCGGCGGGAGCTGATCGATGGCGCCGCGTCCTACTCCGTGATCCTCACCGGCCGCTCACCCGTGACTGGAGAGGACGAGGAGGTCACCGTGGTGACGCGCGCCCTTGAGGACGGCCACGTGATGTACGTCTTGTCCATCGTGCCCGGGGGCGGCAACGCCGCCATGACCCGGACATTCACACGAATGCTGCGCTCAATGACCGTGAACGACGAAGCGGGTCATCGGGCGACCGCTCTCGGGTTCAAGCCGAGGCCGCGGAAGTAGCCGGCTGCGGGTCAGGGTTTGTACTCGTTGAGCCGGTTGTAGAGAGTCTTGAGGCTGATCTTCAGGACGTCGGCGGCCTTCTTCTTGTCGCCGTCGCAGTGTTCGAGGGTCGCGAGGATGAGGCGGCGCTCCATCTCGGCGATGGGAGTGCCGACCCTGGTCACGAGGCTCGCCGCCGAAGTGGGTTCGGTCACGCCCAGGGGCAGGGAATCAACACCCACATCGCCTTCGGCGAGGATGAAAGCGCGCCGGATGACGTTTTGAAGCTCGCGCACGTTACCGGGCCAGTTGTGCCGGTGCAGGCGATCGAGGCACGCCCGCGTGAAGTGTTTGACGGTTCCCGCCGCGGTGTTGAGGTCGCTCAGCACCTTCTCGGCGAGGAGTTCCACGTCGTCCGCGCGATCGCGCAGGGGAGGAAGGTGGATCGGAAAGACGTTGAGGCGGTAGAAGAGATCCTCACGCAACTTCCCCGCCGCGACCGCCGCGTCGACCTGGCGGCTCGTGGCCGCGAGGACGCGCACATCGACCTTGATCGGCTCCGTGCCGCCCACCCGCGTGATCGTCGAGGTCTCGAGAGCGCGCAGCAGACGCACCTGAATGTCCACGGCCTCGGTGACCTCGTCCAGGAAGAGGGTTCCGCCACTGGCGCGTTCGAAGTATCCCTTGTGCTGGCGCTCCGCTCCGGTGAAGCTGCCGCGCTCGTGACCGAACAACTCGCTTTCGATCAGATGGGCTGAAAGGGCGCCGCAGTTCACGGGCAGGAACGGCTGTTTCGCCCGTCGGCTCAGCGCGTGAATGGTCTCGGCGACGAGCTCCTTGCCCGTTCCGGTCTCGCCGCTGATCAGGACGCAGGCGTCGGTCGGGGCCACGCGCGCGATGAGGTCGTAGACCTTCTGCATCGCGGTCGAGACGCCGATCATCGGCCCGAACCGGCCGAGCTTGCGCAGTTCGGTGCGCAGGCTGCTGATCTCGCCCCTCATCTCGAGCGCGCGACTGACATTCCCAAGCGCCATCTTCACCCGACCGAAGTCAACGGGCTTGGTCAGGTAGTCCGCGACCCCGCAGCGCAGCGCCTCTACCGCGGTCTCGACACTGGCGCTTCCCGTGATGAGAACCACTTCGGGGGCGGTTTCCGGTTCAACGCCCTCGAGAAGTTTGAGACCGCTGCCGTCGGGCAGGTTCAGGTCGACAAGGAGGATGTCCGGAGGATTCGCGGCGATTTCCTCACGCGCCTGCTTGAGCGACGCCGCGCTTGCGACCGCGAAACCCTCGCGCTTGACGAGTTCGACAAGGCCGGCGAGGAAGCCGGGGTCGTCATCGACGATCAGGGCTCTGGGTAAAGCCATCTCAACTCACTCCTTCAGCGCTTCTGCCCGCCATGCTGGCGATGACGGCCAGAAGGTGTGCGGGGTCAACCGGCTTCGCGATGTGATGCTGGAAGCCGGCGAGGAAGGCCTGGCGTTTATCCCCCGCCCCCGCGTAGGCCGAAAGCGCCGCCGCGGGAGTGAGCCCGCCGCCGCCCGGCGGCAGCAGGCGCACCCGCCTTATCAGGGACAGGCCATCTTCGCCCGGCATCGCGATGTCGCTCAAGAGAATATTCGGCTGAAGGCGCACCACGAGTTCATAGGCTTCGCGCGCGGAGGCCGCCGTGGTCACGACCATGCCGTTTTGTTGAAGGATCAAACGGAGCGCCTCGCGCGCATCCTCCTCATCATCCACGAGAAGAACCGTGAGGCCATCCGGCGGCGCCTCGGCCGCATCGTTCCCCGGGCGTGGGCCCGCGGGGCCGGCTTCGGTCGCGAGGTTCGAAGCGCGTGGAAGCAGAACCGTGAAGGTGCTGCCCCGGCCGGGACCGGGGCTCTCGGCGCTAACGAAACCTCCGTGATTGCCGATCACGTGCCGGACCACATACAGCCCGAGGCCAAGGCCGTGATGAGCGCGTGTGCTGGTGGAATCCTGCTGGCGGAAGCGCTCGAAGGCGAAGGGGAGAAACGCGGGAGAGAGCCCTTCGCCGTTATCGACGACGCGAAGCCTCGCCTGCTGGTCGAGGACATCGAGGGTGACCTTCACGTCCCCCCCCGCCGGCGTGAACTTGATGGCATTCGACAGCAGATTGGAGACCGCCTGCTGCAACCGCCCCGGATCGCCCTTTACCCAGATCGGCGCGGCGCCTTGCACCCAGGCGAGCGAAAGTCCCCTGAGCGCCGCGTCGCCTGCGGCCGCGTCCACCGCTACCTGCACCACGGTGCGCAGGTCGAGAAGTTGCGGGTGCAGCATGAGACCGCCGGCGGCGATACGCGAAGCGTGGAGCAGATCCTCGATGATGCGCTCCAGGGAACGCGCGCTGCGCTCGATGATCTCGAGAGCCCTCTCCTTCTCGACCGGATCGAAGCCGCCCTGGCGAAGAAGACCGAGCCACACGAGGATCGCGCCAAGGGGCGTGCGAAGCTCGTGCGAGAGCAGGGCCAGGAACTCATCCTTGAGGTGGCTCGTGGCTTCCACGCGGTGCCGCGCGGATTGCTCTCTCTCCAGAAGTCCCGTGATGTCCCGGGTGGAGAGACGGCTGTGAATGAACACGCCGTCCCGGTAGAGACCGCTCCCGTCGATGAGAACATGCTTGATCGACCCGTCCCGGGTGCGCATTCGCGTCTCGTAAGAGGACACCTTCTCCTGACGGGAGACGCGGCCAAGAAGATCGGCCGCCCCCTCGGGATCGACCATGAACTCGGCGAAACGCCGGCCCACGTAGTCCTCCTCGCGAAAGCCCATGAAGTCGAGCTCCGTCCGGTTCGACCACAAAATGAGACCGTCGGGATCCACGAAACTCAAGCCCACAGCGGCATGATCGAGAAGCTCCTTGAGCTCCAGGTCGCTCTCGGGCGGTCTCATATCCGGCCTGCCTTTCATGCGTCGCGGCGGGCCGCGAGGCTCGCGACAACGCTCGCCCGTTCAGACGGCGGAACCGGCGGCGTCAAGTCTATCTGGAATTGGTCGGCGGCCAGGGTCCGCAGGAGGCGCGGGAGGGTAGCGGTGAAAGTCGACCCGCGACCCACTCCGGGGCTCGTCGCGGCGATGCTCCCCCCGTGCAGTTCGACGAGCTGCCTCGCGATCGAAAGCCCCAGGCCGAGGCCGCGCGAACGGCGCGTGCTTGAGGAATCATCGCGTGTGAATCGTTCGAAGATGTGGGGAAGGAATCCGGGGTCTATGCCCAGACCGGTGTCGGTGACAACCACCTCAACGCTTTCTCCGCAAGGGCCAACCCGCACCCGCACCTCGCCACCCCGGGGCGTGAACTTGATCGCGTTTGAGAGGAGATTCCAGAACGCCTGATGGAGGCGCTCAGCGTCCCCCATCACCTCGGCCACGGCGTCGCCCCGGACGAGTTCGATGCCGATGCCCTTCGCCGCAACCGCGGGCATCACCGTATCGACAGCAGCCTGGACGATGCCCGTCACATCCACCACCTGGAGGCCCATCTGGAGTTTTCCGGTCATGACCTTCGATCCATCGAGAAGCTCTCCGATGATCTGATTCTGCGCGGTGGCGTTGCGGATGATGGTGCCGACCGCGCGCGCGGTCTCTTCGGCGGAGAGTTTGCCGCGTTGCAGAAGATGCGCCCAGCCCACGATCGCGGTGAGAGGTGTGCGGAGCTCGTGAGACAGGGTCGCGAGGAACTCATCCTTGCGGCCGTTCGCGGCCTCGGCGTCGGTCTGAGCCTGGCCCGCCTCCTGTTGAAGACGGGTGATCTCGCGCGCCGTCTCGCGGTCACCCGCGAGGCGCAGGAGTGACGCGCGGCGCGATCGGATCGCGAAGACTCCAAGGAGTGCGCCTTCAACGACCACGAGTCCGAGCAGAAGCAGGGACGTCATCGACTGCATTTTGTAGATTGTTCTCGAAAGCCCGGTTTGAGGAGTGGGGCTAGCGACCGATGAGGATCAGGACGCCCGCGGCGACGCCGGTGACGTTGATGAGGATCCCGAGGGACGCGAGCAGCGGTACCAGCGGCGACAGACTGACCAGAATCAGCCAGGCGCCGAGCAGGATCATTCCGGGACTTCTCACTATGGTGGCTTTCATTGTTTCTCCTGTGGACTTCGAGTAGGACGGGCTGAATCGGGCGAGCAAGGGCCATGCCGGTCTCCTTATTTGAAGATGTCGAAGTTCCCGAGCAGCACCCAGAGCACGAAGAACATCACGATGGTCCCGATGCAGCCGCATCCGGATTTCTTGGCTCCCCACCCCGCAACAACACCGCGCAGTACTTTGCTCAAGCGAATCTCCTTTCCAAAGACGAACGATCCTGAGCAGCATCCATGCCATAGCCAGCCACCTGGCTCTCCATGGCATCCCTATTGCTAGCTAGTCCCACCATGAAGAACCTCTTTCAGAGCCTCGGTTTCGCCGCCGCGGTGCTGGCGCTCGGCGCCCCGGATGTCCTCGCCCAGGCGGAGACACCCACCTACTCGAACGCCGTGGTGGTCTCGGTCGATATGCTCAGACGCGTCGTGGTCCTGCGAACGCCCCGGGGTCGAAGAGAAACCCTCGTGCTCGACGACCTTCTCGCAAGCACCAGCGTCAAAGCGGGAGATCGTGTGATCGTCACCGTCCGGGGCGGGCCGGGCCGAAGAAGGATCAGCGCGATGAGCGTCATGACGACTCCTGTCCCGGTCACCTCGACCCGGCCGGCCGCGACTCCTCGACCCTCGGTTCGTCCGGGCCGCACCGACACGGAACGGGCTGAATCGCACGCGCGGTATGCCGCCGAGGTCGCCGCTATTTCGCGCCAGGCCCAGGCCGTGGACGGACTCTGGAGCGGTTTCGTCACCGCCTGCGCGGTGAAGCCGGTTTCGAACGAGGGCGGCGGACGCGACTGGTTCGGCCTGTGGGATGGGCGGGTGCAGGCGGATTACTCCGGCGGTCAATGCCGCGATCTCCACAACCAGATCGTGAACGCAGGCGAGGGCATCAAGAAGGCCATGGCCGCGGCCGAGAGCGGCATCGAGGAGACCTTGACTCCCGGCCAGGTCCGGGACATCCGCAAGACGCACTCGATGAACTGGGATGGATGGCTCCTTCCCGCGCCGCAAAGACGTGAGCCCTGAGAAGGGCCGGCCTCATGCGCGTCCTGCGCGTTGCCGGGATCGCTCTGCTGGGCTTCACCCTGCTCGTCGTCGGCTTCGTCCACTACCGGCGGCAGAGCGACGTGACGTCGCGACAGTCGGCTCGTGAAGCGCTGCTCGCGCGCCAGAATACGGCGCTCCTTGAACTGACCAGGGACGCCGAGAGCGGAACCCTTCTCGACTTCAAGGGAATCCTCGTCGTCGTGGAGCAGACCCTGGTCCAGGACATGCTCCGGGCCGCGACTCCCATGGACGCCGAGATCGGCGGAGGCTTTCGGGTGCGGGTGGACGCCGTCGACGCTTCATTCGGGGACGGTGTGGCCCTGGTCGAGCTGGCCGGCACCGCGACCGTGGGTGACGAGCCCGTGGGCGCGCGCGTCACCGTGTTCGGTTCCATAGACGCGGTAACGATCGATGGCGTCTCCGGTCTCCTCCGGTGCAACGTGAGCATCCTTGCCGTTGAAGCCGAGAATGCCGAGACGCTCGGACGCAACGATCCGGTGGGACGTCTCACCGAAGCGCTCACCGAGGGCGGCCTCTCCGTCCTGCTGGGGCCGCTTGAAATCCCGGTGCGCCTCGAGAACGCGCTCGACATACCGGCGGTGGATTCGAAGCGTCTTCAGATCGCCGCGGAGACGCTGCCCCTGACCGTCGCGGCGCGACGGATCAAGGTGTTCGGCGGAAGGCTCTGGGTCTTCGTGGACGCCGGCCTTTCGGGTCCAGCCCCAACCGTGCTCGCCGAGGTGCGTCCTTGAAGCTTGCACCTTCGGTCCTCCTCGCGGCCTGCGCCGTTCTTTCCGGCTGTTCGTCCGAGCCCCCGCCGGAAACGCCCGCAAGAATGGCCGCCCTGCAACGCACCTACGACGACCTCCACAAGCGTCTCGAGGCCGCGGCGGAGAAGGATCCGCTCGTCAATGCGGCATTCGCCGATCGCGGAACCGTCGTGGTCGCCATACGGTCGAGCCTGATCGAAGAACTGGCCGGCAACATCGCGAAGCGCTATCTCGACAATGTGAAGGTCGATCTGGAAGACGTCGAGGCGAAAGCCTCCGGTGAAGTCCGCAAGAAGACGTTCCTCGGGAAGGTGAAGGTGGGGGCCTGGAACGTGAGCGTTGAGCTCGGCGAGATGGTGGGCGACCTTCGCGCGGGCACGCCCCAGGTCTCGCTCCGCGCGCCGAACATGGTCGATCTCGACATCCCCGTGAATGTGCTCGAGAGCTTCGGCGAAGCGACCCTCGACTTCGGTTGGGATTCCGCGGGCCTCGCCAACGTGGTCTGCAAGGACTTCGCGTTGAACCGCGGCATCCGCGGGCGCGTGCTCCCGCAGCGGCATGTGGTCAGGGGGGCGATGCGGCTCGCGAACAGCGGCGCAAACCTCACCGCCACACCGGTCTTTCCCAATCGAAAGGTGCGACTGCTGATCGATCTCACCGACGCCTCATGGGCCACCGTGGAGGAAGCGCTGCGTTCCCAGAACACATCCGGGACCTGCGGCGCGTTCATGAAACCCGAGCAGATGCTCACGTTCCTCAAGGGCCTCGCCGGCAAGGGCGTCATGGTCACGCTTCCCCATTCGATCTTCCGGACCGTGCGTCTGCCCGCGAGCGTCCAACAGGAAGTGACGGTGAATCGGCGCGTCGTGAGTCTCTCGATTCAAGGAGAGAGCCTTCGCATCGAGGCGAAGACCCTCTGGTCGAGCGCCTCGGTACAGGTTCAAGTGGCGGCGGCGAAGTAGCCGCTCACCGGCGGCTAG